>NZ_QCYK01000003.1:0-300000 GCF_003071345.1 Chitinophaga parva | reverse complement strand
GGGCGGGATCGCCGGAGGGATCGGCATAGATGTTAATGCCTTTGACGGAGAGCAGCAGGCTGGCGTGCACAATGGGCTGTACCGTGAGGGCGCCTGCGCTGGTCTGGATCTTGTCGGCCGGGGCCAGCTGGGCCTGGGCGGTGCCGGCCACCAGGGCCATACAGGCTGCGAGGATGCGGAGTTTCATGTTGGTGAAGCTTGATTGAAATGTGAAGGTAAATAAGTTGCGGATCATAGGATCTGAACAGGTTACTATTTATCCGGGAAGGCGCATCAAAAAAGGGTGCAGCATTTACTACACCCTCTTTTCAATACCGTCTGCGGGTCATTACATAAAAAATTCTTCGGATACAATCTTACCATCCTTTACATTGTACACGCACAGCTCAGACATTACCATGCGGTCGTGCCCTTTCATTTTGATGTCCATGCCCAGGGTGCAGGCAAATGAATTGCCGGCCACGATGGGATCGGAAACAGTGTAGCCATAAGTGGCTTCCACGCTTTCCTCCCATTTCTTCCCTTTTGCTTCGATGGCCGCGAGCCCTTTTGTCTCTTTGGCGAAATCAGGGGTTTCATAAGGTTCGATGCTGATCGCATCTTTGGAAAACAATTCCTTTTGTGCAGTGTCAAACTCGCCTTTCCTACAAAGTGTTACCAGGCGGTTGGCAATCTCTTGTGTTGTCATGAGCGGTGAATTTTAGCACCTGTAATTTAAGTTATTTTTATGACCTCCGTCATATAATTCAGGCCCTGCTGTGTACCTGCGGCACCAACCATATGCACTACGTATGAATTCGCCACAGTGGCTAATTTCAGCCTTTTGTTAATCCGTACTGATTCATTAATTTCACATCACCAACCATCCGTATGCAGCCAGTCCTTTGGCGCATGCCTCCGGAGATGAAGCATGCATTTGTGTTTCTATTTTTTGCCACGGCGTTTTGCTGTGTGCGCCCGTATACATTAAAAGTCAAACTGTTTATGCGCAAGATTCAATTCATGACGATGATCGTGCTGTTATCGTCCTTCACGATGCAACGTACTCCTACACCCGCTGGTATCCGCCTGATAGGCAAACACCGGTATACCCTCCTGGACAGCACCGGGTTCCCATTGTACAGCATCAACAAGCTGGTACAGGGCGAAAAGATAGCCCGCCCGCAAACGGTGTACTACTTTAGTGTAGATGCCCAAAGCCCGCTGCAGGAGCTGACCCTGCACAACCTGGAGACGGCCTTTGCTGCGAATAGCCGTTTCCGTTATGCCCTGGAAGCCCAGTTCCACAGCGACAAAGCGCTTACTGCTTACGATCCTTACCTGAAAATGTATAAAGTGGAATATCTCTTCCAGCAGGCCAACCATTAACATGCAAAATGCCGGTACCGCGATGTGCAGTACCGGCATTTACTATTGTGGATGGGGCTATTTCAGTGTTTCCACTTCCAGTTGGGGCGCATCTGCCACCAGGGCCTTGATGGCATCCGGCAGGTAGGGCCGTCCACCGGCAGCCGGCACACAGGTGCCGGTGAAGACCGCGGTGGTCATCACCTTCCCGTTCATCACGATGTTTTGCTTAAAGTGCAGGCGGGGACCGCCGGACTTGTCGGCATACAGGGTACAGGTCACGGAGAATGCATCGTCCTTTTTAAGGGAACGGAGGTACTTGATGGTATATTGGGAGAGCACCATGAAAACGCCCTGGTGGGCCTGCTCTTCGAGGTCAAAACCCAGTACTTCGCGGATGAAATCGTGGCGGCACGATTCCATGTAGAAGGGATAGTACAGGCCATCCATAATGCCCTGTACATCTATGTGTGCGGGATCTACGGTGTATTGTTTTTCAAAGTCCATAGCTGTTGATTTTGCGTGTGCGCAAAAGTATTGAATATTTTTTTTGGAACTTTGGAAAAACCGTGTACTTTTGCACTCCCTGAAACACAAATCAGTGATGCCCAGATGGCGAAATTGGTAGACGCACTGTGTTCAGGTCGCAGCGCCGCAAGGTGTGCTGGTTCGAATCCAGTTCTGGGCACAAGAGGCTTTGTAAGTTTTGGCTTACAAAGCCTTTTTTAATTTTGGCTGGTTTGCTTCCACGCTTTTTTATGCTTTCTCCCACATCAAATAACCTGCAAGTTTGTGCCAGTGTTATCTTCCCTTCTTGGAGTCGTCTGGCTGTTTGGTAGAAAGCAGCAACTTTAACCCAAACGTCATCTCTGCATCACCGAATCAACTGTCTTATTTAGCAAGGTGAGATCATAATCTTTCATCTCCTGACTGTTATAGATGATATATCCATCTCTGTCAATTAATACATACGTGGGCATTGCGGCACGACCAAATTGGTTTGGTAAGCGATAGTTACCATAAACATTTAGTCCTTCCGACATATGATAGGTCTTTATAGCACGCTCGAATTTGACAAAATCAAAATCTTCACTCACAGCTAATACCGCAAATTTCTCCCTGGAATAACTATCCCTTAAATGCTTGATAGTCGGTATATTTTTGATGCACGGACCACACCAACTCGCCCAGAAATCAATCAGCAAATATTTCCCCTTAAAGCTGCTTAATGAATATACGCTTCCATCAACTGTAGTACATTCAAAATCAGGAGACTTACTATATAACTTTCGTTTATTTCGTGCCAATTGATACTCAAGAAATATCTTCCCTTCTGAACTTTCCTTAAATTCCTTTGGAAAGGTATTCTCAAAAAAAGATATTACCGTTTCCGGACGCAACGCCTCCGAATAAAAGAAGGAAATGAAATACCAAAATGAGAAATACTCGGATGAATGCGTGCTAAGATAGCTCATCTCGCATGAACGATGAGCTACTGTCAGCTCATTAAACAGCTTATACAGAGAATCGCCGCTATAACCTGGATGCTTCTTCAAAAAATCTACTCTCCTATCCCAAGCGTCTGCACACGCTTCTTTTAGCCCGCACCAGGTATTACCCTTAACATTTTGCGCGTTGACCAATTGAAATACACGGTTACCGAAGCTTCCTGGCATCTGAATTACAGCAGGCTCGTTCGTCACCCAAAAAAAATCCGATGTATCAATTCCACGAGTTCCGATACTGATGGTTCCGTATTTCGAATAAAGCGTATCCTCTATAAAAACCTTCCTTGCATTAGGCCCAAGGCTCACATGATGTTTGTAACCGTTGTTATAGGCAATACTTATATCCTCTGCCTTCACGGTTTTGGGAAGCCATATAGTTACAGCCATCTTGTGCTGCGCTACGGCAGATATAGGAGCTAAAATAGCCAACCCTAAAAAGTAAAATACCCGGTAAGTTTTCAATGTGTGAAGTTAAGCAGACAGGAAATATTTTAAATCAGATACACCATAATTTGGCGGCAATTGATGACCGTTTATAAAGAATGTGGGCGTGTATGTGATCTCATTGTCAATACACCACTTATTCATATAATCGATCTCCGAATAACTGTTTTCAATTGTGGCCAGAGGAAACTTTTGTGAAAACAACTCATAGTCCTTTTTATCGGTATAGCGCCAATAATTAATTGCATCTTGCAAATATTCGCTATTATTCATCCTCATCAGCTCAATGAAGTGCTTAACAGGTTTTGAATTGATACATTGACATCTAAAATACAGTAAAGAAAGGCAAGACAGAAAAAATAGCCGGTAAAAAGGGTTTGGCAAAGCCTAACGTGAAATAGTCTTGCGATGTAGCTTCCCCCACTCAATTAAATGATCCAGTACAGGGTACAAAGATTGGCAATACCCGGATAGCGTATAAGTGACATCCTTAGGAAAATCAGGGTCTTCCGTTCTTATAACCAGCTTATTCAACTGCATAAACTCCAGTTCCTTTGAAAGCATACTGAAGGTGATCCCAGGAATGCACTTTGCGATCTCGCGGTAACGGTGATTGCCGTTGTAGATCGCAAGGATAACCGCCATTCGCCATTTGCCGCTTAAAACATATAGAGCGTCCTGCGCGTATTTAATTTCTTCTTGCTGCTCAATGGTACAGATATATGGATGTACCGGTTCATTATTCTCCATGATCACTGCTATTGTTCATCATAGCACTTCCCAAAAAAGAAAAGTGCTTCAAATATCTTCGTATAAAAGTAATCATACTTTTTAACTTTTGAACATGGAAAAGCGCACATGGAACGCCAATTAAGACCATGCGTTTTCTGCCATTTCTGAAGCACTTTTTTTTGGATTAAATCACAGGATAAAATTAAGGATCAACAGTATGAGTAACACTATTAAAGGCCAGATTGCCCTCGTAACGGGCGGAACAAAAGGAATCGGGAAAGCGATTGCGGACAAATTAAGCAGTGCAGGCGCAACAGTTATTGTAACGGCGAGGACCGAACCGAAAGAAAATCCAAACGGATATTATTTCATTGCTGCAGACCTGGCAAGGCCGGAAAGCGCAGAAAAGGTGGCCAGGGAAGTATTGGATCAATTTGGAAAGATCGATATTATCATCAACAACGCTGGCGCAAACCTCAGTATGGGCGGCAGTTTCAGCTCGCTGACAGATGAGCATTGGGACAACGACTTCCAGCTGAACCTAATGGCGGCAGTCCGGCTCAACAAGGCTTTTCTCCCTGCGATGATTGAACAAAAAAGTGGGTCCATTATCAACATCTCCACCTATGCCGCCATTCAACCGCTTTGGGAAATGACAATGACCTACTCAGCTGCCAAAGCTGCATTAAATGCCTATACCAAAGCATTGTCCTTTGAAGTTGGACCGAAAGGCATCCGCGTAAACGCAGTTTCCCCGGGAGTCGTAAAAACGCCCCTGATGCAGGACTTCATTGAAGGCATCGCCCAATCGTCAAATATATCAGTGGATGAAGCTTTCAGATCTGTGATGAATAGAGTGGGCGAAGTCCCCATGGGCAGAATGGGAGAGTCCGAAGAAATTGCCAACCTGGTGGCGTTTTTGGCTTCTCCCGAAGCAAAATATATTACAGGTGCCAATTATTTAATTGACGGTGGGCTGAGCCCCGTTGTTTAGGCCATTCCCAAAACCAATACTTAGCTACAACATCCCAGATCCGGTTAGAAAAATGCAGCTTCCGTTGCAGTGATTTGTATCACTGAAAAGTGAACAGATGAAAATCATAACCGGATCATTGGGCATGATCCTATTCACGTGGGCGCCTACGCCTTCTTCACAAACTCCGATTTCAGTGCCATGGCCCCAAAACCATCAATCTTGCAGTCAATATTATGATCACTATCCACCAACCGGATATTCCGCACTTTGGTCCCGGCCTTTATGCTCTGGGAAGAGCCCCTCACCGGTAAATTCTTGATCGTCACCACAGCATCCCCGTTCTGGAGAATATTCCCGTTACAATCTTTCACGACAAACCCCTCCGTTGCCGCCTCTTTCTCCTCGGGATTCCATTCATGCCCGCATTCCGGACATACCAGCAGGTTATCCATTTCATAAGTAAACGTCGATTTGCACAAGGGACAGGGAGCTAATTCAGCCATGATGTTATTTTTTGGGCGCAAAGATAAAAAATTCCAGGCACTGTGCCCAGTTATCAACAAAGAGCCCCCCGGCAAAGACGCCCCATCCAACTGATTATTTCCAATTCTTCTGCGTATTTTACTCCTTTGCTACGGGAACCACGTTAAAACAAACCACGCTCATGAAACGCACCATTGCTTCATTACTCACCTTGCTCCTGCTCCCCTTCATGGCAGGTGCACAAAAAAAATCATACGCATTCAACGAAAACGGCATTTCCCGCCAGGTACTGGAAAACTACCTGGACAAAGCCATCACCATGGTATACCTGCTTACCCCGGATAAGCCGGAGGGCAACCGGCCCTATCCCTATCACGCAGATGATATCCGCATGGTCAAAAACACTGGTGCAAAATTCATTGGCAGGGCCATTTACCGCTGGGGTGGTGAAAGCATGTTAAACAAGCCCGCATTCTGGGATACTGCCCGTGCCATCATCCACGAACTGCATGCGTACGACCCGGATATCATCTTCCAGGGGTGCCTGTTCGAGATCGTTACCACCGATGTGAACCAGGTAAGCGTACCGGCCTGGGTGTTCCAGGCATATGGTCTTCCGGTAACATCGCGGAATTTTAATTACAACGCCATGCTGAACCGCCAGGGAAAACTCGTTGACCATTGGCGCAAAGGCAGCAGCGTGCCGGATATCACTGAGCAGGAAACACAGCTCTGGTTCTATTTCCTGGCCTGTTCTTATATCAACATGGGTTGCGAGGCATTCCACCTAGGGCAGGTGGAACTGATCGGCATGAACGATCCCGGCAGGGATGCATGGGAAAAGATAACCGGTAAGATCAGGGACTATGCCAAAGCGCACGCCCGCAGGCATTGGGTATTGCTGGATGCGCACGTTCCTGGCGGCGGCATGCTGAAAGATGGCAAAAGCCTGCTCGATTTTAATTCCTTCCCGCTCCGCATCAAAGAGATCCCGGAAAAGCCCTGCAAAGGAAAACTACAGGTCAATTACCTCGATGGCATTTACAACAAAAGCAAAGGCGGCATTTCTCCCAGTGGCTGGCCGTGTGAGCACCTGCCCTACCTCGTAGAGTTTGACAACTTTGGCCGCAGTGATAAACCCAATGTGGCGGATACAACTTCCCATTTCGTCTGGGGGTGGGATGAGATCTCCTGGCTTTCGCTGCAACCGGAAGCCTACCGGAACAGTTGGCTGCAATATGCACACAACTGGATCAAAAGAACGGACCCGAACGGGCACCTGGAAATGCCGGGTAGCCGCATGATCACTTGTCCTAACACCTCACAAGGCAGCTACCGGGCCAATACCAGGAGCCTCGCCTGCCCCATTGGATACTCGCAGGAAGAGACGATCAAAACGCTCTTTCACTGACGCAATTTTTCGATAAAACGATCACATCTTTTCATAAAAAAAAGGGGCTGTCTCATAAGTAAAATGAAGGCTCTGAGAATCGCCTGTACGAAAATTTTCTCCATCAGGTACCCGAATGAAAAGGGGCTGTCTCGAAGTTTTGAGACAGCCCCTTTTTTTTATGATCCCTTTCCAGTTGGATATTCATCATTTAAAACGGCGCAAACCCTCCATAAGTATTCCGGCTGACGCTCACACTGCCCGAAATGGAAAATGTGTGCTGGTCATTGGTGTACATCACCCCTACCTGCGCCGCAGGATAGGTGCCAAAGCTGCCCCTGTTCATATAACTCCCGCCAAAGCTCCCATTCTTGAAGCCTGGCTGGTAAAACGCATTATTACCATAGAAATAGGATGGCGTAATGGAAATGCCACCAAATGCGGTCAGGTGTTCGGTCAGCTGCCGGTTTAGCTGCAACCCCAGCGGAGCCGATAAAAACGAACCACTGCCGCCCCTGAACGCCACAAATCCCGTGGAAATGCTGGCATACTTCACCAGTGACCATTTTGAACGCAGGCCATTGGTATCGATCGCATGGTTATAACGCCCAAACGAAAGCGGGCTGGTGCTCACCCCTCCGAAAGGAACGGGCGTCTGGGCATTTGTGCCCACGACCGCCACTAACAACGCAGTTATGAAAAGTATCCGTTTCATATGCATAAAGATACGTATCCATCGCTTTCAGAACTGTTAAATGTCGGGCGCCCCTCCCCTGTCACAATTGATGGCTATTCCGTACCTTTGCGGGCATTCTTTAAAAACACCGTAAACGCGGGCTGCATCAGCCATACCAGCCTGCCTGCCAACATGTACTGCATCCCTTTCAAAAACGAAGCTGGCGCCGCTTCCCTGGCCCGGGACCTGGCGTTTTCCCTCTCGGAAAACCCGCACCCACTCTGCCTCCTGGCCGCCATGGAGCTGCAGGATTACCTTCGGGACCAACAGGAATGGCAGCACAACTTCGGCCTTTCTCCCACTACCAGTGGCCGTGTGGCCGGGAAAATGTTCGGCGTATTGGCCGTTCGCAAGCCGGATGGCACACTGGCTTACCTGGCCGCCTTTTCCGGCAAACTGGCGGGCGCCAACCAACACGCGCGTTTTGTGCCGCCGGTCTTTGATACGCTGGCAGACGGCGGCTTTGTAAATGCCGGCATGCAGCAACTCACTGCGCTCAATGCAGCCATCCACGCGCTGGGTGAACAACCCTCCAACGCACCGGAAATAGACCGGCTGAAAGCGGCGCGCAAAACCCACTCCATCCGCCTGCAGCAGCGCATCTTTGAACACTATCATTTCGTAAACAAAGCAGGCCGCCGCAAAAACTTGCTCTCGCTTTTTAAAACCGCCGGCTACCAGCAGCCACCAGCGGGTGCGGGCGAATGCGCGGCGCCAAAGCTCCTGCAATATGCTTTCCAGCACGGCCTCACCCCACTGGCCCTCACGGAATTCTGGTGGGGCCTCTCCCCCAAGTCTGCCACCTGGAAGCATGGGCATTTCTATGCGCCCTGCCGCGAGAAATGTGCGCCCATCCTGGCGTTTATGCTAGGCGGCGGGGCATAAGCATTTTATTGTTCTTCCGTATTCACCGGCACACAGATATAACTGTCGCTCAACCAGCGGATCTTCAAAGGCGCACCGGCATCGGCTATCGTTTCTGTGCTTACATCCTTACCAGTTCCGTAATTGATCTCCGCAAACGGGTTCTTGTCAATATCCAGCATCACTAACAAGCGGCTTCCCTTACGCAGCTGGCGGCTCACCAGCCGGGTTTCGGTGAAGGGGATGTCCGCTATCCTGCCGGGCTCCAGCAGCTGCCGTTTCGTAGGATCTTTTGCATAGCTGGCGCATCCCAGGAAATAGGATAATTCAAAATACTGCCCGTCCGGCGTCACCTCATACAGGGTGACGCCAAAGTTCATATCCTTTTTGTTGATCACGGCCTTGAGATGGCCGTAAAAGGCCCCATTGACCACCACCGGCTTATCAAACGGCTGGCTGATGAAATACAGGCCTGTGCTGCGCGACAGCCGTTCCCGGATCAACGGGGCCGGGTAGTAATCATTGTTAAAGCGGGTCCTGTCTGCCAGGTCCACCGTTTGTAACACGGCGCCGGTGCGGGCGGGCCGGGAGCTCACTAACTGGTAGTTGCCAGCGGCTGGCTTGTTGGAGAGATAAAATGTCAGCGTGGTATCACTCATTTTTTCCAATGAAGGCGCATGCCGCCATTCATTGGCACCCATCACTTCATAGTTCACTTTGTCTTTGAGTATTGCGGGCTTAGGTCCATTCCGTAAAATATAATCCAGCCATTGAAAGGTGATCTCCCGGGTGTTGATCAGCGCTACGGAATCTACCTTGTACCCACGCAGCACCGGCCTGCCACCCACCTGTGTTCCAAAGTGATCATAGGGGCCAATGACCAGGTAATGCTCCGCATTTTTGTTATACCGCACATGCTCCCGCATGTAGTGCAGCCCGGAGATCTGCCCATCGTCATAATAACCTTCTATGGTGAGCACCGGGATGTTGATGTTTGCAAAATCTTCTTTGTAAGGTACCATGTGCTGCCAGTACGCATCGTATGCAGGGTGCTGTAACCAGCGTTGCAGTAAAGGATTGGCCTCCCCGTCAATGCTGTCAATACTGCGATAGGCGGCACCACTGGCAAACCAGGTGTTGCGCATCCGGCGCCAGCGCTCTTCATCGTTATTCACGGCCGTGTCCAGGTACCTGTTGTGGGTTACGTAAAACGCCCACTGGTAATTGGCATTCAGGAAAACGTTATTTTCCATTGGCAGTCCCTGGCCGGGAATGGCCGCCACGTATGGCACTATGGTCTTCAAAGCAGGATGCAGGTGCTTGGTGGCGGCCCATTGCGCAAAGCCTACATAACTGCCCCCGTACATACCCACGCCACCATTACACCAGGGCTGTTTACTGATCCAGTCTATCACCACGTTCACATCATTTACTTCATGCTCATAAGGCAGGATGGCATCCGGGCTGAGATGCTTGCCCCGCGTTTCGGCCACCACGCCTACATACCCACGGTCTGCTATGTCTTTGGCTTCTTTCAGGTAACGGGCAGGATTGGTATAAATCGTAAAATACAATACTGCGGGCAGCGGTACCTTTATGGCTCTTTTGCGCACCACCATCACGGACAATGCAGCGCCATCCGGTGTTGTAAGCAGGATGCTGTCTTTAACCAGGTAGGTACTATCAATGTTTGCCTGCGGGGCAGACTGCGCCCATCCGCTATGCGCCAGGAAAAGGCATAGCAAGGCCAGGTGAAAAATCCTTTTCATCTTTAATTGTTTTAGGGGGAAATGCTATTGGTTAAAACCAGCCACCCTGCCGGAATTTCACAGATTGCCTGTCAGACAGTTCCAACTGTTCGCCGGTTTGAAGGGTGATCTTTATCCGGCCGTTCTCTGGCGGATAAACGTCTTTGATGTAAGCGGTATTGACCAATTGCGTGCGGTTGGCCCGGAAGAATGCTGTGCCCAACCTTTCTTCCAGCTGGCTCAGGGAGCTTTTAAGGAGCACCTTTTTATCTTCAAAATACAGGCAGGCATAGTTCCCTGCGGATTCAATGAGGCGCAGTTTGCCCAGCTCCACGAAGTAACATTTACTACCGTCCTTAATGAAGATGCGCCGTTGCGCCAGGGCGGTGTTTGATCCATTAGGCTCCTGCAGCTTGTGCAACGCCTTTTCCATGGCCCGGGCAAAACGCTCTTCGCGGATAGGCTTCAACAGGTAATCAAGTGCATTGATGTCAAAAGCCTGCACTGCGTAGGTATCATAGGCCGTGGTAAAGATCACTTCCGGCACCTCGGGCAATGACTCCAGCAGCTCAAAACCGGACTGGCCCGGCATCTTTATATCCAGGAAGACCAGGTCGGGGTGCAGGGTGGTTATCAGCGCCCTGGCCTCATCGGCATCCCGCGCCTCTCCTGCCAGCTCCAGGCTGGGATACAGCGCCAGCAACCTTTTCATTTCGTTGCGGGCTGCGCGTTCATCATCAATCACTAAAACACGGATCTGCTTCATGTGACAGGAATTAACAAGGTAGCCAAAACAGTTCCATCTTCCTGCGCGGTTATCTCAAACACGCCGTGTGCAGGATATTGCAGCCGTATACGCTCGCCCAGGTTCTTCAGGCCCAATCCCATGTTAGACCTGGCAACATCCAGCTGCCCGGGGTTTTGTACTTTTATCTCGATCATCCCGTTATTACGTATAACCGTTACCGTTATATCACCACCAGCCTTCTGCACAGATACACCATGCTTGATGGCATTCTCCACCAGGGTCTGGACGCTCAGTCGCGGCAGGTGCTGCTCCAGCAAGGCATCATCCACGGAAATATGGTACCGCAAGCGCTCTTCCAGTCTCATTTTTTCCAGTTCCAGGTAGTCATTTACCAGGTCCAGCTCCGCCTGTAACGTTACCTGCTGCCGGTCACCGTTGTACAGCGATGAGCGCAGCAGTGCTGCCATCAGGTCCACGCCCCGCCGGGCAGCAGTGGGGTTTTCAATGATCAGGGACTTGATATTATTGAGTGAATTAAAAAAGAAATGCGGGTTCAGCTGGGCGGATAAATTATTGAGCTGGGCTTCTTTGGTGATCACTTCCAGCCGTGCATTTTCCCGGGCAATGATGATCTCCCGCTGCGCATAATGATAGAGGTGGTAAGCCAGTACCCAAATGGTCATAAGCCGCAAACCCGCTACCAGCACAGGCAGCCAGTTGTCTGCAAAAAACACGGCGAAAGGCTGTGAGAACCCGGTAATGGCCATCCGCAGCAGGTAGATCTTCGTGATAGTGGTGACCATATAGGCCAGCGACAATACCAGGTCAGCGGGAATGATGCGCCACAACAATTGCGGCAATGGTAACCGCTGCCATCCCAGGCGCAACACCAGGTTGCGGTAAGCATGTGTGAGCAGGATGTACAGCACCACGTCCGACACAAAATAGGATACCGCCAGTGACCACCGGAAGCCTTGCCCCATCCATCCTGTAACGCCCCAATACAAGGCAGCGGCAGACCAGCCAATGAGCTGGCATTTCCAATAGCGGGATATATGCGGGCGTTGTTTCATACCAGGCTCAAAGGAAATACATTCCCGCGAAATGGCAGGGGGAAAAGTAGCGGAGCGCGGCAAAGGGGGTGGTGAGTGCGGCAGCAGGCGTAGCCCTGGCAATACGGCGGCCCAAGCATGATCACTGGCGGCCAAAACAAACCATACAAATAGAACAAGACATACACCTACTTATGTTTGCACCCCATGTTTCAAGTTCTTCACGCTTTTGTCAATAATTAAAAACTCCTTTCCTTCCAACTACCCGTCATTGCTCATTTTTCATTAGTTTCCAACTACCAAATATTCCACGTATGGAAATCATGCACAACCTATATGACGAGCTGATCGGCTTCATGGGGCTGCGTTCCCTGCTCGATATGTATCAAACAGGTAACTACAAAGCCTTGCTTACTTTAAACGGTATTTTGGGGGCTGTTTCGCCCGTACTGCCCTTTTTACTGGTCATTGAAATTATACGCGCCATTGTATACAAACGGTTCAAGATCGAAGATTACCGCATGCCCTTTTTTATCTTCATCATCAACCGTGTCATTGGCCGCTTTTTATCTATTGCGGCCGTGGCATTCTGCATCGGGGTGTTTGAAAAGTATGCACTGTTTAAAACCACCTTCACGTGGTACTGGCTCATTTACGGGTATATCATCTGGGAGTTTGGGCACTTCCTGTACCACTTCTGGGGGCACCGTGTACGCTTGTTCTGGTGCCTGCATGCCACGCACCACACACCGCAAAGCATGAACCTTTCTGTAAGCTATGCGCACTTCTTCCTGGAAGGTGCTTATGCAGACTGCATCCGTACCACGGTGTGCATGCTGGCTGGTGTAAACCCGCCATTGCTCTTTTTCATTATGTTCATTGATGGCACCTGGGGTGGCTTTATCCACGCAGGTGAAAACGTGGTCAAAGACGGGCGCCTTGGCTTCCTGAACCGGTGGATCTTAACGCCCTCCCACCACCGGGTGCATCACGCTAAAAACCCGCTCTACATGGATACCAACTTCTGTAACCTGCTCAATATATGGGACCGTGTGTTTGGTACTTTCCAGCATGAAGTACCCAACCTGCCCATTGAGTATGGCGTATCCAGGGATGTGAACAACCGCAACTTCTTGGACGTTTACTTCGGTGAATTTTATTACCTGGCGCTGGATGTATGGAAAGCACCCGGCCTGTGGAATAAGGTACGCTACATTTTTATGCCGCCCGGCTGGAGCCACACGGGCGCTCACAAAACAGCCGTTGTAGTAAGGCGGGCTTATCTCGAATCACTAAAGCAGGAGCAGCCTATCGCTGCACCACAAACCACGTTATATGAAACAGCACAGCAACAAACCAACTGATACCGGCTCTTCCCGCCGCCAGTTTATCCGCAACACATCCCTCACCATTGGCAGCCTGTGGCTCACGAACAACCTGCTGGGCAGCAGCAAAGAACCAGTGTACGGCCACAACGAAGTGCGCTACACGCTGGACACGCATTGGAGCAAGTGCACGCCACAGCAATACCCGGTGAATGACTGCCATGAAATGGTGCAGGACAAAAAAGGGCGCATCCTCCTGCTCACCAACGAAACCAAGAACAATGTGCTGGTCTACGACACCAGGGGACAGGTCCTGGATGCATGGGGACACCACTTCCCCGGTGCGCACGGCCTCACCTTGCACGATGAGAATGGTACAGAATTTCTTTACATCACCGACACGGTAAAACACCAGGTGTATAAAACCACCATGACCGGGGAAATACTGCTCACCATAGATGCCCCGGCAGATGCGAAGCTGTATGAAAAACCGGAAAAATTTGTACCCACAGAAACCACCATCGCATCCAATGGCGACATCTTCATTGCCGATGGCTACGGGGAACAATACATCCTGCATTACAACAGCAAGGGGGAGTTACTTAACTATTTTGGCGGGCGCGGGGATGGTGACGAGCACCTGGACAATGCACACGGCATCCTGCTGGACCCGCGCCGGAAAGATGGCTCCCTGCTGGTTACAGACCGTACCCGCAACTGCTTTAAGCGTTTCTCCCGGGAGGGGAAGCTGCTGGAGATCATCCGCCTGCCCGGCGCCTGCGTATGCCGCCCGGTAGTGCAGGGCGATTACCTGTATGCGGCCGTACTTCGCTCACCGGACATGAATAAGGAAGGCAGCGGGTTTGTAACGATCCTGGACAAACACAATAAAGTGATCAGCAATATTGGTGGCAGTGAACCGAAATACGTGGACGGACAACTGCAACCCATGTCGCAGACGGACAAGATCTTTGTACACCCGCATGATGTGTGCGTGGACCGGGATCATAACCTGTACGTGGCGCAGTGGGCATCTGGGAAGGTGTATCCTTATAAACTGAAAAGAGTGTAATGACGCCCAGATAAAACAAGGGCTGTATCTTTTTTTGATACAGCCCTTGTCACTTTTATGCAGTGTATAATTTCCGGTATTCATTGGGTGCCAGCCCTACCTTCTGTTTAAACAGGCGCGTGAAGTGCTGGGGATATTTAAAACCGAGATCGTACGCTACCTCACTGATGGACTTCTCCATATCAGACACCCGCTCTTTTGCCATGTCGATCACCTTACCCTGGATATACTCCTGGGCGGAAACGCCGGTTTCCTTTTTCACCAGGTCGCCAAAATAATTGGCGGACAAGTTCAGTTGCCGTGCACACCAGGCCACGGATGGCAGCCCTTCCTGTTGCGGTTTCCCGGCCGAGAAATAATCCAGCAGCAATGCTTCAAATCTTTCCAGCACACCTTTATGTGCATTGTCGCGCGTAATGAACTGGCGGTCGTAGAAGCGGTTACAATAATTGAGGAACAGTTCAATGTTGGAAGTGATCAGCGTCTTACTGTGATGGTCCACGCTGTGCTGCAGTTCATACTGGATCTTCCGGAAGCAGTCCAGTACAATCTCCCGTTCTTCTTCGGAGAGGTGCAGGGCCTCATTCACATCGTAGGAAAAGAAAGAATAATCCTGCATGTGACGGCCCAGGGCCGTGCCTTTTATTAACTCGGGGTGAAAGACCACTACCCAGCCTTTAGGCGCAACGACCTCCATTTTTCTCTTTACACCGATCACCTGGCCGGGGCCAATGAAAACAAGCGTGCCTTCCTGGTAATCATAATGATGGCGCCCATAGCGCAACTCGCCGCAGTCCAGTAACTTCAGGAAAATAGCGTACAAGCCAAAATTGAAGGACCTGGCCGGCATCAGCTGTGCTTTAGACAGGTCTATTACAGACACCAGCGGGTGCTGGGTGGGAACGCCCCGCAATTTATTGTACAGGTCTACGCTGTCTATTTTAACAATCTCTTCCATAACTACGGTTTCTATGCCAAAGTTAACCCTTTCCGGCTGCACACCCGCTACGGCAGCAGCCCACCTGTGATCTTGGTAGGAGAACCAGTGATCTGTATAAGTACGAGCCCGTTTTTGCATCCGACATTTGTGCTGTAAAACTAAAACTATGGAAAAAAGAATCTTAGGTAAAAGTGGCCTGGAAGTGTCCGCGCTCGGCCTGGGCTGTATGGGCCTTAGCTTTGGACTGGGGCCTACGCCGGACAGGCAGGATGCCATAAAATTACTCCGCGCAGCGTATGATGCAGGCGTTACTTTCTTTGACACGGCCGAAGCTTATGGCCCCGGCACCAACGAGGAGCTGCTGGGCGAGGCACTGGCCCCTTTCCGCAACCAAGTGGTCATTGCCACCAAGTTTGGCTTTAAGAACGGCATACCCGCGCAAGGCACAGACAGCCGCCCGGAAAACATCCGCGCCGTGGCAGAAGCATCACTGAAAAGACTGAAAACAGACCACATAGACCTCTTCTACCAGCACCGTGTAGATCCTACCGTGCCCATTGAAGAAGTGGCAGGCACCATCGGGCAGCTGATCAGCGAAGGCAAAGTAAAACACTGGGGCATGTCTGAAGCCGGCGTAACTGCCATCCGCAAAGCCCACGCGGTACAGCCCGTGGCCGCCTTGCAAAGCGAATACTCTTTGTGGTGGCGGGAACCGGAGCAGCAGATCATTCCCACGCTGGAAGAACTGGGCATTGGCTTTGTGCCATTCAGCCCGCTGGGCAAGGGTTTTCTCACCGGCGCTATCAGCGCGGATACGCAGTTTGGTGCAAATGATTTCCGGAATATTTCTCCCCGCTTTTCTGAAGACAACCGCAGGGCCAACCAGGTGGTGGTAGACCTGCTGCGGGACCTGGCCGCCACCAGGCATGCTACCCCGGCACAAATAGCGCTGGCATGGCTGCTGGCACAAAAGCCCTGGATCGTACCGATCCCCGGTACCAGCAAACTCCATCGCCTGGAGGAAAATAATGCAGCGGTGAACATTGAATTATCTGCCGCAGAACTAAAGACCATCACAGAAGCAGCCGATAAACTGCAGATCCAGGGTGCCCGTTACCCGGAAAGTTTCCAGAAAATGGTTGATAAGGCCTAACACTTTTTATACCGTATTTAAGTGCACCGCCTCTTTTTTAAGGGGCGGCACCATTTTCACCCAGACCAGTACCCCGGAAAGAAAAGTGATCAGCCCTGCAAGATGCACGGCCCAGATCAACCCGAACCGGCTGGCTACAACGCCCGCCATCAAAGCACCCACGGCATAACCGATATCCCGCCAGAAGCGGTACACACCCAGTGAAGAAGCCCGCCACGAAGGATGCGCTGCATCGCTCACCGCGGCCAGCAGCGCGGGATACACCATAGCAGTGCCAGCGCCCAGCAGCACTGAGCCCGCAATGCCGGATGTAAGCGGAGACCATACCTCTGCACCTATCACCACATGCCCCACGGCCTGCACGAACATGCCCCATACAATGAGCGGTTTGCGCCCGATGCGGTCTGCCAGCGGCCCGGTAAAGACCTGCCCCATGCCCCAGACAGCGGGATAAATGGCCTTGATCCATCCCACTCCTTCCAGCCCCACGCCCAGCGAAATAAATAACAAGGGAAATACGCCCCAGGACATGCCATCATTGAGGTTATTGATCAGGCCTGCCTGGCATACGGCAAACAGGTTGCTGTTGCGCAGCGAAGTTTCCCGGAACACCCAGCCCAGCCCTGGTTTATGTGCCGGCTCTCCTGCGGTAGTGACGGGCGTTTGCGCGGATTCCAATTGTGCGTAGGGGCGGGTATCTCTCACCACAAAAACGGACAACAGCAGCCCTGCTACGGCGTAAACAATACCGATGTAAAACGGCTGGGGCCTTAACCCGTGTGTGGCTGCAATATAGCCGGTCAGCAACGCGGTAATGCCTACCGCACCGTAACCTGCCGCCTCGTTCAATCCCATGGCCAGCCCACGCTTCCGGGGACCTACCAGGTCTACTTTCATATTCACCGTCATAGACCAGGCCAGTCCCTGGCTGATGCCAAGGAGCACATTGGCCCCAATGATCCAGCGCCACGAAGGGCCCCAGGCCAGCAGGAACGGCACGGGCAAGCCTACCAGCCAGCCCAGTACCAGCACGCGTTTGCGGGTATATTTATCTGCCAGCACACCGGAAATAAGATTGGTAAATGCCTTCACTACACCAAAGGCAATGATGAAGGAAAACACAACAAGATCTGCACCTATCTTAAACTCCGATGTGCCCACCAGAGGTACCACGGTACGCTCCAGGCCTACCATACCGCCTACCAGCATATTCACCAGCACCAGCAGCGTGAATTGCCGCCAATTCTCTTTTAATCCCAGCCTGATACTGCTGTTCATTACATAATCTATTTTTCAGGACAGTGCCGGCACCTCCACCGGTAATCCCATCAGGGCCCAGTCCGGGAATCCTTCATTTAACCTGGTGGCTTTGTATCCTTTCTTCTTCAATAATGCCACCGCTTCATCCGCGTACACGCAGAAAGGGCCACGGCAATAGGCCACTATCAGCTTGCTTTTCGGCAATGCATCGAGGTGTTTGCGGAGCTGCGCCACTGGCATGGAAATAGCCCGATGAATATGCCCGCGGTCATATTCTTCCTCCGGTCTTACATCCAGCAGGATCACCTGTCCTTTTGCCAGCATTTTAGCCAGGGTCATGGCATCTACCGCATCCAGGCCACCATGGCCCTTCCGGAAGTCAGTGACCACTTTCTCCACAGCAGCATTGCAGGCCGTGCCCAGTTCCCGCAGCGCGGACCATGCGCTGAACACATTTTCCCCGGCCAGGCGGTACCGTATAAAATTGCCGTCCCGTGTCATGCTCACCAGGTTTGCCTGTTTAAGCGTTTGCAGGTGCTGGGAGGCATTGGCTACAGACAATCCTGTGTAGCCGGCTATTACTTCCACTGCAAACGGGCCCTGTGCCAGCAGGTCTATGATCTCCAGCCGGTGGGGGTTGGCCAGCGCCTTCGTTACCCTGGTCAGCTCTGCATACACCTTATCCTTGAAATCTCGCTTATTCATATGGCAGGATTGAGGGCCATGGCGTTATTGTTTCGGATACCCTTTATCCAGCCAATCCGCTTTCAGGTTCCGGGGCAGATCCAGCAAGCGGGCATTCTTAAAACCCATGGCCGTCAGTTCTGCAAAAGCCGGGCGGATGTTAGGACATTTGTCAAACGGGCAGCAGCCGCAGTAGATCACAACGGTCTTGCTACGGTCTACCTGCTGCAGGTAGGCTTTCAGGTGCTGCAAGCCGGCCGCTTCGTGGGCAGGGCCTATGTCCACAGAACCCTTTACCAGGGCACCGGGGCCAATGCAGAGGACCACGAGGTCTTTGGTCTGGCCGGCATTGATCCTGGCGGCCAGTGTACCCGGTTCCATCAACTGGGCGCTCGTCCACGGGTCTTTTTGCTGCGCATGCGTGGGGAGGATGAATGCGGCCAGCAGGAACAGGCAGGATATTATGTACTTCATGAGATCGTTTTACTTCAAAGGTAAACAACTATTCAATAAACTCGTTGAATAGGTTTTTGCCCGGGGATTGAAAAACTGACAACCGCAAACACTCAGTGCCCTCATCAAAGCCTATACCACCATTGCCGGGAAAGTAAACTGGAAGGCAATCTCATCAATACTTTTAATGAGGGTTTTAATACGTGGGCCAGGTTCACAACGGCCTGCAGTAGAACGCAAACCACCAGTATCACCACTTACACCGGTTACAAAAAAAGCGGGAAGACCACCACTGATCTTCCCGCTTTCGTGTATCCAAGGTATGTTTTAGTTCAAAGAATGTCCGTTTGCCTTCATAAATGCATCGTAGGCTTCCTTGGTCCATTGCTGGTAATCGTTGAGACTAATACCTAAACGCTCGTCGCGCGTTATTTCTTTATCCATGCGGCTGTCCCAATATCCTTTTGCCAAAGATTCGATGTTCTGTATTACTGCTGTACCGGAAGTTTCGTAATCCTGCGGATAGCTCCTGTAGTTGCCGATGGCCAGCTGTTGAATTTCGTTCTTTACGTGTTCGATGTTGTTCTTTGCCATGGTTCAAATTTTTAGTTCGTGTACGGTAAAACAAGAATGATTCCGTTTTGCCATGCCACGGCGCTTTTTAAGATTCCGTTAACAAATGTACAACGTACAGTGTACAACGTACAACGTACCGCGATTGTTAAACCTGTAATTTTCAAACAACATCATCCATTAAATTTAACAAGGCCATCACACAACAGGGGAAAGTACGTTGTACGTTGTACACTGTACGCTGTACGATCAAACAATCAACGCCTTCGGTTCCAGGAAGGCTTCTATGCCAAAGTCTCCGTTCTCGCGGCCTATGCCGGAATGTTTGAAACCACCAAAAGGAGCCAGGGGATCATGTTTCAGGGTATTGATGAGCACACGGCCAGACTGCACGCGGCGGGCCAGTTGTTTAGCATGGTCCACATCGGTGGTGCTGAAGTAGGTCATAAGACCATACTCCGTATCATTGGCAATGGCAATGGCTTCGTCTTCATTTTGATACGGTATAACTGTGAGCACGGGGCCGAACACTTCCTCGCGGGCGATGCGCATCTGGTTATTTACATCCATGAAGATCGTGGGCTTCACATAAAACCCTTGTTCCAGGCCTTCAGGGTGGCCCAGGCCACCGGCAATCAGTGTGGCGCCTTCATCCAGCGCAACCTGGATGTACCGCTGTATGCGGTCAAATTGTTGCTGGCTGGCTACAGGGCCTATATTCACCGTGGCATCATTGGGGTTGCCTACTTTAAATGTTTGATAGGCTTCCAGTAAACCCACTTTCACTTCGTCCAGTTTACCGGCCGGTACCAGCAGGCGGGAACCCGCAATGCAGGCCTGCCCGTTGTTCATGAAGATGGCCTGCAGGGCCAGGGGCAAGGCTTTGGAGAGATCCGCATCTTCCAGGATAATGTTGGCAGATTTACCACTCAGTTCCAGGGTGAGTCGTTTCATCGTACGCACAGCTTGCTGTGCGATCATTTTACCTACCGTGGTGGAGCCGGTGAAAGCGATCTTGGTAACGCTGTTGCTTTCCATCAGTGCTTTACTGATCACATCCCCGCGGCCATTCACCATGTTCACCACACCGGCGGGCAATCCTGCTGCGTGGATGGCTTCCATGATGAGCTGCGCCTGCCAGGGGCTGAATTCACTGGGCTTGATGATCACCGCGCAACCAGCTGCCAGCGCGGGCGCCAGCTTTACGGCGATGGAGCCGGAACTGGAATTCCACGGGGTAAAAATGGCAGATACGCCCACCGGCTCCATGATCACGGTAGATTCATTGACCGGTTTTTCAAATGCATATTTTTCCATCACCGGGATAAAGCCGGTAAAAGTAGTAGCCGCCAGCATGTTAGACCATTTGGCGCGCTCGCGGGTGGCGCCGTACTCCACGATGGTAGCTTCTATCAGTGCATCCATGCGCAGCATGATCTCATCGTGTATGCGTTGCAGGTAGCCCGCGCGCTCCGGGAGCGTGGATTGCGCATAAGTGGCCTGTGCACGGCTGGCGGCGATAATGGCGTCCTGCGCGTCGGCTTCATTGGCATACGTGAGCCGGGAAGCAATGGTGCCATCCACCGGGCTGATAATGTCTGCGGTTGCTGTTCCTTTCGGGGCTACAAACTGCCCGTTGATGTAAATACGATCTATCTGTTTCATGGCTTTGTTTTTATGCAAAACTACATCGCGGTGCAAGCCTCAATTTTGTTGCACAGCTCAAATAATTTTGTGCTAAAGCTCCGGGATCTACCTCATTTATTAAGCTATATACTTGTCTGTTTCAGTCCCGGATTTGCCCGGTTCACCCTAAAACTGCTGGCCGGGAAGCTGCCCCCCTCCTACCTTTACATCATCCCAACACACCAACACTTATTACAGCGATCCATAAAAAAGAACGTCATGAAAGCAATTACTCCGTATGATCGCAGAAGTTTTTTAGGCGCCGGTGCCCTCACCCTGCTGGCCGCTGCATTGAATCCCCTGCAAGGCCTGGCCGCTACCGGCAAACGGCTGTCCACGACCAGTGATAACAACCGCCTGCCTGCACCGTCCCCTGTTTTCAAAGACATTAAACAGGTGAAGGCCGGTGTACTGGATGTTGGTTATGCGGAGGTAGGCCCGGCAAACGGGCAGCCCGTTATCCTGCTGCACGGGTGGCCTTACACCATCCACGCATTTGCGGCGGCGGCACAGCAACTGGCCATACAGGGCTACCGCGTACTGGTGCCCCACCTGCGCGGGCACGGCACCACCCGTTTCCTTGCAGCGCAAACACCGCGCAACGGGCAGCAGGGTGCTATTGCAGCCGATGTTATTGCCTTTATGGATGCACTGAACATTAAAACCGCCGTTATCGGTGGCTTCGACTGGGGGGCCAGGACCGCCTGCATTGTGGCCGCCGTGTGGCCGGAGCGCTGCAAGGCGCTGGTGTCTGTAAGCGGTTACCTCATTGGCAGCCAGCAGGCTAACAAGGCTCCCTTGCCCCCCGCGGCAGAGCTCAGCTGGTGGTACCAGTTCTATTTTGCCACGGAGCGCGGCCAGCAGGGTTACCAGCAGCACACCGCTGATTTTGCAAAGCTGATCTGGCAAACGGCCTCCCCTTCCTGGAAGTTTGACGATGCCACCTTCGCTGCTTCTGTCAAAGAGCTGGAAGCAAACCCCGACCACGTGGCCATCGTGATCCATAACTACCGCTGGCGATTGGGCCTGGCAGATGGTGAACGCCAGTACGATACCCTGGAACAGAAACTGGCCGTCTTCCCCGTGATCACGGTGCCCTCCATTACGCTGGAAGGCGACAACAACGGCGCACCCCATCCTGCACCGGCGGCGTATGCAGGTAAGTTTGCCGGCAAGTATGTGCACCATACTATCACCGGCGGCATTGGCCACAACCTGCCCCAGGAAGCCCCGGAAGCCTTTGCGGCAGCCATTGTGGAAGCAGCGCACATGGCATAAATACAATCACTCCATATATACAACAGCGGCATGCGGCCCGTGAGCCTGCGTGCCGCTGTCCATTTATTTCAGGCGCAAATTTTGATGCTAATGGCAGGAATCCTTGCATCATGCACCAGATCACCCCAGGTAAACGCTTACTCAGTTTTATCACCCCTGTGTTGCTGCAAACACAAAGCAGCGGCGTACATCCCGTGCTGGACCTGCACCTGTACCGGGGACAGTTACAACTCTCCACCAAGGACGCATTGTACAGCGATCTCCGTAGATACCGCCCCCTGGCCAAATCCCTGCCCACCATCCGCCGCCACTTTCCCCATATACACCAGGTGCTTATGCTGGGAACCGGCCTGGCCGCGGGCGTGCACCTGCTGCACCAATATGGCGTGCATCCCCGCTACACACTGGTGGATGTGGACGACAGCATCCTGCAGATAGCGGCGCAACTGCTGCCCCCACATACAGATGCGGAACTGGTATGCGCGGATGCATACCAATACCTGCAGCAGCAACGCCGCCATTATGACCTGCTCATCGTGGACATTTTCCTGGGACAGAGCGTGCCGGATTACGTGCGCACGCCGGCGTTCTTTGCCCAATGCCAGGCTGCAATGGCCCCCCAGGGCATCCTCATCCTTAATTATATCCGCAATGACCGGGACCAGTTCCTGGCGCTGGAAGCCATGATCTACGCGGCTTTCCCGGACACGGATGTCATTGAATTTGGCGTGAACCATGTGTTTGTATGCCATGCGGCCGTGCAATAAAAAAGGCTGCATCCAGGTGAATGCAGCCCTTCAAAAATTTTAAGAACGTGTTATTATTTGAGCAGGTGTTGCTTAATGTAATCGATGCTTTGTTTGATGCTTTCAAACTTATCGCTCATGTAAATATTGTCCTGCTCTACGAAAATGTGTTTTAAGCCCGCGGTCTTTTGCGCGGCAAAAATATCCTTGAAATCCACCACCCCGGAACCTACTTCTGCGTAGCGGATAGACTGCACAATATTCATTACATGCCCGTGATTGAGGCTGTCTGCAGGAATGGGATTGGGCATATTCTTGTCCATATCCTTTACGTGCCACATGGGGAACCGGCCGGGATACTTCTTAAAATAATCTGTGGGTTTGAAGCCTGCCTTGGTGATCCAGAACAGGTCCAGTTCAAAGATCACAAGGTCTTTCTGGGTTTCGCTGAGCAGGATGTCGTAGCCGGTTTTACCGTTGTCCTGGGTTTTAAATTCCCAGAAGTGGTTGTGGTAGCCCAGTTGCATACCGGCTTTTTTGCACAGCTCCCCGGCTTTATTCATCTGGGACGCCATGAACTGGTAGTCTGCTGCTTTCATTTTGTCAATGAGCATGAAGGGCGGTACGGGCACCACCAGGTAGTGCTGGCCCAACTCCTGGGCAATTTCCAGCTGGATCTTGAGCGCATCCATATTGCCATTGCCGCGGGTCAGGAAATCATTGAGCTGGTAGTGGCCACTGTAGGTCTTCAGGTTGTTGGCTGCCAGCAGCGCTTTCAGTTCTTTGGGTGTAAGTCCCCAGTAATCCGCTTTTGCAGTAGCGGTGGTGTAGTGGTAAAAAGTTTCTACGTGGGCATAGCCAGCGGCGGCTACTTTTTCGATCGTGCCTTTTGCATCTTTGGCCAGTTCATCACGCAGGGTGTAAAGTTGTAAGCCCACGGCATTAAGCGCGGCGGGGGCCGGCTTGGCCAGCAGGCCTTTGGATGCCAGCATGGTGCCGGCAGCCGCAAGGGCCGTCATCTGTAGGAAATTACGCCTGTTGTACATAATGTGGAATATTTGAATGAAATATAAGCATTCTCCTTCACTAAACCGGATAAAATTCACTGTTTAGCATTACCTTTGGGCGCCATTTGTTAAACGAAACTAAATTATGTCAATCTCAAAAACCCGCTGGAACATTACAGCAGACCGTATCACACTCTACCCCTTCGGACAACTATTCATTCTTGGTGGCGCATTAGGCCTCATTTTTATTGGATTGATCACCGCGCTCCACCTGCTGCCAGGTAACCAGCTCCCCGAGTACAATACCCTGCTGGTACTGGCCCTGCTGGTATCTGCCGGCTTTATCCTGCATGGCTTTACCTACATTGAATTTGACCGTAACACCCTGCGCATGCGCAAGGTATTGTTCGGATTCATACCGGTACTGAATGTACCGTTTGAAAAACTCTATGGCATTAAATTGATACAGCGTGTCGGTGCCGGCGCGGGTATCGTATACCGCCTGGTGTACAATGCCGACAAATACGGCAAAGGCATTACCGTATCCAGTGGTTATGGCCAAAAAGACAAGCGGGCCGAGGATTTCAGCCAGACCGTGATCCCTGCCGTGCATCAATTCCTGGATGCCGCCGCACCCGCAGCCGCACCCCAGCCCACCGTGATCACGGAATATGAATACTTCACCTGGGCGGACGATGTGTTTACGGTAAAAGTAAAAAAGGCGACCAACGTGATCGTGGGGACGTGTGCAATAGCCCTGGGCGTTTACATCCTCTATGCGGGCAGTGATATGGGGGCCATCAGGCAATGGGGCATTGGCGGCGCGTGCGTGGTGGTGGGCGCCATCATACTGGGCACACTCTTCACCCCTATCAATTTCAACACCCGCACCCGCCTCATTGAAAAGAAAGCACCCAGCTGGGCCGGCGGCACCCAAATTCCTTTTGACAACATCGTGGATGTGCACCTGGTGCGCCACCATAGGAACGGGATATACACCCACACTGCCGTAAGCCTCAAATATCAGCGGGCAGGCTCCGGTAAAACCGGTAACCTCCCCATCGCCACCCTGCGCGATTCCCGTAAAATTGAGCGCCTGCTCGCCGAGATCAACAGCATTGTAAAAAAATAACTAACATGCAACTTCCCGAATTCATTCCCGCAGAACGCCAAGCTGCCGTAACCGAAGCGCTGACCGCTGCTTTTGAGCGTATGCCCGTTACCGTTAGCCAGTTATCTGGCGGTCTTTCCAATGCCACCGTTTACCGCGTGGAGGCGGCCGGCAACGCCTATGTATTGAAATTAGATGCTCCCGGCACCAATTACGAATGCCAGCAGGCCGCCGCCAGCGCGGGTATAGCGCCAGCGGTGCTGTATGCCAGCGAAGCGCAGGGCATCTGCATCAGTGCTTTCATTGCCGGCAAACCAGTACGCAGTGCATTCGCCTCGCCGGTAGAGATGGTGACCGCCGTGGCACAGACCATCCGCCGCATGCATGACATGCCGCCCTTTGCCAGGCAAGGTAACATGCAGGCGCTTGTTGCCCAACTGATAGCGGGTTTCCGCAAGGCGGCCACGCTCCAGGGAGCACTATATGATGAGGTATTCAGCGGGTATGCAAAAATACCCTGGCACCACGTGGACCTGGTGGCCAGCCACAACGACCTGAACCCCACCAACGTGCTCTATGACGGCACACAGGTGTACGTCATTGACTGGGATGCAGCCTTCACCAATGACCGTTATGCAGACCTGGCCATTGCGGCCAACTCCTTTGCATCCTCCCCTGAGCTGGAAGCCGCGCTGCTCAGCACTTATTTTGATGCACCCGGCACATTTGAACAGGCCCGTCTCTTTTTAATGCGGCAAACCTGTTACATCGTGTATGCGTTGATGATGTTCCAGCTGGCTGCTCCCGCTATTCCTGCGCTGCTGGCGGAATACCCGCAAATACAGGAAACCCGGCTACGCCAGATCGGTGAGATGGCGCAGGCGGGCCAGCTGGATCTCCGCGGTGCAAAAAGCCAGCTCTTTTACGGACATGCAATGTTCAACGAAGCGCTGCACAACATGCGGAGCGCGCGGTTTGAGGCGGCGTTGCAAACAGTTGGTTAGCCAGTTGTTCGTTGCAATGGTTAAATGAGTACCACCAGCCTTTCTCCGTTGGATACATCCTGGTTCCAGAGCGTGCTGATATTTTCCAGGGGTACGGTGGTGGTCTTTACCTGCAACGCACCTGCCGCTGCCAGTGCAAAGGCTTCCGGTAAGAGGGTGCTGAATAATTGTTTTACCTGCCCGCGGGTCCAGGCGCCCAGGCCGGAGCCGGTGAGCTGAAGGTTCACGCTGCGCAGATTTGCGGCGGAGAGCTGGATGATGTCGCCGGCCATGGCGCCTACGGATACAAAGCGTACGTGCGGTGTAAAGCCGCCCTGGCCTTTCAGGCTGGCCAGGATCAGCTCCGCGCTGTGGCCCCAGAGATAGTCTATTACGACGTCCGGCTGCAGTTGTTTGAATTGCGTGAGCAGGGCCTCATCGTCCTGTAAAAGAGACACCGTGTCATCTGCGCCCAGGGACTTCAGTTCTTCCAGGGACGCTACATTGCGCCCGGTAGCGATCACCTTACCAGCGCCATAGTGCCTGGCCAGTTGCACTGCTACCCTGCCGGTGAAGCCGGTGGCACCGTTCACGAGCACCACGTCACCGGGTTGTATGTCTGCCTTGAAGCGCAGTGCCATGGCGGCTCCTATCACGGCATTGGGCAGCGCAGCGGCGATGGCATCGTCCAGGTTATCCGGCACAGGCACGATGCGGTCTTTCTCGATCACCGCTTTTTCTGCCAGCATGCCGGTGGTGCCCATACCATATACGCGGCGCCCATCCGGCAGCAGGCATACACCATCACCACCGGGAATGCGGCCACCCTCGCGGGGTGCGGAAGATGAATAGTGCTGGCCGGTGGCGCGGCCTTTATCAAAATGCTTGAGTGATACCGCTTTTACGGCGACCAGTACCTGGTCTTCCCCCTGGGCTTGCGGCTCGGGGCATGTAGTGTATTCTGGCATTCCGCCCTGCGGATAGATTACGGCTGCTTGCATGTTTTTTTCTCAAAGTACCCCCGGGGAAGCGTAGAAAACAATAACAAATGTTATCAAAAAAGTGAGTAGCGTTTCTCCCCCTTTTCCCTATCTTACCCGTCATTTTTCCAATTTTCTGTAATTGTAGCCAAAATCCTTTTTACTGACATGAATGCCAATTCCACGACCACCCGTCCCCACTTCATGATCCTGGACGGCCTGCGCGGCGTTGCCGCCCTGCAGGTAGTGCTCTTCCACCTCTGCGAAACCCATGCACCGGAACCCGTAAATCTTATTATCAACCACGGTTACCTGGCAGTAGATTTTTTCTTCCTTTTATCCGGCTTCGTGATCGGTTATGCGTACGACAACCGCTGGGGACAAATGACCGTTGCCGGCTTTTTCAAACGCCGCCTCATCCGCCTGCAACCCATGGTGGTCATGGGTTCCGTGATCGGCGCCATCTGCTTTTACTGGGGTACCTCCCCTGCTTTTCCGATCATTGCCTCGGTGCCAGCATGGAAGGTGATCGCGTGTATGCTGCTCGGCGCTACCCTGCTGCCTTTGCCGGTATCGCAGGACATCCGCGGTTGGTCTGAAATGCACCCGCTGGACGGGCCGGCATGGTCCCTCTATTTTGAATACATTGGCAACATCCTCTATGCCCTGGTGGTGCGGCATTTCCCTAAATTCCTGCTGGGGGTACTGGTGGTTTTGTCGGCCGGTGCATTGGTGTATCAAACCGTATGCAGCGGGCAGGGTGATGTAATAGGTGGATGGGCGCTGGACTGGAAGCAAACCGGCATTGGCTTCAGCCGCCTGTGTTATCCTTTCTTTGCAGGCCTGCTCCTCTACCGCGCGGCCCAACTCACACACGTAAAAAACGCGTTCCTGTGGTGCTCCCTGCTCCTGCTCTTTGTACTGGCCTTCCCGCGCCTGGGTGGCCTGGAGCATCCGTGGATGAATGGCTTATACGAATCTGCCGTGATCATCCTGGTATTTCCCCTCATCATTTACATGGGCGCCAGTGGTGCAGTGCTCACAGGCAAAGCCGCCCGTTTCTGTAAGTTCCTGGGCAACATCTCCTATCCCATTTACATCACGCACTATCCTTTCATTTACATCTACACGGGCTGGATCAGTGCCACCCACAAAAGCCTGGCGCAGGCCTGGCCCGTGGCTGCACTCGTGTTCTTTGGCTCCATTGCCGTAGCATATGCCTGCTTAAAGTGGTACGATGAGCCGGTGCGGAGGTGGCTGCAAAAGAAGTGGGCTTAGTTTGCCGCCAGCAAGACCGTGGGCCCGTCGGTGGTTTTCATATTGTGGAAGTGAATGGTCAGTACCGTACCGCCATGGCTGTGAATATGAAAGGTGCCATTGAGTTGCTCACTCATCATTTTTATGAGGTGCAGGCCCATGGAGCTGTGGGTTTCCAGGTCAAAATCCGGCGGCAGTCCTACGCCGTTGTCTTCTACTGTGAGGCGCAATTCCCCATGCGCTGCTTCCTCCAGCACAATGCGGATGCGGCCATCGCGGCCAGCGGGGAAGGCGTACTTCAGCGCGTTGGTAATAGCCTCGTTGAGGATAAGGCCCAGCGGCAGCGCATTGGAAACCTCCAGCACCACCGGTGCAATGTGCAATTCAAAGCGGGTGTGACGGTCAAACGATTCACGGATATCACGTACCAGGTCCTGGATGTAAACGGCCATACTCACCACGGACAGTGCATCTTCCTGGTACAGCTTCTGGTGCAGGAGTGACATGGCCTGCAACCGTTGCTGGCTTTCGCGCAGGGCCGCTACTGCATCTGCATTGGAAAGATAACCGGCCTGCTTGTTCAGCAGGCTGATAACGATCTGCATGTTATTCTTCACACGGTGATGGATCTCGCGGACCAGCCATTCCTTTTCATCCAGCAGCTTTCCCTTTTCCTGCAGCAGCACATCCATATCCGATATCATGTTTTCCAGCGATACATTTTTTTGCTGTATCAGCTGCTGTTGCTGTTCCAGCAGGCGATGGTTCCTTTGCTTGAGGCGATACCGGTTAAAGCCCATGATAAAGAGCAGGAGCAGCAGGGCGGTCATCACGATGATCACATTGCGCATCAGCTTTTGCCGGTCCAGCTCCGCCTGTGTCAATTGTGCCTGTTGCATGAGCAGGCGTATTTCCTGCTCCTTCTTCGAGGTTTCATAACGCACCTGCAGTTCTTCTATCTGCTGTGTTTTATTACCGCCAAAGATGGAATCGTTGAGCAGCTTTTGCAGGTGCAGGTGATGGATGGCCGCGCGGTAATTGCCCAGTGCAGAATCCACGGTAAAGAGCATGAGGTGCAGGTCGCGCATGGTGGCCAGGGCGGTTTGATCCGGCTGACCGGTGAGCGCGCGTTCCAGCGCAGCGGAAGCTTTGGCCCATTGCTTTTTGCGCATATAAAATTCACCCAGGTCGCGCTCTGCTTCCAGTGATATTTCTGATAATTGTTTTTTCTCAAACAGGTCCACCGCTTCGAGGTAATATTTTTCGGCCTGTGCATCATCAGCCATCGCATCATAGCAATAGGCCAGGTGCTGGGCCACACATGCTTTCTGGATGCGGGTAATGGGTGGAATATCCGCCACCAGCCCACGCAACAGGTGCAGGGCTTCCGGTGCTTTCCCCTGTGCGATCATATCCCGTACAATGTAGCCGGCAGTGAGGTACATGGCAAAGTGCGGCAAGGCTTCCTGCCTCCATTTGGCCAGTGATAGCTGGTAATATTCCATGCTCTTATCCCGGTTGCCTACTTCATAGTACATGCGGGCCAGGTCGCCATAGAAAGCGGGGGCCCGCGCGGTATCGCCGGTGCGCTCCATGGTCTCCACGCATTTCAGGCTGTAATCCAGCCCCGTTTTAAAATCACCCTTCATGCGGTAAATGGTAGCCAGCAGGTTGTAGATCACCTGTACACGGGAATAGCCCATTGCTTTATAGCGGGCCAGCACGTCCAGCAGTTCGGTTTCCGCCAGGTCGTTCCGGCCTTCGTACATGTGCACCACCGCTATTTCCCGGGCTACGGCCAGCTCCCCTTCCTTGTTCTTTGCAGCGCGGTAAAATGCGGTGGCCATTGCATACTGCTGAAGGGCGTCCGCATGGCTGTGGGGCGCATTGTTCAGCCACACGCCCATGCGCAGGGCTGAAAGGCCAGCACAGTCCCAGTTCCCCGCATTAACACATGCCTGGAGCAGGCGCGCGTAGCGCTGGCGCGAGACCAGGGAATCGCCCTTTTCCATATACCACATCACGTTCACGCTTTCAATGCGCTGCCCCCATTTCCCCGAGCCGAGTGCGTCATTCAGGCGTTGCGCCTCATCCAGGTAGTGGCGGGCGGTGTCCAGATCTGCCGTGGCTTCCCCGGGTTTGAACAACTGGTATTCCCCCAGTTCCACCAGCACCCGCACCCGGTTGGTATCCGCACCGGTGTGCGCCAGCTCCGTTTTCAGTTTATTGACCATCGCCCGGTTGATCTCCTGTGCAAAGGACACAGGGCCGCCCAGCACCGTGAATATGGCGCATAGCAGGGCCGGTGCGCGGAAGCGCCCGAAGTAGTGGAAGGCGTACCATATTTTGAAGGGAAACACCCTCTAAATTAAAGCTTTTTCTACCGCTTTTCCACCGGCCGCCGCGGAAAAGCGCAGGGCCCCGTTCCCGGTATCAAAATATGCAACATTCCGGCTCATTTGTACAAATGCAAAAGCCCGCACAGCATACGCTGCGCGGGCTCCCGTTATGAACTAAAAACTATCAGCGGTGGGTTACATCCAGCATCTTCAACGTGATCTCATATGATCCCGGTACCTGGATGCGCAGCGGAATGCGCAGCGAGAAATCGTACAGGTCGTCTTTGAACACGCCCAGGTAATGGCTATCTGCCGTCCCCTTGTAATACGTGCCCGGCGCGGTATTGGCAGACCAGGAGGAGGTGCTGTCTATGTGCACGAACTTGGTGGGCAGGATGTAGTACATGTTATAGCCATTCCCCAGTGAATTGATCGGGAAGGGCGTAAGCGGGAAGCGGATGAACATTCCTTCGTCCCTGGCCTCGTACGTATCCGGGGAATAGTATTCCAGGTTTTGCAGGTAAGGCGGCACCGGGTTCAGGCCGGAGGCGGGGCGCTTCTTCCACTCCCCTTTCTTGGGATTGAACGGTGTGCCAAAACGGTCCTGGATCTTTACCAGCAGCGTATTGGGCGTGTCTGCCAACCGGGTGATGGTTTCCATCACAAAAGGATTGTTGGTATTGTTGAAGATCCCGGAGTTGGGCGGCGCGCCGGCGGTATTGGCATTCAGCCGTCCCAGGCTATAGTTGCCGGTTTCCGGCGAGGTCTCTATTGTTTTGCCCTCCTGCAGTACAATGGTCATGGCATGTTTCAGTTCCTGCTTGCCCGCAGCGTTGGAAACTTCCAGGTCCATGGTGTAAGTGCCGGCGGGCAGGTTCAGGGTGCCACTGTTGGCCTGTATCACACCACTGGTTTCATTGACGATCAGCGGGGGCAGTTCTTCCGTACTGCGTTTGGCCATGATCAGCGCATAATTGCTGTCAGTAGCCGCATTGTACCCAGAGGTCCATACACCCACGGTGTATTTGTGAGTGAACATCGTGTCTACAATGTTTCCCTTTTCATCGTAGATGTGGGTCCACTTTACGGTGAGGGGAATGGTAGACCCATCAGACACCAGTGAGTTGGAAGACGCGATCTGGCCTTTCTTCACCGTGAAGGTGGTCACCGAGTATTGCATTGTGGGGCTCAGGAATCCGTCCCCTGTTTTGGTACAGGCAGAGAGGGCCAGTACCATGCCCATGATCTTCAGGTATTGCTGCTTCATCATTTATTATTGTTTGGTACCGTAAAAGAATAAGATATGCCCGGTGGCAAACACATTGAGCACCCCGTTCTGGGTGGTGACGCCGGCCGTTTGCATGAGCGAGTGCACACCAATTTCAGAAGGCATGCTATCTATCGGCAAATTAGGTCCCAGTGGGAAAGGCGCCCACAGGTGCGTGTAGTATTCCACCTGCGGCACATTAGACACCAATGAGTTATACCCCAGGTTCTCGTCTTTGGTAAACTCATAGGAAACGATCGCTGTATCGTTTAACAGGCCGGTGGGATATTTAGTCCCATGGTTCGTCAGCGCGCTGAAAGGCAGCGGCGTATGCACCAGGTACATTTGCAGTGAGTCACGGGTGCCATCGATATTGTTCTTCAGGTAATACAACAGGGAGTCCAGCCCAAATTTCGCATACTGGTCCACCGTGCCTTGCAGCAGCACTGTACGGCTTTGCATATAATAGTACACCGCGTTGTCCGTGGGTGCAAAGAAAGTAGTGCCACTGGCATTCACCTGGTCCTTGATACCCGCCGCATCTATCAATTGCAGCACGGTATCAAAAAGCAGCGGGTTGCCTTTCATTACGTCATAGGTGCTGGTGTTCTTGTACTGGTTAGGATCGGTCTTTACACCACCCACGATGTAATCCTTATTGCAGGATGCACAGAAAACAAGCACCATCAGCAACAGGCCCATACCAGTTATAAAGTGTTTTTTCATACAAAGTTGTTTTAAGTCCGTAAAGCCTATTTACCACTGTGCGCGGCCCAGTAAATATTTTGAGTAAGCAGATTATCATACGGGAAAAGGCTCGCCATATCCAGCGGCCAGTAATAGCCTTTCTGGCTGGGCTGCACGCGGTCTGCCGTATAGCCGATGTACTCCAGCCATTGCTGCGTGGGCTCTGTGCGCACCAGGTCATAGAACCAGGTGCCTTCACCGGCCAGCTCGCGGCCCCGCTCCATCACCGCTTCATCTATCACGGAGTAGGCGTCTGTGACGGCTTTATAATTGCTGATGCCCGCGCGGTCTTCTGTAAAGGCCAGGTTAGTCTTGGCACCCGCTACATCGCCCAGGTAGCCCAGGGCTTCCGCGTTGAGCAGGTAGATGTCGGAAAGGCGCAGCAGCACCAGGTCATTATTCACGTAAGCATATTGTTTGGCAGAAGCGTCCCCGTAAGCAAAGCGGGTGTACTTGGTGAGCATGTAACCCGCAAGGTCTCCATTGCCAGCCGGCATATACTTGAAAGCAGCATGATAACGCAGGTCTGTGGCCGTGTCAAAAAGCACGCCTTCAAACAGGTGGTCATTGCCCGCAGGGGCAATCCAGCAGGAGCTGTGCTTGTCATCCACGATCTGCCCTTTCAGGAAAGTGCCAAAGCAGTTGAACTGCGCTTCCGCCCAGTCGCCTCCACCTTTAAAGTTGGGATCATTGGCATTGTACAGCATCGGCAGCTCAAAAATGCTTTCATGGGAAGACATGCCCGCCCAGATATTCGTGTAGCTGTTCATAGGCTCCAGACTATAGCCACCATGGTCTATCACCTGCTGGCAATAATAATGTGCGCTGTCATACTGGTGTTTCCAGGCAAAGACATGTGCCATCAATGCGTATACGCTGCCACGGTTTGCCCGGGTAGTCTTGGCAGGGTCCCCTCCACTGAAATCCAGTACCGGTGCGGCTTTGCGAAGATCATCCAGGCAGCTGTCCAGCACCTGGCTTTCCGGTGTGCGGGCCAGGGGCGGAATTTTACCATAATCCACATCGTTATACGTGTTGCTCACATATACAGGATCGCCCCATACACGGGTCATGTAGAAATAAGCATAGGCGCGCATAAAGCGGGCTTCTGCCAGGTAACCCTGGCGTACGGATTCCGAAGTGAATGCAGATGCCGGCATGGCGGGCACATTCTGCAGAATAAGGTTGCACTGCGCTATCTGCTGGTAAAAGCGGGACCAGTTCAGCAGGGTGCCTTCCCAGTAAGGGATGTAAGAGAAATTAAACTTGGGGGAAGCCACGCCATAGTTCAGGAACACATCGCCCCCTGCCGGCAGGAATAAGCCGGTGGTCAGGTCGCCGAAAACAAAATGAGCAGCTTCCATCTGGTCTATGCCTCCCGGGGTGGCCCGCAGGTTAGCCCGGAACTGGCCATACATGGTCACGGCAGCCTGCTCCACGGAGCCCTGGGATGTCCAGAACTCCTGGCTGTAGGTAGAGCTAATGGGCCCCTGGTACAGCTGCTTCTTGCACGCCGTGCCCATTACCGTTGCCACAGCCGCTATCCCTAAAAGTTTTTTATACATTGAAAATTTCATCGTCAGCAGTTTTGTTGATTCTAGAATTGAACGTCTACGCCCAGTGTGTACTTCTTGGCTTGCGGAAACAGGCCACCTGTATAGATCCCAAGCTGGTCCACCGCTTCGGGGTCCGGCATGGTGTTCTTTTTATTCTTGATGATCACCAGGTTGTCCAGCACAGAATAGAAGCGGATGCTTTTCAGCTTTAACGGTTTAACAAGCTGCTGGGGCAGGCTGTAGCCGGCAATAACAGACTTCACCTTGAAGTAGCTGCCATCCACATTCCACATATCCGAGAAGGGGAAGAACTGGTAGAAGTAACCGCTGAACGGGTTGATAGCAGGGAAGTTTGCCTTGTAGTTCGGATCGGCCGCTGCTTTTGCTGGCGACCAGTAATTCACTCCATCCAGGTTGGGCAGCCGGCGCTCTGCAAAGTTGTTGATGCTACCACCAATGGCGTCCATCTGCTGCTGGTAGAAAGTATTCACCACCGTGCGTTTCCAGGTAAAGGTGCACACCACGGAAAGGCTGAAATTCTTGTAGGAGAAGTCGTTGGTGAACCCACCGGTAAAGCGGGGATTGGGATCGCCGGTGGCCACGCGGTCGCCATACTGGTCACCATTATCTTCACCGCTCCATACGTCACCATCGCCATTCACATCTTTCCAGATCGGGTCACCGGGGGATACTTTGTGGTTGCCTTTGAAGTAAGTAAGCGGGTTACCGGTCAGCTTATTGAAAGGAATATCGCCGGCTTTGTTATACACGCCCTGGTACTGCATCTGGAACATGCGGTAAATGGGTTGGCCCACGGCATACAGGCGGGATACGCCATACCAGTCGTCCACTACAAACGTCCGGTTGTTGTTAGGCAGCTTCGCAATGGCGTTCTTATTATAAGTGAACACCAGCTGTGAGTTCCATTGGAGCTTGCTGCGGGGTGAAAGGTTATGCGTATTGATGGTAATATCCGCACCGCGGTTGCTCACCCACAGGTCATGTGCGTTGAACATCACGGATTGGAAACCGGTGTAGAATGGCAGGTTGAAGTTGTAGTAATCATCCTTGGATACTTTATCGTAAGCATCCACCGTTACGTTGATGCGGCTGTCCAGCAGGGACAGGTCTATACCAATATTCTTCTGCTCTGTCTTGGACCAGGTAAGGTCATTCTTGGTAAGACCATTGGTGTAGCTGGGTTGTATGGCGGTAGAGCCGCCGTACGTACCGGACACCTCGTAAGAGTTGTAAGGCGCGTAAAAGTCTGACGACTGGGAACCGGAAATCCCCCAGCTGGCGCGCAGTTTCAGCAGGCTTACGATCTTGCCCAGTTGTTCACCTTTCATAAAGGGCTCTTCAGACACGATCCAGCCGGCGCCGATCGCGGGGAAATATCCCCATTTGCTGTTGGCTCCAAAGCGGGAAGAGGCATCGCCACGGTAAGAACCATAAAGCAGGTACTTACGTTTGTAGTCGTACTGCAACTGGCCCATGAGTGATAGCAATGCATCTTTCTTGTAATAAGAGAACCCGGCCAGGTCGGATTGCGGGATACCGCTCACCACGTGGATATCATTATTTGGCACATTGTAGCCGGATACGCTGTTGCCGGTGGATTCGTCCGTATTGAACTGCTGCCCGGCGGTGAGCACCAAGTTATGCTGGCCAAAGCGGCGGGAAGCCGTAAGGTTGTTGCTCATGAAGTAAGTGGAATATTTGCTCTGGTCAGACTCCGCGTAGGAAGGCTGGGGATCTGCATCCGGGTCCATGGCGGCAATGGCATCCACGTTAGAAGGCACAAAATAATCTTTGTTGGTGCTGGTCACGTTACCAGATCCCTGGAAGGTATAATTAAGCCAGGGCAGGATGTGATAATTAAGGGAGAAAGAGGCACTGTAATAGTTATCGGTATTGAGGTTGCGCAACTTGCTGTACAGGCCTGAGAAATTGGCGGAGTCAAACGCAGTGAGCCGGTAGAACGACGCCGGCTGGTCTTTCCCGCTGAAAGGCGTGTTGTCGTCACTGTTATTGATCTTGCGCCCGCGCTGGCGGTCCCCCTTGGAGAGGGATACGATCAGTTGTGCGCTGAGTTTGGGGCTGATGTTGAACCCGAAATTACCGCGCAGCGCATAGCGTTTATAACCAAACTGCTCGATGATGCCTTTTTCATCGTAGTAGTTACCACTTACGCGGTAGTTGGCTATGTCGCTGGCGCCGGACATGGTTACATCCCCATTGCGTACGGCCCCGTTGCGGTAAAACAGGCCCTGCCAGTCGGTATTGTTGTTAAAGTTAGGATTGAGACTGTCTACCAGGATATGCGGCAGGCTCAATAACTGCGAGGGCGATGCATACTGGCGTATGAGATCCATCTTCAGTTTTCTTTCTGCATCACCGGTGTAGGTCTTCAGCAATTGTGGTTGCTGGGTAAAACCATCGTACGCGTTCACGCGGAATTCCGGTTTGCCGGTTTTCCCTTTGCGGGTTTTAATATAGATCACCCCGTTTGCACCGCGGGAGCCCCAGGCGGCGGTAGCGGCGGCATCTTTCTGCACGTCCACCGATTCAATATCGTTGATGTTAATGCCAGCCAGGTAGTTGGTACCGGTAATGTTGGTATTACCATTGGCATCTTCACTGGAATTGGCAATATCTTCAGGGTTTACGGGAAAGCCGTCTATCACGTACAGCGGGCCACTCATGGCCTGGGCCTGGGCCACGTTAGGCGAGTTACCGATATTGGTGTTTACCCGGCTGTTGCCGCGCACCACTACCGTGGGCGCTACCCCCGGCTCGCCGGAAGTGATCTGTACGTTCATACCTGCTATACGTCCCTGCAGCAGCGCATCCACGCTGGCGGCGGGTAAGTTTTCGATCTGCTGCGCCGTTACAGTGGAATAAGACGCGGTGGTAAGGCGGCGGCTCTGTTGCTGCGCACCGATCACTACTACTTCATCCAGCCTGGATTTGGCATCATGCTGCAGCACCACTTTCATCCGGCCGCTTTGCGCGGGTAATTTTCTCGGGGCATAGCCAATGTAGGAAAAGTTGAGTGTAGCGGCATTGTTAGTAAGCGTAAGCGCAAAGGAGCCATCCTCCCTGCTCACGGTGCCGTTCTTCGTCGCGGCTTCCCGCACGGTAACGCCCACCAGCGGCTGTCCTGAAGTATCGGTGACTACACCGGTTACCTTCAGTTGCTGCGCCGTGGAAAGCTGCACCCACCCTAAAAGGAATAGAAAAAGTACAAGTACCCTCATTTGATTTTTTATTTGAGCGTTAGTGTTCGATGACGACATGACATACCACGTCCCGTTCTTCACGGGGAAAGTGAAAATTTACAGGTAACTGCGATGGAGAAAGTTTGGATGAACTATTGGCTTTAATACAGGTTTGGTTGGCCTTAAGGCAATAGTTACTTGTACGTTGATTTACTTTGATTGACGGAAAAAACTATGTTCAGCTATCAGATCTGGTTGGTTACAGGCGGCTGATCCCTCATACGCTACGATGCCTGTGATCGTGGCCCTCCTGCAAACGCTTTTACGCTTTGATTTTTGGTTGACGCGCTTTTTATACTTTAACAGCGCTTTAACTAAAGTAGGGCTGTTTTCTATAAAATAAAAATGCCCGGGCGGCCCCTACGCATGCACAAACGTTTGAGTTGGCCACGCAAACGTTTGTGTGTCTTTGCGAGGAGGTTCTATCCTACTTTCGGCATCGTGCAGCCCGGCCTTATTCTACCTCGTTTCCCCCGTTCACCATCTATTCAACCAAATATGAAAACAACGTTACTGGCATGCCTGTTGGTACTCACAGGCACCGTGCTCCACGCGCAGAGCAACGCGGCCCCTTCCGAGCACATTTTTTTCACCTTCCCCTCAGATGCGGTGGCCAAGATCCACCGGATCAAGATCACCCAATCTGCCTACACGGAATACTTCTCCGTGCACAATTACAATGGGGGCTACAACGGCCTGCAACAAACGCCGGACAGCTCCCATGGCAGCTCCCACACGCTCCTTGCTTCCCTGTGGGACCCCAACACCAGCGGCGGTATTTACTCCAGTGTGTACTACGCCGCGCCCAATACGTACACCGGCCGCTTTGGCGGCGAGGGCGACGGCTGGCAGTCCATCAACCCTTACAACTGGGTCCTGAACACCTGGTACACGGTGGCCATCCGTAGCTGGAAAGCGGCCGGCAACCTGTATATTGCCACCTTCATCCAGAGCAGCGGCAATAACCAATGGTTTCTCACCTCCATCCTTTCCGAGCCAGCACCGAGCGGTTACCTGGGATCTGGCAATGATTGCTTCCTGGAAAACTGGGATGGCAGCAATGCCAACTGGGACGGGCGTTTCAAGCGCAAAGCATTTTTCAAGGATTGCTGGAACATGGATGTAAACGGCAACTGGACCAAGCACAGTGCACGCACCTTCAGTGCCAATGCCGGCGATGCAGGCCGCAACGGTATTTATGACCTGGCCTTTAACAGTGGTTATGATGCCACGGAAGATGCCTACTTCATGGAACACGGTGCCGGGGTAACACCCAGCGCGGGCTTCAACGGGGGCCGCACCCTCAGCCTCCCTGCGCAGACCAACCAGGGCAGCGCCCCCACGCTTACCACGGCCAGCGTAAGCAGTGTAAGCGCATCTTACAGCAATGGTAAGATCTATGTAAACTGGGTCACGGACAATACCAAAAGCCCCCAGCTGGCCGCAAAAGTGGAGATCCTGAGCGGTACCTCCGTGGTGCAGTCTTTTACCGACACAGTGCCCCAGCGCCGCGCAGATACGCTCACTACCAGCCTGGCAGCCGGCACTTACACCGCCAGGGTAACAGTGGAAGACATCTTCAACGGCATAGCCACACCGGTTACCGCCAGCTTCACCATCAGCGGCACTACCTGGTACAAGCTGAAAAATGTGTACAGCGGCATGTACCTGGATGTGCAGGGCAGCAGCACCGCCAACTCCGCCACCCTGGTGCAAAGCGCATCCAGCAGCAGCTACAGCCAGCAATGGCAACTGGCCACCAGCGGCATTACCACCATTGTAAACCGCAACAGCGGTAAAGCCATCGACCTGCCGGGCAGCGCACAAACCCCGGGCACGCACCCTATCCAGTACACACTGAACGGGGGCGGCGCAAACCAGCAATGGACGCTGGTTTCCGCAGGCAGCGGCCATTACCTCATTCAAAGTAACCTCTCCAATCACTACATCCTCGACGACTCTGCCAGCAGCACCATTAGTGGTACCGGCATTATCCTGTATTCTTACAGCGGTAGTGGCAGCGCCAACCAGCAATGGACGCTGGAAACCGTAAGCGGCCTGGCGGCCACCCAGGCCACGGAAGCTACGGGGCTTAAAAATGTTACACTGACATCATCCGCCACCACGGAGAATATGCAGGTATATCCCAACCCGGTGGCATCGCAACTGCATGTACAGTTTGCCCTGGAAAAAAATGCGCACTATGCCCAGGTTTTTGTGACCGATCTTTCCGGCAGGCGGGTAAAAATGCAGAACATGAGCGCCCCGGGCAGCATAGACGTAAGCCAGCTGCCACCGGGCGTTTACCTGGTAACGGTGAATGGCGCCACAAAGAAATTCATCAAACAATAAACCGGCGCAAGCCTCATGAAAAGGCCGCTTCTCCCCGTGTGAAGCGGCCTTTCTTGGCTTTAGCCATCAATTTGTCTAATTTAGCTACCGGAAAAACCTTGCCACACCAGACCACAACACTACATGAAGCGATCACACGCCTTATATCTGTTATGCTTTTTTTTGCTGGTGAGCATTACCGCCGCGGCGCAAGACCTGTCAAAGATGGCTGCCTACCAGCGTAGCCGGTTTACGAACCGGGAACTGCTGGCCCTCCTGAACCGGCAAACCACAGACTCCATGAAAGTGAAGGTGATGGTGGAGATTGCAACCGCGGCGGAGTCCAGGCCCGGCAGCCTGAAAGGCGATATAGATACCGCCATCCTCTACCTCGCAAAAGCAGACAGCATCTGCCAGCGCATGCACTGGACGCGCCAGCGCCTGGAAATAGCCATGAGCTATGGCGAGATGTATTACCACACTAACGAAAATGAAAAGAAAGATGCATGGTTTCAAAAGGCGCTGACCTACAGCCGTGCACTGCAAGACCAGGCCCTGGAAGCAGACGTATGGACGGATATGGGTAAAAACAATAACAGCTTCCAGTTGCGGGAAGCCTACCTGGATACGGCCATTCACCTGTATGAAGCCGCACACAGGCCACTGGAAGCGGCAACCGCCCGGAAAGAACTGGCAGATGTGCACCTGAACATGGGCCAGTATAAAATGGCAGAACAGGAGCTTAAACAGGTGCTGGAAGTTTACAAAGCCCACCACTATACAAAGATCTATTACACGTACGACCTGCTCTCCGCCGTGAACCACTGGCGGGGCAATTTTGCAGAATCGCAGGCCAATGCGTATGCCGCCATACAGGCCGCGGAACTGGCAAAAGACTCCGGCATCCTGGGCAATTTTTACTGGCGGCTGGCCGCCGCTTACCAGGACAACAAGGATACGGCGCAGCGGGAGGTATACCTGAAAAAGGCGCTGATGGCCCAATTGCGCTATCCTTCCGCACTGTTGTACCACATCCTGGGCGAGCTTACAGACCTGCTTACCGCAAGACAGCAGGTAGATGAAGCCCTGCACTACCTGCTGATGGTAAAACAGCAACAACCGCCTTCTGATATCCACGACAAGATCTCGCTTTCTTTTTCCATGGCAGATTGTTACCTGGCGCAGCGAGATGATGCCCGGGCAGAATTTTATTACCTGCAATATGCTGATCAACTGGGCGATGGCGATGATGTGAACAATTACCTGATGAAGATCTGCCGCTTTTACCTGGACCGGCATCAATACAAAAAAGCAGCGCCTTACCTGGACCGGGTGCTGGCAGGAGATCCCCGTTACCGCGACCTGCCCACCAGCCGGGAAGTAAGCCTGTTGCAGTTCCGCATGGACGCTGCCCGGGGCGACCTGGCCAGCGCCGTGCAGCATTTACTGTTGTACAACCAGTTGTCTGATTCCGCCTTCGCCATTGAAAAAATAAAACAGGCGGCGGAAATGCAGGCCAAATTTGACCTGGATAACCAGGAAAAAGATAACCAGTTGCTGCGGGAAAAAAGCGCCCTGCAAACTAAAACGATTGAGAAAGACAACCTGCTGAAAAAGTCGATCCTGGTGGGATGCGCTATCCTGCTGCTGTTACTGCTGGTCTTGTATAACCGCTACCGCATTAAGACAAGAAGCAACACCATCCTGCGTAAACAGCAGGACCAGATCAGTGGTGCCTACGCAACACTGGAAGACCTGATGAAGGAAAAGAATAAGTTGTTAGGGGAAAAAGAATTCCTGCTCAAGGAAATACACCACCGGGTGAAGAACGACCTGCAGCTTACCATGAGTTTACTGAGCTCCCAGCGCCGGTTCCTCGATAATGAAGCCGCCATACAGGCCATCAATGACAGTGAGCACCGGCTGAAGTCTCTCTCCCTGGTGCACCAAAAGCTTTACCAGGGCGACGATGCCCGCCTGGTAAACATCAAGACGTATATCCAGGAAATACTGGACTACCTGAAAGACAGCTTCGGCGCCTGGCAGCGCGTACACTTTGAACTGCACCTGGCCGATGTGATGCTGGACACCGGCAAGGCCGTACCTTTAGGGCTGATCCTTAACGAGGCCGTGACCAATATTTTCAAGTATGCCTTTCCCGGCCGCCAGCACGGCAACGTGGAGATCTCGCTGACCCAGCAGGGCAGGCAATTGCATTTCCGCATTAAAGACAATGGCATAGGCCTGCCGCCGAACTTTGATACTGCTGCCAGCCAATCCCTGGGCTTCTCCCTGATCACGGGCCTCAGCCTGCAACTGGAAGCCGACCTGGTCATTGAAAGCAAGCAGGGCGTGGAGATCCGGCTTGCGTTTGAAATGGCGGAGGTGTATGCCTAACGCTGCAGCCTCACTTTCATGCTCGCAAAATCAATGGGCGAGGATGTATGCTGGTGGATGATCTTCCAGCTATCCGCGTGGCGGGCGGCCACCCAGGTAAGGCGGTTTTCCAGGTAGCGTAATTCCGCCCCCTGCGTGTTGATGGCGGCAAAGCGCACATAGGCCGTGAGCGTGGCCAGCTGCGCATCTTCCCGCACCTGCACCTCACTGAACGTAACGGTTACACGCTCCTCGCCCAGGTTGCCCAGCCAGTCTTCCGCCATGCCCTGCCACGCCGCCGCGCCTTCAAAGCTCCATCGCTCCCACATGTCAAACACCCGCACCGCGGGGTCAAACAACTGCATAAAACCTGCTACATCTTTGCGGAAAACCGTATCGCGGTAACGGTCCATTAGTTCATGTACCTGCATGGAAAAACTTTTGGTGAAAATAATATCCAGCCCGTGAACAGAAGGCGGGTATACGCGCCAAATGCAGGGGGCATTTGTATTAAATCCCTAGCTTTGTGCCCTCAAGCCAACGATTATGCAGAAAAAGATCATGCTCCTCGGCTCGGGGGAGCTCGGTAAAGAATTTGTGATCTCCGTAAAACGACTGGGGCAATACGTGATTGCCGTAGATTCCTACCATGATGCACCGGCCCAGCAAGTGGCCGATGCGCGGGAAGTCATCAACATGCTGGATGGCGCGGAGCTGGACCGCATCGTGGCCAAACATCAACCCGACATTATCGTTCCTGAAATAGAAGCTATCCGCACCGAACGTTTTTACGATTATGAAACGCAAGGCATACAGGTGGTGCCCAGCGCCAAGGCGGCCAATTTCACTATGAACCGCCGCGCCATCCGCGACCTGGCGGCACGGGAGCTGGGCCTGCGCACCGCCAATTACCGCTACGCCGGCACACTGGAAGCGCTGCAAGCCGCCGTGGAAGCGGTGGGCATGCCCTGCGTGGTAAAGCCGCTGATGTCATCGTCCGGCAAGGGACAATCCGTGATCAGGTCTGCCGCAGATATTGAAACCGCCTGGAACTACGCCCAGCATGGCAAGCGGGGCGACCAGGTGGAAGTGATCGTGGAGGCGTTCGTTCATTTTACCTCCGAGATCACCCTGCTCACGGTGACCCAGCAACAAGGCCCTACGCTGTTTTGCCTGCCCATAGGCCACCGCCAGGAGCGCGGCGACTACCAGGAAAGCTGGCAGCCCGCGGCCGTACCCGTGGATCAACTGGCGGAAGCGCAGGACATGGCGGCTAAGGTAACCCAGGCACTAGGCGGCGCCGGGATCTTTGGGGTGGAATTTTTCCTGGCACCGGAAGGCGTCTACTTTTCAGAACTGTCTCCCCGCCCCCACGATACCGGCATGGTAACCCTGGCCGGTACCCAAAACCTCAGCGAATTTGACCTGCATGCCCGCGCGGTATTGGGGCTGCCCATTGCAGCTATCACGCATGAGCGCAATGGCGCCAGCGCCGTGATCCTGGCGGACCGGGAAGGCAGTGAGCCGGTGTTCACCGGCGTAGCAGAGGTACTTAGCCAGCCGAACGCAGACATCCGTTTGTTTGGTAAGCCCACCACACGCCCCTACCGCCGCATGGGCGTGGTGCTCACGTATGACAAGCCGGATGCAGACGTGGAGGCTATTAAAGCACGGGCGATAGCGCTGGCCCGGCTGGTGAAGGTGGAGCCCTCGAAATAAGAAATGTTGCTGCCGGGGGCAGGGCGCGCCCCTTGTGCCGCAGCCGGCCGGAGTGCATCAGGAAAGCAATCCTTCTGCCATGGCAGCTTTCAGCAACGCTGCCACATTTTTCACCTCGAACTTTTGCATGAGGTTCCTGCGGTGGGTTTCTACCGTGAGCACGCTCAGGGACAATTCATCTGCCATCTGCTGGTTGGTCCGGCCATCTGCAATGAGGCGCAGGATCTGTTTTTCCCGTTTGGTCAAAGGAGCCACTGCCTTTACATCCGGCACAGCAGCACGGGCCATGATCTGCTTTACTTCACTGCTGAAGGCCACCTGACCGTTCAGTGCTTCTTCCATACAGGTCATCAGTTCCGCCGCAGCCACATTCTTCAGCAAGTAGCCACTGGCGCCGTTTTGCAGCAGCTGCAAAATAAGCAGCCTTTCCGCATGATTGCTGAAACCCAATACCACCGTGGCCGGCGACACCTGCTTAATGCGGCGGCACAGCTCCGCACCGTGAATGTCCGGCAGGGAAATATCCAGCAGCACTACATGCACCGTATGTTGCTGTACAAAGGCCAGCGCTTCCATGCCGGTGGTGAACCCACCCCTTACCGCTATGCGCTCATCCTGCTGCAGCAAGGTTTCCAGTCCATGCAGCACCACCGGGTGGTCATCTACGATCACCAAAGCAATAGGTTGTTTATCCTGCCACATTGAGTTCAATATTTATAGTGGTGCCTTCATTCACGGCCGCATCAATATCCATTTTACCATTCAGGAAAAGCACGCGCCGTTCAATATTGCTAAGCCCTATGCCTTTCTCCTTTGAAATACTGTGCTTGTCAAAACCGCGCCCGTTGTCTTCCACGGTAATGAAGAAAGTGCTCCCTTCCTGTGAGCATTGTACCACCACGCTGGATGCCTGTGCGTGGCGCAATGCATTGGAGAGCGCTTCCTGCACAATGCGGTAAATGGTCACCTGCGTCATGCGCGGCAGGTTGTCCTGGATGCCAAAAGGCTGGAATGACACCTGCAAAGCGGGCGTTTCCAGCGATGCGCACAACTGTTGCAACGCCGCCACCAGCCCATAGCTCAACAGGGCTTCCGGCATCATGTTATGTGCAATACGCCGCAGTTCCGCGGAGGAGTGATCCAGCTGGTCTATGACCTTGTGCAGCTCCGGCCGGGCCACGGCAGAGAGATGCAGCTTGATGCCTGCCAGCAGCCCGCCCAAGCCATCATGCAGGTCACGGGCCACGCGCGCCCGTTCATTTTCTTCCCCTTGCAATAATGCCTGCGCCACCTGGGTTTTCAGCTGTGCAGCCGCCAGCTGTTTGTTCTTCCGGTAAAACCAGGTAGCAAACAAGGCCACTACCAATGCCAGCACCGCGGCCATGCCAAACAAGCCGGCCAGTTGTTTATTCTTGCGGGCCGCCAGTGCTGCCTTTGCATTCACAACTTCCAGTTGTGCTATTTTCTTTTCCTTTTCAGCGTTATTATACTTGATCTCCAGCTCCTGGATATGGGCTTGCAGCTTGGCTTCCTGCAGGCTATCGCTCAGCGTGGCGTATTTTACCTGCCAGTCATAGGCCTGTTTCATATCCCCCATGCTGGCGTTAATGGAGGCCAGTTGCTGGTAAATGGTCTTCCGGTTGTTCACCTCTTTAGTAAGCGTCCCTTCTTTGAGAATGTCCAGGAGCAATTGCCGTGCAGGGCCATAGGCTTTAGACTCCTGCAGGATATTGTATTTACGGAACACCAGCATTTGCAGTACCTGTGGTTGCTGCAGTTTACGGGCCATGGCAATGCCCTTATCCAGGCTGCCCATGGCCTTGCCAAACTCATTGACCGCAGTGTAGTACAATGATTCGTTGTAGTAATAATTAGGATAATTGGCAGACTCCGGGTAAGGCGCCAGCAGGGCCTTTGCCTTATCCAGGTAACCTTTGGCGGCGGCAATATGCTTACTGTAAATGGCATTACTGGTGGCCGCAAAATAAGCAAACAGCAGGTTGGGCGAGCCCGGATGTTTTTCCAGGATGGTCAATCCCTTATCAATGTACACCTGCGCTTTATCAAACCGGGCGTTGTACATCAACAAGGTGCCCAGTTGCGTGTAGTACAGTGCCAGTTTATCTTCATCACCCCCCTGCTCCGCCAGGGGAATGGCGTGCGTAAGCCAGGTGTCAATCACGAAGTCGTCTCCCTTAGCACCCCGCTGCATAATGCCATAATTGAACCACGCCATGGCACGGAACCGGGTGGCCTCCTTTGTGGGAAAAGCGGCCAGTTGCTGCTGCGAGCGGAAAAATGCATCTGCTGCCTTGGGGGCGTCCGTATTGAAATAAAACTGTCCTTCATAAAAGGCATGCAATGCGTGCGGCAAAGGAAAACGCTGCGCCAGCCGGGCGCCCTGGTCCAGGAAACTGCGGGCTTTTACAGTGTCTTTGCCGCGCCAGTACTCGGCCAGCTGGAAGCACACCCGTGCCCGGGTACTGTCAGAAGGGGCATGGTGTAAAATATTGTCAAGGCTATCGGTGTACGCGCGCTCATCCAGTGGCAGGGAAAGCTGTGCCATAGCGCACCAGCGGATTCCTAACAACAGGAGCAACATGCTGCTAAATCGGGTCATGCAATAAAAATACAAAAGCTGGGGCAATGTTGTAACTACCAACTATCTGGTAGTTAAAATTACCAATGGTTTGGTATTGTACACCGCCCACCCCGCCGGTAATTTTGCAAAGACCATATTCATTAAACACACCTTCTAAAATATCAACATGAAAAAGATCGCTCTCTATAGCGCATTGGCTGCCGCAGCATTCCTGGGCAGCTGTTCCAAAAAGTCAGACGGGCCCGGTACGCCGCAACGCCAATGCATGGCGGATAAAATGCAGCTCACTGAAACCAAGGTCAGTGACCTTTCCGCCCTCCACGACCTGCAGGTAACTTTCGATGTAAAGAACACCAGCAGTGAAACCTATGACGTGGGCAGCGGCAGCAACCCGGTATACGTTAAACTCCAGGCCACCACTACCAGCGGCAAAACCTACGAAGAGGAAACCATCCTCACCATTACCAACCTTGCCGCCGGCGCAACCGGCTCTGCTACCGCATCTGTAGATTATGGCGCAGGCAATGCGTATAAGAGCTACAAGGTGCTGCAAGTATACTGTAAGTAATTGCAACCAGGTATTATGTAATAGTTATGACGGCTGTCCTGTACAGCAAATAACTGCTACCTGGTATTAATACAGAGATCAATACTTCCTTTCAATGTGAACGTATAGCTGTTAATCCCCCAACAAATAACCCCGGCCTTTGAGACCGGGGTTTATCTTTTTAGCACGCTGATCATGCCTCACCGCTACTTATTATCATCCTCCCCGTCTTCCGTCTCCTCCAGCTTGTCACTATCCCGCTCCCGGCGCAGTTTTACCTTGGGCGCGCTCTGCGAACCGGATACTGTGAAGGGAATGCCGATGATGCCCAACGGGGGCAGGCCTAAACGGCCGCTGAGATTCAATTTACCATCCAGGCTTACCTGGCCTTCAAAGCGCGGGCGGAACCCGGCCACCTTCATCCTGGTGCGGGCGATGGTCATGATATTGTTGTTGATGGTCGACCTGATCTCCACTTTAGAAAGGTCCGGGTCTTTTACCTCATCCTTTCCGGTGGCGCTGCTCACGGCATTGAATAAACGAAAACCCTTCATCTTCACTTTCTTCACAGACAGCACGCCACCGCCTTTAATGGAGGGGTATACCGGGCTCATATTTTTATCCAGGCGGCCACTCAGCTGGTAGTCCAAACCCACAATGCCGCTGGCGCTGGCCGCGGATGAAGCCAGGTCATGAAAGATCTTGATCTCGTTATACGCCCGTTTAATATCAAATTCATGGGCATTAATGTGGTAATCAAACATGGCCTTATCCGGGGAAAGGCTGGCATAAGTGGCCTCCATTTCTACCGGTGCGCCAATGATATTGAAGCCGGTCTTGTTCATTTGCAGCCTGCCACTGTCTATCACCAGCTGGCCGTAAAAGCTGTCTATATTCACACCCTTGAATACGATCTTTTTAACAGCGGCATCCAGCGTCACGTCCAGGTTTGCCGGTACCATTACTACTCCGGGGGCGCCTGTGGGGACGGTGTTTTCCGGGGCTTTACCTGCCGGGGCCGGGGCGTTCACCATCATTTCATCTACCAGGAGGTAGTTGCTTTTCAGGGTAAAATTGCCCTGCAGCTTTTGATCCTGCAATGCATAGGCGATCACGTTGTTGAGGTAACCATTCAGGTTGATGAGGGAACTGCCATAGCTGGCATTGAACTGGTCGAACCACATCTTATCCTGGTCAAAACGGAAAGTGCCGTCTTTTATCACGAAAGGCAACGGGAACAGTTCCGAACTGAGGGCCACATCGTGGATCACCAGGGTACCGCTGTTGTGCAGGCGGTCGTAATGCCCGCTGGTGGCGTCTCGCTGGGTGCCGCTCAGGGCCAGGTTTGTTTTGATCAGGCCTTTGAGGTCGTAGCCTTTCACGGCAAACACTTTATAGATCCTGCCCAGGTCTATCACCCCGCGGGAGCTGATGTTGTAGCGCAGGTCATCAAAGTTGTTCAGGTCTGCTTTGAGGGTGAAGGGCTGGCCTTCAAATTCAAAGGCCACCGGCTTCAGGTCCACCTGCATACTGCGCAGGGTGCCGGCGGTATTGGTCATGGTGGCGTCTACATTGATCTTTTCTACCGGTGCGGCGTAGTATTTCGTTTGTACGCTGCCGTTATTCATGGTCAGGTGGGCCTTGGTAACCGGGAAGAGGCGCCTGGCCGGCTGGTAAGTGCCCTTGGTGGTCAGGTCCATATGCAGGTCGCCGGCCATGGCCAGGCTGTCTGTTTTATAGAACTGCTGCACGTCTGCCAGGTGTAATACCGCCGCCAGTTGGGCATCCACCACGGGGGCGGCTGCATTGTGCATGCGGAAGAAACCCCTGATATAATTGGTCAGCAGGTTAGCATTGATGTTCTCCACATTCACCTGCGTATGTGCGTAATCGTTATCCGGGCAGGATGCCGCCAGGTTAAAACTGATATTATTCACCGCAGCCGGGAAGGAAGTAAATTTAAAATAGCCATCACGGAAAGCAGCCTTCAGATCAAACACCGGGATGCTGGTCAATACCGTGTCCGGCTTGTGCTGCAGGCCTTTGTACACCACTCCTTTTGCGTATTTGCCATCTGCCTGCAGGCGGGCATTCAGCCGGCCTTTTACCTCGAAGTCCTTATTGCCGATGGCCTTGTTCCATTTTTCCAGGTCTATGTCTGTGTTCATCTTCATATGCACTTCCGGCGACCGCAGGCCTTTCACCCGGATAATGGCGCTGAAGAAATCCTTGTCTATATTGAAGAAGATGGAATCCACGTTTATATACAAGCTGTCCATGTTCAGCTGGGGCAGGCGGGTTTCCAGGTTGAGGAATGCATGCTTGATGGGAGCAGGTGCTTTGTCGTTGGTGATCATCCCGTCCCGTACTTTCATGTTGAAAGCCAGGCTGGGCATCATATTCGTAGCGGCTATGTAGGAACCGGAAAGACTGGCCGTAACATCTGCAAAGCCTTCCACATCCGTATGTTCCAGCCAGGTCACGTATTCCGGCGGCAGGGCGCTGAAAATGGCGTGCAGACTGCTTTCCAGGGAACTTAGCCTAAAGTCCATATGGTAGCCGTTCTTGAGGAAGCCAAACGTACCGGTAAGCTGAACGGGCAGCTCATTGATGCGGATCTCGTTCTTTTCAAAGATCAGGTCCAGGGAGTGGGTGTTGATCTTGGTGATGAGGTTTCCGTTCAGTTTCTTGGATTGTATATAAGATGTACCACCATAGCTCAGGTCAAAGGAGCCGATGTTGATCGCGGATTGCAGGTCAAACTGCGCCTTGCTCAGGTCCCCTTTGCCCACATAGTCCACCGCCCTGGCGCGGATGTACAGGGGCAGGGAACGGTCGTCATAGATGATATTACAATGCTCTATCTGGATGCGCTCTATCTTCAAAGACGCACTGCTGCTGTCATTGTCCGGCGTGTTGTTGCTGGCGGGGGCCGATTTGTAAATGTCATAGTTGGGATGTCCCGCGGAGTCCACCATCACGTGAATATCGCCTTCCGTCAAAAAGATCTTATCGATCTTAATGGAGCCGGAAAATACACTGGACAGGTTTACGCCCAATGCCACTTCACTGGCAGCAACCAGGGTATCTTCTTTAAAAGGTGCAGCCCCCTTCAACGTAAAATCATGCAGGGTAAGCGTGAGCGACGGGAAGTGGTTGAAGAAAGACAAACGTGCCCGGGAAAAATTCATATCACCGGTAATACTCTTATTCGTCCATGCCTTGATCTTGTTAGCAATTGTGTTGGGGAAAAGGATCGGTAATAAAAACAACAGGGCAAAAATAGTGGCCACTGTTATAACAAAAATCTTTAATGCTTTAAATAAAGGCTTCTTGCGCATAGAAATGACGGCGAAATATATAGACGAAAAGTTGCATACCTAACCAACGGAATGGTCCAGCACGCAAAGATAGCCCATTTTAAAATCCCGCCCCACTTTTAGCGACCCGGTATTGGGCAGGGCTTACCGCGCTGTGTTTGTTACAACCCACTGATCACATCCTGCCGGCGCGATTCCGGTGTTACCCGCAGGTCCACCACTTTGCCATTCTCTACCCTCCCTTGCACCGTAGTGTTTTGTGGCGCATGCAGTTTGAACGAGGCATTCCACTCCCTGGGCCAGGCAGGTAGCAGGTAGATCCTGTTACCATCTGTTTGCAACAGCATTTGCTGCAACCCCTGCTCCCCGTTGCCACCGTTGTCTTCGTCCGGTGCATAATCATGCCCCGTGGCCCAGAATGCGGGAAACTTCAACGCAGGTTCCCTACGGGTAAGGTTATACGCAGTATAGGTCTTCGCCACCTGTGTCATGCCCAGCATGGCCGCCTGTATGGGGTCCTGTACCCAGCAGCCTTTATCGCGGAAGGCCCGGGCGTTGAATGTATTCACCGCCACTTCCAGGTCCGGCTTACCCAGTCCATATAACCGGAACGGGTATACGGCATACAGCTCCGGGTTTTCCAGGTTATGCCCCTTCGCCGTTTGCGGGCCGGTGTAAGGCAGCAATACACTTTTGCCTTGCTTTTCTCCTTGTGGCAATGGGGGTAATTCTCCCAGGAGGCGCTCCCACTGTGCACGGGAAGCAGGGGAGGTCAGCGAGGATGGCAATGCCAGCAACCGGGTGACCACCGCATGCAGGCCTGCAATATCCGGTGCGGGGTTATGCACTTTCCAGAACATTTCAATGGAGTTATCCGGGTCCAGCAACAGCTTGCCTTGCGCATCGCGGGAAAAATGCTGGTCAAAGAACGTCATGCCCGCACCCGCTACCGGCAGCAGCGTGTTTTTTGCAAACTGCGCGTCCCGGGTGTAATCATAGTAGTCCAGCATCATCATGCTCAGTTCCAGGATGGGCGTAAAATAGTGGCCGGTCCAGTTCTCCGGTACTTCAGGCCCCATGTACAGCAGGCCGCCCCAGAAAGGTGCTGTTTCCGCAAAGTAGGCCCCATCGTGGTGGTAATATTGCTTTACCTGCGCAGCGTTATGCGGGAGTATGCCGGCATACATTTTAAACAGGGGCAGCATCATGTCAAAGTCGCCCGCCGCCAGCCGGGGCCAATACATAGGCCGGGTGTTCTGGAACCAGTACTGGCCGCCCCATTCGCGGAAGTCCGCGTCTATGGCGCGTGCGGGCGCCGCTCTATTGGGTTTGTAATCCGGGTTGTCCACCACGAATATGGAACCATTGAATTTGATAGGATAAGCACCGCGCCCGGCGCATGCCGTCACGTACCGCTGTAGCACATAGCCTTCATTTACTTTGCGGGCCAGGCTATCCCCTTCCAGGAATATCCAGCTGCGGTCCCAGAACTGGTTCCACCAGCGCAGGTGTGCGGCACGCGTTTGGGCCAGGGGAAGTGCGTCAATGGTGCGCTGCTGCTGTTGCAGCGCGGACAACCATTTGCTTTTATCTGCGTGGGTAACGGTGAGCGGATATACGGACAACAGCTGTGACTTCACCGCGGCAGTGGTAGCCAGGGTTGTATCATTTTTGCGCAGCATACCTTTGCCGGCCATGCCAGCGCCAAACACGATGCCCTGCAGGTGTTCATTGGCAGTAGCCGGGTTGGCATGATACCAGGTGATGGCATCCGTCTTTTCCGGCACGAGCGTATCGCCGTTTTGAAAGCGCCAGTTATGCAGGGTAGCCGTTACCGTCACTGGCGTGGGGCTTTCAGTTTCCACGCGGATCACGGGATGATTGGCATCTACCCATACCCGCATTTGCAGGTGGCCTTCTTTTACCAGCACTTCGCTTTCATGGAGGCGCAGTACCTGGCTGAAAGCCGCACCTGTAGCCAACGGACTGGGGCTCACCGCTACGCGCACCATGCCCAGTTTCATGAGCACACCGCCTTCCTTTACCCAGTTATTTTTTTCATCCGGGGCAGCGGCACCCCATGCATCTGTTTTGCCGATGAAGAAGCACAGGTCACCGTTTGCGGCAGTCCATACGTTGAGGCCAATGTCACCATTGCCGGTAGGCATGGATTGCGCAGCGGTGGGGCCAGGCTCATTCCATTGTACATTAAAGGCGGATAGCGAATTAACAGGCATGGAAGCCTGCTTTTGCTGGGCATGCGTGGAAAAGCCCATCAGCAGGGCTAGTGCCGGCAGCAGATTTTTTTTGAAATGCATAACGGGAGCATAAAAAGTTACATGGGTTCCTGGGATCAAGATATAAAAAAAGCCAGGACAAATGCAGTCCTGGCTTTAAAATATTATAGCCAAATTCCCGATATTGTATTTCCACTAACACCCGTTCCCGTTATGCCATCCTATTCCAGGAGACAATTCCTGCAACACAGCACCGCAGGCGCCGCCGGCCTGTTACTCTCCCACCACTTCGCTGCTGCCTGGCCGCAAATACCTGCTGCCGGTGACCTGCAGGCCCTTGCCACCTCCCTTTCCGGCACCTGGGGTCAAAAACTACGCTCCCTGCAGGTCACTGACCAGCATCACCCGCACTACGGCACCATCATCTCCCCGGAAGAGCACATGATACACGGGCGCATGGGGGAATGCATTTACCCCTTCCTGCACCTGGCTGCGCGCCACAATGACCACCGCTATGTGGATGCTGCCTTGCTGCTCTACAACTGGATGGAAAGGACCGTGAGCCAGGAAGACGGCTCCTGGCTGAACGAACCGGAAAAAGGCTCCTGGAAAGGCACCACCGTGTTTGGCAGTATAGCACTGGCGGAAGCCCTCAAAAACCACGGGCAACTGCTGGACAATTCCTTCCGGAAAACCCTCCAGGAACGCATTGCCAGAGCAGGTGACTTCATTTATAACAACTTCAACATTGAATACGGTAACATCAACTATCCCATTTCGGCCACCTATGCACTGGCCCTCCTGGCAGACCTGCTGGACAGACCGCAATACCGGGAAAAGGCCGCCAGCCTTGCAAAACAGGCCATCACCTTCATCAGTAAAAAAGATAAGCTGCTAACGGGCGAAGGAACGCCTTACAAAACACCCAGCCCCAAAGGCTGCTACTCCGTAGACCTGGGCTACAACGTAGAAGAATCGCTCCCTAACCTGGTGCTCTATGCCCTGCACACCAGTGACCGGGAAGTGCTGGAAGCAGTGCAGGAAAGCATGCAGGCACACCTGCAGTTTATGCTGCCGGATGGTGGATGGGACAACAGCTGGGGCACCCGTAATTATAAATGGACCTACTGGGGCAGCCGCACCTCCGACGGCTGCCAGCCGGCGTATGCCTTGCTGGGCGGGCAGTCCCCGGAGTTTTATATGGCAGCATTGCGTAATACGCAGTTACTGGAACGGCATACCCATGATGGGTTGCTGTATGGCGGGCCGCATTATTTTTCACATGGAGTTACATCGGGCCTGCACCATACTTTCTGTCATTTAAAGGCACAGGTTACCTTGTTGGATCACGGCATTCCCCAGCCCCCGCCTACTTTTGCGCCGGTAAAGCTGCCCCGGGAGCAGGCCTACGGCAGCCGTTTCTTCGCTGATATTCAAACAGGCCTCGTGGCCACCGGCCCATACCGCGCCACCATCACCGGGTACGACCGTGATTATAAAGACTACAAAGCCGGCCATGCCAGCGGCGGTGCACTGTCTATGCTGTGGCACACAACGGCAGGCATCCTGCTTTGCGCCAGTATGAACGAATACCAGCTGTACGAAGCCCACAACATGCAGGAAGATAAAGATCCACACAGCCTACCGCTTACACCGCGCATATCATTGGAGTATAACGGTAACACATATACGAATATCAATGACTTTGGCGCCAGCATGGAAACGCGCACCAAAGGGGATACCGTTACGGTAACCGTGCATGCAGCGCTGGTAAACAAAGACCAGCAGGCACCCCCCACCGGCGCTATCCTTTGTAAGCTGGTCTACCAGTTTACCCCCACCGGCGTACGCCTGCAATACTCCCATAACGGGAGCACACAGGTAAAAACCTGGCTGCCACTCATCTCCCCTTCCACGGAGACACTGCAACACCATGGCAAAAGCATACGCCTGGCCCGTAATGGCGGCACCCTGCAGGTGATTACAAACAAGCCCCTGCAATTAGCCTCCACCACCGGCTCCCGTATTTTCAACTACGTGCCCGGCCTGGAAGCATTACCTTTTTATACAAACGCACCGCACCTGGATGTGCGGCTTTCCTTTGCATAACGGCCAACGCCTTGCAGGCGTAGAACGCCGCACTATATGCCTGCGCGGTGTTTGATCTCGTGCAAACAACTTACAGTTTATTAAACCAAAAGGATCACGCTTGTCCGAACGGTAAAAACCACCTGAAAATATGCTTCATCCTGTCCTTACGGGTGCGGTACACCAGGCGGTGCTTACGGTAGTTCAGCATGGTAGTGAGCGATAGCAGATCATTTTCCCCGTTCACCCGCGCATACTGCTGGCAGAAATAGGCCAGCATGGGCAACGGCAGGTCCAGGCGGCGCAGGTTCTTCATCCGGTCTGCAAACGAGCCCTTGGCAAAGCGCATGCGGTTATTATCCACCAGCGAAAAATCGTAGTACCCTTCGTGGTTCTTTTTAAAGAGGATATTGCCGATGGAATAGTCCTTGTGATAAATACCTGCTGCATGGAGGTGGCAGGTGAATGCGGCCAGCTGGTCCAGGATCTGCAAAGCCTCTTCCCTTGGCAACTGGTAAATGTCTTTCAATGGCTGGTAATCTATGTAGGTGCTGATAAAATAGCTGTCCCGCATTAATCCATTATCTACGCACTCGATGTATGCAACCGGTGTGGGTGTCTGGAACCCTTTGCTGATCAGCCTTTGGGCATACAGGAAAGCGCGCTTGGCCTTGGAGGGCACTATATTGGCATAGAAGAAGCGGTTAAAGATGTAGATCTGCCGGTAGGATTTGATCACCAGCTTTATGTTGTTTTGTATATCAACGCGTATAACGTTCCGTGCGGAGTGCACGGCGGTTCCCATACTGTTAAAGCTGGCCGGTATTTGTTCTACATACGCTCTTAGAAATTCATAATGGGACGCTACCTCAATGTGAACGCTCATGGTCCTTCGTTTGTGCTACAGGTAAAAAATTGTTCTGATGATTCGTGTCTTGTCAGCGTTGCAGTGTAAGGAAATCCTGGCCGGTGAAACCGGTCTGGCATAGTTGCAGGTTAAGGCAGGGTGGAAAAAACCGGCCACTAAGATACACAACAAAATTGATTCCTTTTTGTGGGCGCAGCAAATTCCATGGAGGATGATCCCGGCCAAAATGTTGTATATCCCCGGGGTATTTGCCCCAAATAATATGTACCTTACCGGGCGATCGACCGAAATTATGGTGCATGTTCCCGACGACGACATACTGGCTACCGCCGGCTCCGACCGGCACAAGGCTTTTGAACTGGCCTTCCGCCAGTATTGGCAATCCCTTTACCTGCAAGCCTTCCGTAAAGTACAACAGGACGACCTCGCACAGGACCTGGTGCAGGAAACCTATATAGCCTTTTGGCACAACCTGGACCAGCTGGCGCCGGACACCCGCCTGCTCCCCTACCTGTACGGCATCCTGCGCAATAAAGTACTCCAGCATTTTGAGAAGAACGAAGTACGCCTGCGCTATGCCATGAAAGTAGCAGCCCAACCGGAACACCGCGCCCCCTCCGGTTATAACCTGCTGGTGAATAAAGAACTACAGGCTGTGATCTCCGAAGAAACCGACCGCATGCCGGAGCGCATGCGCGCCATCTACTTGTTGCGGCGCGACCAGCACCTCTCTATTAAGGCCATCGCCGGGCAGCTTTCCCTTTCCGAACAAACTGTTAAGAACCAGTTGCATGCGGCCACCGCCCGCCTGCGGGAGCGCATCCGCCGCTATGAAAATCCCTTGCTGGTAATGGGCTTCCTGTTATTTTCCGGGCTGCACCAGCTTTGAAAAAAAATTCAGGCCTACTTAGTACTTTTTCTTTCCTTACCTGATAATTAAAAAAGCGCGCTTTGGAACTGCAAGAACTCAGGCAACTGATCGCAAAATATAATGCCGGCCAGGCTACGCCGGCCGAGCAGGAATTTATTGAAGCGTGGTACGACAGCATACACGGGGAAGAACCCGTACTGGATGACAGGGAATGGCATAACAAGGAAATGCAATTGCACCAGCGGCTGCAATCCACTACCGGGCAGGCTTTGCCGCTGCGGGTAGTGAAACGCAGGGGGGGCCGTTACTGGCGGGCCATAGCCGCAGCCGTCCTTATCCTGGTGGCCGGCGCAGGTGTCCTTTACGTTCAGCAGTACCGCCAGCCAGTGCAGCCAGTGGCCGTGACTGCCGCCGCAGACCTTGCACCCGGCACCCGCCGCGCCACGCTGATCACGGAGGACGGGCAGCATATTTCTCTGGTAAATAATGTCAGCGCACTGGTACCTACCGGCAAAGCAATACAGGCCAATGGGCTGATCCGCTATAACAATGATGCCCCGGCCTCCAAGGCTGATGCCGGCATCATGAACACGATCAGCACGCCCAGGGGCGGCACTTATGAAATAGTGCTGACAGATGGCACCAAGGTGTGGCTGAATGCCGCTTCCAGCCTGCGTTTCCCGGTCTACTTTGCCGGCAATGAACGCACGGTGACCCTTGATGGGGAGGCTTACTTTGAAGTAGCCCCCGATGCGGCCAAACCTTTTCACGTCATCACCCGTCAGCAAAGAACGGATGTACTGGGCACTCACTTTAATATAAATGCATACACCGACGAACCGGTGATCACCACCACCCTTACCCAGGGGAGCGTACGGGTGATGGGCCTGCAGGACTCCTGCTTGTTACAACCAGGTAGTCAGGCCCTGCTCGGCAAAGGGCACCTCAGCCTGGTAAAAGAAGCAGATACCGCCACCGCCATGGCCTGGCAGCATGAGCAGTTTGCCTTCAACAATGCAGACATATCCGCCATCATGCGCCAGCTGGGCCGCTGGTACGATGTAGACGTGGTGTTTGACGGTCCCCTGCCGGCAGAGCGCTTCAGCGGGAAGATCTCCCGCAACGTAAAGGCCTCTACCGCCCTGCAGGTGCTGGCCGCCAGTGGCATTAACTTTAAAATAGAAGGGAGAAAGATCATATTGAGATAATATCAACCAAAAGATCCGCCATAACGGCATTCCGCCTTACCACAACTTTTCATCCATACCAACACATTGCACAGCACCGCTGCTGTGCTGGAATTAAATTGGTCAATGACAAAAAAACCGGCATGTGTTACGACCACATGCCGGCGAAAAAAGGTCAGGGACTGATCGCTAACAGCTATTGTCTAAACTAATTATCAACCAAAAGCCCAAAACCAAACAAATGTATGGAAATTTCCCGTTTTTCCTTATCACTGGCCACTTTGCGCCGGTGCAAAAAAATCTTTGTGGTTATGAAATTAACCAGTGTTCTATCACTCATTGGATGCCTGCACGTCAGCGCTTCCGTTTTCAGCCAACATATCAACCTTTCCGAAAGGGATGCCAGTCTTAAAAGCATTTTAAACCAACTCGAAAAACAGAGCGGTTACACGTTCTTTTACAATGCGGACCTGGTAAGGCAGGCCCCGCATGTAAACGTAGACATTCACAACGCCACGCTGCAGGAGGCCCTGGACGCCTGTTTCCAGGCCTTGCCACTGCGTTATGCCGTGATCGACAACACGGTGGTGATCACCCACCGCAACATGGATTTCTATAAACCCATCAGCGCAGCACAGCCTATTGTACTCATTGGTAAAGTGACCGATGAAGCAGGCAATCCTTTACCCGGCGTAACGCTGAAGGTAAAGAATACCAGTACCGGCGCGGTAACCAACAACGAAGGGCAGTTCACCCTCTTCGTACCTGACCGGGAAAGATCTGTAGTGGTCGTGACTTTCATTGGCTACACCACCCGGGAGATCACCGGCAAGGAACTGGCCAACCCGTTCAACATCATCCTGAAAGACAACGTAAGCGCCCTGGACGAGGTACAGATCCTCGCTTACGGCCAGACCAGCAAGCGCCTGCTCACCGGTAACGTAACAACGGTAACGGCCAAAGAGATCAGCATCAACCCGGTGACCAACGTGCTCTCCGCCCTCCAGGGCCGCGTACCGGGACTCTATATCACGCAGAACTCCGGCCTGCCCAATGCGTCTTACGTAACACAGATCCGTGGCAACAGCAGCTTTAATTTATCCCAGCCGCTCTTCGTGGTGGATGGCGTTACCTACCCTGCCAATGAAACACTGAATTACCTCAACAACGGAGATCTGAACAACGTTATATCCCAGGGCGGCAGTGCGCTCAACTTCCTGTCGCCTTCTGAAATAGAAAGTGTAACGGTGCTGAAAGACGCAGACGCTACCGCTATCTATGGCTCACGCGGGGCCAACGGGGTGATCCTCATCACCACGAAGAAAGGCAAGGCCGGCACACCCCAGCTTTCGGTAAATGCGCGTAGCGGCGTATCCATGCGCGGCAGCATGCCCAAGCTGCTCAATACCCAGCAATACCTGGCCCTCCGGCGCGAAGCCTTTGCCAATGACAACGCACAGCCCAAGGCCGCAGACCTGGACCTGAATGGCACCTGGGACACCACCCGCTACACGGACTGGCAACGCTACGCCACCGGCCTGCACCCGGTGAATACAGAGGTGAACGCAGCCTACGGCGGCGGCAATGGGATGGTGAATTACCGCATCAGCGGGCTTTTCCACCAGCAGGGAAGCGTGCAACTGGGGGGCGGCAATACCAGGGACATTGGCCTGCGCTTTGACCTGAACAGCACTTCGCCCAACAAGAAATTCTACTTCGATATGTCCGGTGGTTTTTCTTCCAACATGAATAACACCAAACCAGGCGACCTTTCCAACCTGGGCATCTCCACCCTGGCCCCCAATGCGCCACCCCTGCTGGGGCCGGACGGGCAGCTAAACTGGAGCGACATCGGCAGCAATCAGAACCTGCTTTCAGACATCAAGCTGCTGTACAACAGTACCACCAATAACCTGCTGGGCAATACCGTGCTGCGTTATGAGCCGGTGAAAGGGCTTACCTTCAATGCAACGATCGGCTACAACCTCCTGATGGGACGGGATTTCCGGGCGGCGCCTACGGATTATTTCCAGCCGGTAGGCAATGTGGCGTTACGCATTAACTCCGCCCGCGGGGAATACAACATCCGCACCTGGACACTGGACCCCAACATTGCCTACACCTTTAAGCTCGGCAAAAAGGGCACCATGGACACCCGCGTAGGGGTGACCCTCGTGGATAAATTCAATCCTTACAGTTCTATTTCCGGCACCGGTTTTATTGGCGATGCACTGCTGTACAATCCATCCCTTGCGACAACGGTGACTGCTAACTATAGCCAGACACCCGGCCGCAACCTGGGTTATTTTGGTATTGTCAAATACAACTGGGCTGATAAATACCTGCTCAGTCTTAATGGCCGCTACGACGGGTCTACCAAGTTTGGAGAGAATAAACAGTTCGGCGCATTTGGCTCCGTAGGCGCCGCCTGGATCTTTACCGAAGAACCCTGGGTGAAAGACCAGGTTCCCGGCCTCTCTTTTGGTAAACTGCGTGGCAGTTACGGCATCACCGGCAATGATGGCATCAAGGATTACCAGTACCTTTCCACTTACTCCACCACCCGCTCCTATGGCGGTGTAGCGGGCCTTACGCCCACACGCCTGGCCAATCCCAACCTGCAATGGGAGCAGATCAAAAAGCGGGAACTGGGCCTTTACCTGGAGTTCTTCAAAGGCCGCATCACCTTTGACGGTGATTACTATAACGACATGACCTCCCACCAGCTGGTGACCAGCTTCCTGTCGTCTGTAACCGGTTTTACACAATACCCGCTGAACTCCCCTGCGCTGATCCGCACCAGTGGATGGGAACTGAGCCTCACTACCTATAATGTCAGGAATCATCATTTCACCTGGTCTACCACTATTAACATGACCATCCCCAAATCCATACTGGTGGCCTATCCCGGCCTGAGTACCTCCGCGGTGAGCACTTCCTATGTGATCGGCAAATCGCCCTTCCTGCAGAAGCTTTACAACTATGCAGGGGTAGATCCTGAAACCGGTAGTTATACTTATATCAATGCCAAAGGAGATAAAGGCCCGTTTACGCCTTTCCTCTCGCCGGTGCAACTGGACCAGGTAAAAGATAAAACGCAGTACGTGGATCTTGCGCCAAAATACTTCGGCGGCATTGGCAATAGTTTTACCTACAACCGCCTGCACCTGGATGTGTTCTTCGAATTCAGGAACCGCATTGGCAGGAACTTCCTGGGCTCCCAGTCCCAGATGCCCGGCCAGTTCAATGTCAATACCACAACGGAATGGCTGCGGCGCTGGCAACATCCCGGCGATCATACGGACGTACCCAAGGTATCGCAAGGCATTGCGGCCATCCTGGGGCAAGGCAATTTTGCACTCAGCACGGGTGCATATGAGCGCGCCACCTACGCCCGCCTGAGTAACCTGAACCTCTCCTACAGCCTGTCGCCCAAGCTGGTCAGGAAAGCCCGTATGACCGGCGCCAGCGTGTTCTTCCAGGCCCAGAACCTGCTCACCATTTCCAAATATAAAGGTGGCCTGGACCCCGAAAACCTGACACCGGGTAGCATGCCGCCGCTTCGCATTCTCACTGGTGGCCTCAGTATTAATCTTTAAACGCGCGCAAACATGAAACGATTCACTGCACATACAACGAAACTGCTCCTGGGCGCCCTGGTAATGGCAGCAATGGGTAGCTGTAAAAAATACCTCCAGATCCCGCTCCCGGTGGACCAGATAGCCGGCAACGGGGCCTATGTATCCGACGCTTCCGCCGGGGCGGCATCCACCGGCAACTTTGCCAACATGTACACCATGCTACAATTCAACGGGCCGGAATCCATTCCCTTCCGTACCGCCGGCTACATAGATGACCTGCGCAACCTGTTCACCACCAACCCGCAAAACCAGGCCTTCTACCTGAACGACCTGGCAGGAACGAACGTGGGCCAATGGGGCAGTCTCTATAACCAGATCTGGCGCATCAATACCACGCTGGAAGGACTGAACAGCACCACCGCGGCCATTGAGCACAAGAACCAGTGGCTGGGAGAAACCTACTTCCTGCGCGCCTGGATGTACTTCCACCTGGCCAATCTTTACGGGGATCTGCCTCTGGCCACTACCTCTGATCTGCAAACCAACAACCATCTTTCCCGCAGCCCCAAGGCAGACGTGTACAAACAGATCATCGCAGACCTGCTGAAAGCCCAGTCACTGCTGCCGGATAATTACAGCGACGGGTACGGCCTGCCCACCACCGCCCGTGTGCGGCCAAACAAGCTTGCCGCAACGGCCCTCCTGGCAAGGGCTTATCTCTACAACGAAGACTGGGCCAACGCGGAAGCCCAGGCAACAACGGTGATCAATGCCACAGGGACCTACCACCTGGAAGCACTGGATTCCGTATTCCTGGTGGGTAGCCGGGAATCCGTATGGGAGCTGGCGCTGATGAGCATCCCCGGGGCGACGGTAAATACCACTTACGATTTTGCACAATACAACAACTCCACACCTGCTACCATGCAACCCGGCGAAACACCTTTCAAATACGGCATCAGCTACGTGGCCAGCGATGAACTGGTAGCGGCTTTTGAAAGCGGCGACAACCGCTTCTCCCACTGGCTGCGCCCCGCGATAGCGCCCGCCGGCGGAAGCAATCCTGCAGATACCTTCTACCTCATCAACAAGTACCGCTCTGCTACGCCAGGCCCTGAAAACTCGGTACAGCTGCGCTTTGCAGAACAATACCTGATCCGCGCAGAGGCCCGCGCCCACCTTGGCAACAACCTGGCCGGCGCGCAGGCAGACCTGAACACGGTGCGTAACCGCGCAGGCCTGGGCAATACTAACGCCAGCGGGGCCGCCCTGCTCACAGCCATTTTGCAGGAGCGCCGCGTGGAATATTTCACAGAAGGCGGCCAGCGTTTCTTTGACCTGAAACGCAGCGGCACCATTGATAATGTAATGACCGCCGTAGCAGAAAAACGCGGCGGCACCTGGGCCAGCTTCAAAGCACTGTGGCCCCTGCCCAGCAACGACCTGATACAGGACCTGAACCTGCACCAGAACACCGGTTACCAGAACTAGTTTTTTTAAATAGTGGTCAACAACAGCAACGGGTGTGTAAAAAACGCCCGCCCTGTTGACCCATTTTATAAATATAACGGAAATGACTATACGTAATTTAGGCATGGCCCTGCTTTGTGCCATGACACTGCCAGCAGCGGCACAACAAAAACAATTTACCCTCCGCGGCAAACTCACACATATGCCGCAGGCTTACACCACGTTGTACCTCCTGTACGACAGCAGCTTCATTCCCCGCCAGCTGGACAGCGCGGTGGTAAAGGATGGCAACTTCCAGTTCAGCGGCCGCATTGCGGAGGCCCAGAGTGTATGGATCGTACCGCGCAGGATTGCCCAGAACCAGGGCATCAGCATAACGGTAAGTGAGCGCATGAGCTTTGTGCTGGGTGTCGGCAACACGGAGCTCACGGCAGACAGTGCGCTGTCCAATTTTCACTTAAGCGGCCCCGGAGCCATAGCAGACGGGCAATACAAACAGGCTATCCACAACACTTTGCTGGTAACGGACAGCCTCCGCAGGATCACGGCTTCCGCGGCATACAAGACTGACCGGGAGTTACAGCAACAGGTAATGTACCGCGTATCCAACCTGTTTAAACCCATGAATGATGAGATGGCGGCCTATGCAAAGCAACACCCCGGTGCGCAAATCACGCCTTACCTGGTGTACAGCGTAGCTAGCAGCCCCCTTACCAGCACACAGCAGGTGGATACGCTGATGACCGTGCTGCCGGCTGCTTCAAAGGCTACCGTGGAAAACGCCATCAAAACCATTTACGCCAAACGGCAGCAGGAACAGGCAGAAAAAGAAGCCCTTGCTAAAAAGACAGCATTAGGCACTCCTGCCATGGACTTTACCCTGAATGATCCCGCCGGTAACCCGGTGAGCCTTTCTTCCTATAAAGGCAAGTATGTATTGGTGGATTTCTGGGCCAGCTGGTGTGGCCCCTGCCGCGCAGAAAACCCGAATGTGCTGAAGGCGTTTGAAGCTTACAAAGACAAAGGTTTTACGGTATTGGGCGTATCCCTGGATGTGGCCAAGCAAAAGGATAAATGGGTGGCTGCCATTGAAAAAGACGGCCTGCCCTGGAAGCAGGTATCCGACCTGAAAGGGTGGACCAGTGATGTGGCGGCCATGTACGGTGTTACTTCCATTCCCCAGAACTTCCTGGTAAGCCCCGATGGAAAGATCATTGCCAAAAACCTGCGGGGCGATGCATTGGAACAAAAACTGTCTGAGATCCTGCACTAGCAGCATAAAACATCAAAAAAACAACCCATGCTGTTCCGTACTTTATCACTCCCCGTTGTGGCCCTGGGCCTGTGCTGCGCACTGCGCGGACAGGCCCAGGAAATACCGGCAGATACCGCCCTGCACACCGGGCGCCTGCCCAACGGGTTTACGTACTACATCCGCCGCAACACACAACCACAGCAGCGCGCGGAGCTTTACCTGGTCAATAAGATCGGCTCCATCCTGGAAAATGAGGATCAGCGCGGGCTGGCACATTTCATGGAGCACATGAACTTTAACGGCTCCACGCATTTCCCTAAAAATGAACTGGTGAACTACCTCCAGAAAGCAGGGGTGCGCTTTGGTGCAGACCTGAACGCTTACACCAGTTTCGATGAAACCGTTTACCAGCTGCCCGTTCCGGCCGGCATGCTGCCGGATGGCCTGCGCATCCTGCGCGATTGGGCACAGGAAGCTACGATGGACAGTCTTGAAATTGAAAAAGAAAGAGGCATTGTGCTGGAAGAAGAAAGGCTGGGCAAAGGCGCCAAAGACCGCATGAGCAGGCAGTACTACCCGGTGCTGCTGAACCACTCGCGCTACGCAGACCGTATCCCCATTGGCCTGGATACCGTGTTAAAACATTTTAAACCCGCCGTGATACGGCAGTTCCATCACGACTGGTACCGCCCGGACCTGCAGGCACTGATCGTGGTGGGTGATATTGACCCGGTGAAAACGGAAGCAATGGTGCGGGCCCAATTCTCCGACCTGGAAAATCCCAAACCGGAAAGGCCCCGCCCTGCTTATGCAGTAGCCCTTACCGGCCGTTCTCAGTTCCTGGCGGTAACGGATGCAGAAGCCTCGGAAGCAGCAATAGAATTGCTTTTCAAACAAAAGGCCGATCCGATGGTGACCGCGGCGGATTACCTCTGTTTCGTGCAGCGCCAGCTGCTGTTGCAAATGCTCTCCTCCCGCCGTTATGCCACCATCAGCCGTGCACAGCAACCGGCATATGCTAATATGAATGCAGGCCTGCAACCCTTCCTGGGCGGGCTGTCCCTTTTCTTTTTTGATGTAACGCTTAAGCCCGGGCAATATGAACAGGGCTTTACACAGGCCTGGCAGATCCTGGAAAATGTGCGCCGCTACGGCTTCACCGCCGGGGAGCTGGCCCGCGCCAAGACCAGCTACCTGCGCACCCTGGAAACAGCGCTGCAGGAGCAGGATAAAACGCCTTCCATCAATTTTGTAAAGGAATACCAGCAACTGTTCCTCCACCAGGAAGCCGCCCCCGGCATACGCTGGGAACAGGCCTTTACCGCGTCGCATATCAACGGCATTACGCTGGCGGATATCAACGCACTGTTGCAGCATTACCTGGACAACAAAAACCTGGATATCATCCTCTCCGCACCGGAAGCGGTGAAAGCACAACTGCCCGGTGAAGCCACCGTGCGTGGCTGGATGCAGGCGGTACGCACACAACCGCTCACGCCTTTCCGGGAAGACAGCCTCCAACGCCCGCTGATGACCACCAAGCCCCTGCCCGGGCATATCACAGACCGCAGTTACGTGGCATCCCTGCAACTCACCCGGCTGACACTGAGCAACGGCGTAACAGTGATCCTGAAACCCACTGATTTTAAGAACAACGAGATCCGTTTCAGCGGGGTAAGCAGCGGTGGCACCTCTTTGTACGATGATAATGATTTTGACGCCGCCGCGGCAGCAGCTGGCCTGGTAAGCCGCTTTGGCCTGGCAGGACTGAACCCCATACAACTAAACCAGGCGCTCACCGGCAAAGTGGTAAACGTAAGTGCGAATATACAGCCACGCAGCCAGACCCTCAGCGGGGTGACCACCCCGGCAGACCTGGAAACCGCGCTGCAGCTGGCTTACCTCCAGTTTACCCAGCCTGGGCGCGACAGCACACTGTTTGCCAGTACGATCAGCAGTGCCAAAGCCATGGTGACGAACCGGCTCGCAGATCCCACCAATGTATTCAGCGACACCATCGCGCAGGTGATGGGCAACTACAGCTACCGCAGTGGTCCGCCTACCCCGGAAAAGCTGGACAAGATCACCCTGCAGCGGGCTTACGATATCTACCGGGAACGCTTCAGCGACGCCGCCGGCTTCACGTTCGTGTTTGTAGGTAACTTCAATACAGACAGTATTGCCCCGCTGATAGCGCAATACCTGGGTGCACTGCCCGCTACCTACAAAAAGGAACAGGCACGCGACCTGGGCATTCACATTCCCACGGGGCAGTGGATAAAGAAAGTATACAAAGGTTTGGAAAATAAAGCGCTGGTACGGATCGTATACAGCGGCGATTATCCGTACAGCCAGCTGCATAACCTGCAGTTAAAAGCCCTGGGAGACATCCTGCAGATCAGGCTCACGGAAGACCTGCGCGAAGCCGAAGGGGAAGTGTACAGCCCCGCGGTGCAGGTGCAGTATAACAAGTTGCCCAAAAGCCGCTATGCCATGGTCGTATCTTTTGGTTGTGCCCCCGGCAACGTAGACCACCTGGTGGAACGCGTGGGGCAACTAATGCAGGAGATGAGCGCCAACGGGCCCTCACAAGAAAATGTAGACAAATTCAAAGCAGCCTACAGCAAGAACCTGGAACTGGTACTAAAGGACAATAATTTCTGGCTGGGTTATCTCTCCGGCCAGTATGAGAACCAGGAAGACCCGCAACAGGTGCTGCAACTGCAACAGCAGGCCGACAGCCTCGATGTAACTTCCCTGACGGAAGCGGCAGATCTCTTTTACAGCGACAAGAACCGGATCATATTTGCGTTGCTGCCCGAAACAAGTAAACACTAGGTTGATCAAATAATACCATTCAATAAGCGACGGTTATTTAGCCACTGCTTATTGAATGGTTTAACAACGCCATCGTCATTTCCGCTCCACTGCCTCACTTCCTCCATTCACCGCAAACCAGCCACCACACCCCAGCCGCGCAATGTAGCCGGATCATTGCTCCACTGCAGCAAACCGGAAACGGGCCATGTTTTCCCGCTGGCTTTCTCCCCAGGCAGACATGGCTTTCATCAGGGGCACCAGTGTAAGACCATTGTCTGTAAGCTCATACTCCACGCGCGGCGGCACCTCCGGGTAGGCAATGCGGCGCACGATGTCGTATTTCTCCAACTCCTTCAGCTGCTGTATGAGCATGCGCTCTGAAATGCCCGGGATGGCCGCACGGAGGGCGCCATAACGCATGCGGCCCTCACTCAGGTAAAAGAGGATAGCCGGCTTCCAGCGCCCGCCAAAAATGGTCATGGAAATGGCCATCCCACAATTTTCAATGATAGTAGTGGCGTTCAGGCTATTGGTAGATTGCGTCTTTCTCATTTCACCGTGGTAGGCACCTGGCGGGTGATGCAGGCCATGCTGCCCCTGCTCAAGAAGAGCCGGCACGCCCGCATCCTTAACGTGACCAGCGGTCTCGGTTCTTATGACGATGCGGTGTTTGGCTTTCATCACGTGCCCAACACCATCGGTATTTATTCCGTGGCCAAACTGGCCCAGAACGGCCTGTCGCTCAAAGCGGCGAAAAACCTGGCGGCGGATGGTGTCACGGTGAACGCTGTTGACCCCGGCTTTACCGACACTTACCCTGGCTACAAAGATCGCGGCGCCCGTCCGATCCCCGAAAGTGCGGCCGGCATTGTGTGGGCCGCACACCTGCCCAAAGGCAGCCCCAGTGGCCAGTTCTACCGCGACAAGGCCGTTATTCCCTGGTAGGCCTGCCCTCTTTCCGCCACTTAAAGCCACTGCAGGGGCTTTAAGTTTTCAGGAAAGCAGCCGCAGTTTTTTGATGGCACACACCACCAGTGAAAAGACCAGGCATCCTGACATAATGGGCCATAACAAGCCACCCATGATCCCCAGCGTAGCCAGGATAAAGAACGTAAACGCCCCGCGCAGGTAGCGGCCCGCATGCGGTCCTATTACATACAGCCAGCAGCGCAAAGCCATTACCATGGCCAGCAGGAAGCCGGCAGCCGGCAGTCCCCAACTCATACGGAAACGCAACAGCCACGCTATTTCCGGCAATAGCAACACCGTATAACGCAGGCACATAAACGCCAGCAAACGGTAACGGCTATACGGAAAATTCAGTCCAAACTGTAACTGCAAAACTTCAAACCGCTGCTCCTGCAGCAGCAGGTAACAATGCCCCATCACCATCAGTAACACCACGATCTGCAAGGCCCGGAAATCATCTACCCCATACAGGGCCACATACGCCATCACCGCCAGGGACAAGCCTTTTACCAGCGCAATGGAAAGTTTATGCCGGTGCAGCAGCTGGTAAAGGAACAAGCTGAAATAAGGCTTGGGCAGGCGGGCCAGCCAGCGCAGCGTGCGGCCACTCCCCTGCAACCGGTTGGCCAGCAAAACATAATACGCCGCACTCACCCCCGTGAGTAGCAGGAGGTACAACAACGCCAGCAAAGGCAGGAGCAGATGCCCATACAGGATACCCAGCGCCAGCGCAAACCCACTATAACACAGCGCCGGCAGCAGCAGGAACAACTGCAGCAGGAACCAGCTGGCCCACTGGCGCGTTTTTGCAAAAGCCGTGGCGCTGTAAAACAAATATTGATTAGCCGGCAGGGCCAGTTGAGCCATGGTGTATTGCCAGGCTTTGCCCGTGTATACCGCCCACACCACGAAAGCTGCCACCATCATGAATGGCGAGGTAATGAAGGCCAGCGTAAGCACTAAGTTGGCCAATGAAATACTTTCCGTAGGCAAAGTGCCGGCGTAGTTAATAAAGAAGCAATAACTGATAGCGGCAATGAAAAAGAAAAGCAACATACCCGCATGTACGCGGTAAAATCCTTTACCAATGCTGCGGATGAGCACATGGGTGAGCGGGGCTTTCATGCAAGGGGCTTTACAGTTTTATCTTCCACCACCAGGGTTTGTAAACCCGGCAGGAACGTGGCATCCAGGGCCTGGTGCGATGATAGTATGAAGTGCACACCGGCCGCCCTGCATGCAGCGATCCACTGGTATAACACCTCCAATGCAGCGGCATCCATGGTGATCAGGGGCTCATCCAGCAGTATCCAGTCCGGCTGGCCCAGGAAGGCAAGGGCCAGGGACAGCTTCTTCAGCATGCCACTGGAATAGGCGCCTACCGGGCGTTCCAGGTCTGGTGTAAGGCCTATGCTATCCAGGTAGGCCTGGGGTTGCGTGGCAGGGGCCCGCTTGGCGGCCGCAAAGAGGCTTACCATTTCCTGACCGGTAAGGAACTCCGGGAAGACAGGCTCTGCTTCCGCAAAATTCACCCGGCGGCGGTAGGCTACATCCTGTTTTTTAAGATCCACCTTTTCCTGCAACACAATACTTCCCTTAAAATCCAGCAGCCCGGCCATGGCTTTCAGCAATGTGCTTTTACCGGAACCATTGGCCCCGCGCAACCAGTATACACCACCGGGAAGCGCCAGGGACGGTATTTTCAGGGCAAGGCGGCCCTGGTACGATTTTTCAAAACCGGAGATCGTTATCATGCAGTAACAAAATATCCTATTTCCCCATACAGTGCCAGCCAAAATCTACAAGCGGTGCTTTCCTGCTTTCACTGGCAGACAAAAAGGGCCGTCCCCCTCATGCCGGGAACGGCCCTTTCCATTTATCATTAGCCAGTTAGTAGCCTTGTAAGCTGATGTCTTCCGTTTCCAGGATCTCCACTTTCTTTCCCATCTTCTTCTGGATCACGCCAAAATGATGATCATCTTCCGGTGTTACCAGGGTAATAGCCTTACCCATGGCGCCTGCGCGGCCGGTGCGGCCTATGCGGTGCACGTAGTCTTTCGGGGAGCGGGGCAGCTCATAATTGATCACCACCGGCAGTTCTATAATATCAATGCCGCGGGCCGCCAGGTCAGAGGCCACGAGCACGCGGATGTTGCCTTTCTTGAACTGGTGCAGCATGTCTATCCGGGTGTTCTGGCCCATATCGCCATGGAAAGCAGCGGCCTGGATGCCGTTCTTTTTCAGCTTGGTCACAATGTTATCCGCCGTGCGGGTAGACGATGCAAACACCAGCACCTGCTGCATATTTTGCTCCTTGATAAGATAACGCAGGAAAGGCCCTTTGCGCTCCATGCTCACATGGTACGCAATCTGCGCAATGCTGTCTATACTATCTTCCGGTTCCTTAATTTCAATGATGGTAGGCTGGAACAGTAGTTGCTCCTGCAGCCATTTGATGTCGGGGTTGAGGGTGGCGGAAAATAAAATGGTTTGCCTTCTTTTGGGCAGAAGGGCAAGGATTTTGTCCATCTCTTCGCGGAAGTCGCGGTTCAGCATTTTGTCCGCCTCGTCCAGCACCAGTATTTCCACTTTTTCCAGGTGCAGGGTTTTGCTCTCCACCAGGTCCAGCAGGCGGCCCGGCGTAGCCACGAGCACATCGGTGTTGCGCAGGTTTTTCATCTGGGGGTTGATGGACACCCCTCCGTACACAGCGGAGGCCTTGATCTGCTGGGGCATGTGCTCACTCAGGTCGCGGAACACTTCTGCCACCTGGATGGCCAGTTCACGGGTAGGCACCAGCACCAGGGCCGGCGGGAAGCGTTCACTGGGCTCCGTCCTTTTCTGAAAACGCTCAATGATGGGCAGGGCATAACCCGCCGTTTTACCAGAGCCCGTTTTAGACACGCCCAGTACGTCGTGCCCCTTGAGGATGGCCGGTATAGCCTGCTCCTGCACGGGATAAGGTTGTGTATAATTTTTCCTGGCGATGGTACTCAGTAAAGGAATTGACAGGCCCAGCGTTGCAAAACTCATGCGTCTCTTTTTGCCGCAAAGCTATTGAAAATAAAATTGACGCCTCCGGCCAACGGCTGCCTGGCGCATTCATTCACCTAAAAAACATGTTTATGGAATCACTTAAGCACAGGACCGCCTTCAGCGGGTTTGCCGTGAAAGACCTGGACGCCGCCCGGAAATTCTATGCAGATACACTGGGGCTGGATGTAAAGGAAGATGCCATGCACCACCTGAACCTGCAGATCAACAACGGGCAAACCATGGTGCTCATCTATCCCAAGCCGGACCACCAGCCGGCCGTGTTCACGGTGCTCAATTTTACCGTGGAGAACATTGATGAAACAGTGGACGCCCTTACCGCCAAAGGCGTAAAATTCCAGCAGTACGGCCCGCCTATCCAAACGGACGCCAAGGGCATTGTGCGGGGCGGAAAGCCGCTGGTAGCATGGTTTACAGACCCTTCGGGCAATATTATTTCCGTATTACAAATGTGAGGCATCCACAAAAAAGCTGCACCAGGTAAAAACCCGGTGCAGCGATGCTAACACAGTAACAATTTAGTATAGTTCTATTTCAAAACGCGGGCGGCGAAAGCCATCGCGTGGTATTAAATCAGTACGTAAGTTCTTCTACCAGGCGGTCCTCGTTCCATACACACTTACCATTGCCCTGGTGGTCGCTGAAGCTGGTGGAGAGCCGCATATTGCCGCCCCGGCGGCTTATTTCCAGGGTTTCTGCCACGCGCAGCAGGCCCTGGTCATTTTTTACCTCTACCCGGTAGCTGCCGGATGGCAGGGGCGTGTACAGGGCCACCCGCTCCAGGGAGTCGCTGCGCACGTCCGGGGCGGAGGCCAGGCGGGGCAATGCTCCCAGGCGGCGACCATCCACATACACATATAATTTTTCAGTACCGGGGGTGCTGGTCCAGAAATAAGTCTGGAACACGCCTGGTTCACCACTGCAGCGGATCTGCAGCACCACCAGCAAAGCAAGGATGAGAAAAGCCATCAGCGTCTTCATAACTTTCAGTTTTGTCGTTCAGTGTTGCAAGAATAGCACAACTATGCACACGCCGGCGGCGAATGTGACCAGCCCCCCATATTCTGTGACGAACCAGCCCCGGCACCTCATCATATTAAAAAAAAGCATATTTTTATCCCTGGCAACCATTTCCCGTTTACCCGGAAGACAGAACCGAATACCTATGAAAAAGATCCTGCATATTGGCGGCCGGGTGCTGCTGGCCACCGGGCTATTATGCCTGCTGCTGGCTGCCTGCTGTTATTCATCACTCAGCCATTTCCGCCGGCACGCCGCTATCGCCAGCGGTACCGTGATCGATATGGTGTCTAACCGCGATGCGGGTAATCTCATCTATGCTCCCGTGATCACCTTCCAGGACCACCAGGGATGCAGGCATACCTATATTTCCGGCAGCTTCGCCCCGCCCGCTAATTACAGCATTGGTGAGCAGGTGAATGTTTATTTTGATCCGGAAAGCCCGGCGGAAACGGCCCAACTGGGCGGGGTCAACCTGCATCTGTATGCGATGGTGCTGCTGTACCTGGGGCTACTGGCGGGCTGCCTGGGCGCACTGGCACTGGCTTATGAGCGATGGGGCTGGGGCATGCCTGTCCGGGGGCGTTTTTCCAGGGCTGATCCCCAAACCGGAAAGGCCGGAAAACCGGCCTCTCGTTCCTCTCGAAAGCATGCTTATTGCTCGTTATGAAAGTTTACCAGGTGTAAGTCCCTACTGCACCGGCGGGCAGTGTGGGGGTGACGATCTTACCGTTATATTTTATATTGAATTTCGTACTCCCGTTACCGTTATTGAGCACCAGCAGCACGTGTTTACCGTCCGGGCGTTTAAAGGCCACGTTGGGAAAGTCTGCTTTGTCATCTGAATAAATGCGCACAGAACCGGGGCGTACAAACTTTGCCGCCTGGCCAATGATGTAATAAGAAACATTGCGGGTTACGCTGCCACTGATGGTCAGTGCGCCCTGGCAGGTGCTGCAGCCACCGTTGGTGTGGGGGCCGTAATTGGCATCTGCCGCCAGGTTCCATTCCAGCACATTGCGGCTCCAGTTGCGCGTAGCGCCAATGATCAGGTTACTCACATGCCATTTCAGGTCGCCGCCAAAGTTGCCGGGGCCACCCACCCACTGCTCCGTGAAGTACACGTTCTTATCGGGGTAAGCGTCATGCACGGTGCTCAGCGCGCTGATGCTGCCGGCATACAGGTGGAAGGCGGAGCCGTCCACAAAAGCCCTGGCATTGGCATCGGCCAGGATGGTAGTGGGATAATCAGGACGGTCTGCGTTATGATCGTATAAAATGATCTTGGTACTTAATCCCGCTGCCTGGAATGCCGGTCCCAGCGCGTTCTTCACAAAATCCAGCTGCTCTGCGGGCTGCATGGTCATGCTGGGATTATTGTCCGGGTTGAGCGGCTCATTCTGCGGGGTAATGGCATCGATATTGATGCCTTCGGCCTTCATGGCCTGGATGTATTTAACAAAATACTGGGCGTACACCGTATAATACGCCGGCTTTAAACTACCACCTTTAAAACTGCCGTTAGTCTTCATCCACACAGGTGCTGACCATGGTGAGCCCAGTATTTTAATGTCAGGCGCTATGGCCAGGATCTTTTTCAATACGGGTATAAGGTCGGTTTGCTCACGGTCTATGCTGAATTGCGCCAGCGTATTGTCTTCCGTGCCGGCGGCAATATCATCATACGTGAAAGTAGTGGCGCTGAGGTCTGATGCGCCGATGCTGATGCGCAGGTAGCTTACGCCAATGTGATTACTGTCTGTTGCAAAAAGCTCCTGCAGCAGGGCGTCCTGCGTGGCCGCGGGCAGGTTGTGGATCAGCGTGGCGCTGCCGCCGGTAAGGCAATAACCAAAACCGTCAATGCTTTGGAAGGCCTGCTGGCCATTCACGTTAATGGTGGTATTCACATTCACTGTATCACTGAAAACCAGTGCCGTGTTCTGTTTGGCAAGGAGCGATGTTTTATCTGCCGTGGTCACCCAGGCTTCCACGTCGGACTTTACCGGGCCGGTAGGCGGTGCCACAGGCGGGGGCGTTACCGGTGTGAGCTGGTCTTTTTTACCACCGGAGCATCCCGCTGCCATCCCTGCGGCCAGCAGGCATACCAGGCCGGATCTGTATAGGTTTTTCATGGCTTGTTTTATTTGTCGATCATTTTATATACCCGCACATAATCTACCTGCATAGCGCAGGGGAATATGCTGTCGTCTACCCCTTGCTGTCCGCCCCAGTCGCCGCCAATGGCAAGGTTCAGCAGCAGGTGGAAGCGTTTGTCAAACGGCCAGGCGGCGGAGCCGGTGCCTTCGTTCCTGAAGGTGAAGTACAGCTGGTCATCAATGTAGCAACGGATGGCAGCCGGTGTCCAGTCCAGCCGGTACACATGGTAATCACTGATGGCAGTAGGCACTGTTTGTACCGCGGTTTTCTGGGTATTGATCACATGATTGTATTTCTCCGTGTGTGCGCTCAGGTGGATCACATTGGGATCATAGCCCACTTCTTCCATGATGTCTATCTCGCCGGATTTGGGCCAGTCGCCATACGCCCAGTCCGTGGAGAGCATCCAGATGGCAGGCCAGGTGCCTTTACCGGCGGGCAGTTTGGCCTTTATCTCAAAGCGGCCGTACAACCAGTCGCCCTTGTTGGCAGTGACCATGCGCGCGGAAGAATAGTTCATCCCGTTAGACGCTTCTTTGCGGGCCGTTACATAGAGCACACCGTCTTTGATGTAAGCATTGTCGGTACTGTTCGTATAATTTTCCAGTTCGTGGTTCCCCCAGCCGCTGTTGCCCAGGTCATAGCCCCATTTGGCCGGATCGGGCGCACCGTCTTTATCAAATTCATCGCTCCACACCGGGGTGGTCTCAAAACTCCAGCCTTTATCTTCCGGCGGTTTGGGCGCCTGGGGCGTTACATAACCACCGTTGGATGGCTCGGACTTCTGGCCGGAGCAGGAAAAGAAGGTGCAGGTAAGCAGCACAAGCGGCAATGCGATCAGTCGTTTCATGTACATGGTTTAAAAAGGTGTACAGGCGCCGGGCCTGTACACCGGGGTTGAATTATTGTTCTTCAGAGAAGGTCACGTCATCAATGTTGATACCGCCATTCCCCATCGTGCCACCGGAACTGCCGGCTTTGATCACGATGTAGATGGTACCGGCGGTTGCAAATTTGATCTTACCGTTCTGGCCTTTATAATCGCCATCACAGCCTATGGTGGCTATATCGCCGTCAAAAGCAGCACCGCCGCAACCGGCCCAGGTATTAAGTGCTACAAATTTCTTACCGTTGCCATAATCGCTCCCCTGCACCGGTACATCGGGCAGGATATAGATCTCAAACCAGGTATTGGTAGCGCCATTTCCTTTTACGTGCCCGGAAAAATAATAATTACGGTTAGCATCTACCTGAACTGCCTGGTAAATGGCACCATTGGTATTGCCCGTGTTGGAAAAGTTCATCACGCCGTTTGCGATGCTGATGGAAGTCTGGGTGCCACCGGTATTCAGCACTGTCCAGTATTGGGTGGCATCTGCATCCATGGTGCTGCCTTTGAGCACGTTCACCGGGGGCAGGTCATTGGCGATGGTCACCTGCTGCGCCGCGGTGGCAGCCCCTCCCCTGGTATAAGCGGTGAGCTGTATGGCGTAAGTGCCTTTTTTGCTGAAAGTAATAGTATCCTTTTCCTTGCTGGAAGTGCCGCCGGCATCGCCGTATTGCCACTGCCACATGAAGGCGCCTGGCGTAGTGCTGGCGATGGCGATCCTATTGGCATTGCCGGAAAGCGGTGCAGCAGTAAAAGAAGCCACCGGCAAGGGGCCCAGGTCCTGGCTGGATGATTCGGGGGTGCAGGCATGCAACGCGGCTGCCAGCAGGCACAAGCCGCTCATGCGGGAAATATATTGGAAAGATTTCATCGTTTACGTTTGGTTGAATAATTAAAGATCGCCACCATACTCTTTGCTCTGGCGCAGTTTCGTGTTGTTCAGCTCCAGCAGCGGGATGGGCAGGATTTCATTCTTACCGGCCTTGAAGCCACGGTCTTTCAGCACATCTGCGGCAATGCCCCAGCGGATGATATCGAACCAGCGGTGGCCTTCCCCGGCCAGCTCCATGCGGCGCTCCCGGCGGATGTTATCCAACGTAGCGGGTACGGGCGGCAGCTTCACCCGGGCGCGCACGGCATTCAGCAATGCATAGGCACGGCTGCCGGCGGCGCCGGCGTCACCACTGTTGGCCAGCGCTTCCGCTTCCATCAGGTAGGTATCTGCCAGGCGGATCTCGTAAATGTTCTGTCCAAAGTTCAGCGGCTTGTCGCCGGGGCCCTTCGTTTCGTCTTTTACATAACCGATGAATTTATTGAGGAAGAAACCCGTGTTGTTGAACGATGGGCTGTAATCCGCTATGCCATTGGCTTTCATACTGTCCAGGTCTGCAATGGTGGCTTTGAACCGCGGATCTCCTTTCATGAAAGTGGCCAGGTCTTTTGTTACGATCAGGAAGCCATATCCTGCTTCATAACCCGGTGCATTAGGGCCCGGTGCATAGCCACGGGGGCCGGTGAGGATATCCAGCACGTTACCTTCCGTGCACGCAATGCACCCCCAGTTACCATTGGACATGGTAGCATGTGATACTTCAAAGATGGACTCACTGTTGAATTTCAGATCGGGAATGGTGGTCCAGAGATCGGCAAAATTGTCCAGCAGTTTGTAACCATACGTAGGGTTCTGCTGGCCGGGCGTACCATTCACCAGCGCCAGTTCTGAGGCGGCGGCAGTCCAGTTCTTTTCAAACAGGTATACCTTACCGAGCAGCGCATGGGCCGTGCCTTTGGTAATGCGGCCACCGTCTGTGGAAGCGGTCACCTGGTCCGGCAGGTTAGATTCTGCGATGGCATCTTTCAGGTCCTGCTCTATTTGTTTGTATACATCCGCGGGCGCCGCCTGCACCTGGTCATACATCTGGTCTACCGGCACCGGTTTATTGAACAGGGGTACGTTCTTGAACTGGCGCACCAGGTCAAAATAAAAGTAAGCACGCAGGAACTTTGCTTCCGCGGTAAAGCGTGCCTTGTGGCCTTCATCCATGGGCACGTTGGGCAGTTTTTCCAGCAGGAAATTAGCGCGGAACACACCGGAGAAGCCGGCTTTCCACAATTCATTATGCGGGCCGGTAGCCGGGTCCAGCGTGTAGTTGGAGATCACCTGGAAGTCGGTGATATCGTTAGGGCCACCACCGCCGGCCAGCTGGTCGTCAGAACCGGCATCCATGGCGCCTACTTTTGTTACAAAGCCACCACCCTGCCAGCCTACCACGTCGTACACCGCGATCAGGCCATTGTATGCTTCTGTTTCATTCTTGTAATAGTTACCTTCCAGGTTGGTACCCGTGGGTTTTACCTCCAGGAAGCTTTTGCTGCAGGCGCTTGTGAGCAGTAACGCGGAGCAAAGCGCTGCTATGGCTTTATATGATGATTTCTTCATGTGGAATCTGCTTTAATGGATTTATTGGAAAGTAATGTTGAGGCCCAGCAGGAAAGAGCGTGCCTGCGGATAAATGCCACGGTCAATGCTCATGGTACCACCCCCTATCTCGGGATCATAGCCGGTGTACTTCGTGAAGGTGAAAAGGTTTTCACTCATCAGGTAAATACGGGCACGGCTGATGCCTGCCTTGCGGCTGATGGTGTTGGGCAGGGTATACCCCAGCTGCACCGTTTTCAGGCGCACATAAGCGCCATCTTCCAGGTAGAAACCGGACGGATTGGTGAAGTTGTGGTTATCATCTTTCATGGTCAGGCGGGGGTAATCATTACTGGTACCGGGGCCTGTCCAGCGGCTCAGGGCCTTGGTCTGCCAGTTGGCATTGGATAGGTCCAGGCGGCGCAGGCCCTGGAAGATCTTGTTGCCGGAGGCACCCTGGCCGAACAGGCCCAGGTCAAAGCCTTTGTACGCCAGGTTCACATTAAAGCCATACGTCCAGGTGGGCGTGGGATTGCCGATGAAATCACGGTCGTTGCCATCGATCATACCATCACCGTTTACATCCTTATAGCGGAAATCACCGGGTTTGGCATTGGGCTGTATCTTACCGTTCTTGCCGGTATAGGCATCCACATCTGCCTGGGTCTGGAAAATACCTTCTGTTACAAAACCATAGAACTCATCGATCGGGTGGCCCACTGCTTTGCGGGTGATGGGATAACTGCTGCTCTGGAAGTTTACCCCACCATCCAGGTAAGTAAGGCCGCGGCCCACATAGGTGATCTTGTTCTGGGTGTAAGACACGTTGCCATTCAAACCTATGCTCAGCGCTCCTGCCTGGGCGTGGTAGCCCAGTTCCAGTTCTTCACCGGTGTTCTGCATATCGGCCACGTTTGCTGGTGGATTAGAGATGGCGCCTACATAAGCAGGGATGCGCGGGTTCTGCAGGATGCCTTTGGTCACTTTCTTGTACCAGTCAAAGCTCACGGTAAAATTGCGGAACAGGGAGGCTTCAAAACCCACGTTGGTCTGCGCGGTAGATTCCCACTTCAGGTCCGGGTTGGAGGGCGCATCGGGGCTGTAACCGATAGAAGAAATGTCGGACGTACCGAAAGTATAGTTACGGCCACTGCCAATGGTGGAGAGATAACCAAAGTCGCCGATGTTATCATTGCCCACCATACCGTAGCCACCCCGTACCTTCAGGAATTCCACTACGTCCTGTTTGGGAAAAAAGCTTTCTTTGGAAGCTACCCAGCCGGCGGATACAGAGGGGAAAGTACCATACTTGTTGTTGGGCCCGAAACGGCTGGAACCATCACGGCGTATTACGCCTTCCAGCAGGTATTTTTCTTTGAAGTTATAGTTCAAACGGCCAAAGAGGGAAGCAATGCGGTGGTCTGTACCCTCACCGCCATCCGTGCTGCGCGAGGTCTGGGCCACCTTGAATTTCTCGGAAGCGTCCCAGAAATTATCTACCTGCAGGTCCTGGAAAGTATTGCTGATACTCTTGGAACGCCCGTCCATGTAAGCACCCTGGCCTACCAGTACCGTTACATTATGATCGTTGAATGCACGGGTGTAGGAAACGGTATTTTCCACGTTCCAGTTAAACCCGTTGTTCATGCTGCGGTTAAAGGCAGTACGGGCATTCTTGTTAGTGGTGTTGTAATAATAAATGGGCGTAAAGGATTCACCACCCCAGAAAGCGATCTTGGCGCCAACGGTGCTGCGCAGGCGCAGGCCCTTGATGGGCTCCGCTTCCAGGTAGGTATTGCCCACGATATTGTGCGACCAGTTGTAGTTGCCCTCATTATTGATGATATAAGCGAGTGGGTTCGACATTTCATTCTGCACCAGGTCGGAAATGCCATAGGGCTGGCCTTTGGCATTTACGCGCACGCCGGTATTCACATACTGGCCGGTGCTGGCCTTCGCCGGGTCTGTTTCCACTGCCGGTGTGGTGGGATCCAGGTTGATGGCGGAGCTGAGCGGGCCGCCAAATTCACTGTTGGTATTGCCAATACCGTTTGCACGGTCATAGGCGTAGCCGATGTTTTCTGCAAAGGTGAGCCAGGAAGCCAGTTTATGCTGGGAGTTCACCCGCACGTTAAAGCGCTTGTAGTGAGAGATGGGGGAAGCCACAATACCTTCCTGGTCCAGGTAACCAAAGGAAGAGAAGAAGGTGGAACGGTCATTCCCGCCACTGATGCTCACTTCATGGTTCTGGCGCACCGCGCTGTTGTTGAAGATCTCGCCCTGCCAGTCGGTTCCTTTCCCCAGGGAGCGGGGATCGGCAAAGGGCAGTGCATAGCCGGCGGCGGCATTGGCCTCATTCATCAACGTAGCATACTGGGTAGCATCCAGCAGCTTCAGTTTGCGGGCCGGCTCGGAAGTACCGTAATAGCCGTTATAGTTTACCTGCATTTTACCAGCTTTCCCTTTCTTGGTAGTCACCAGGATAACGCCAGCGGCTGCACGTGCACCGTAAATAGCCTGGGAGGCCGCATCCTTCAGTACTTCTATGGATTCAATGTCATATTGGTTCAGGTAACCGATACCGCCGTTGTCTACCACTACACCATCCACTACCCACAGCGGGTCGTTATTATTAAACGTGGTGATACCACGCACACGCACTGTAGAGCCGGAACCGGGCTGGCCGGAACTTTGGGCTACGGTAACACCGGAAGTGCGGCCCTGCAGGGCGGATTCAATGCGGGTCACCGGCTGGCTTTCCAGGTCAGCAGCCCTTACGGAAGAAATGGCCCCGGTCACCACGCTTTTCTTTTGCACACCATATCCTACCACTACCGTTTCATTCAGCGCCGTTTCTGCCAGTACCATTTTCACGGAGAGCAGGCCACCGGTAATAGCCACCGTCTGGTTGTTATATCCCACCACGGTCACCTGCAGGCTGCTGGAGCCTGCGGGGGCTTTCAGGGTAAAGTGGCCATTTACGTCTGTAGCGGTACCCTGGCTGCCACCTTTCACACGGATGGTAGCGCCGGGGATGGGCAGCCCTTTTTCATCGGTCACCATCCCTTTTACGGTGATGGACGTATCGGCGGCGGCCCAGTTCTTTTCCGGCATGCTTTGCAGGATCATACGCTGGCCTTCCATGGTAAAGAACACCGGCTGGTTGCGCAGGCAGGCCTCCATCACCTCCTGCACGGAGGCGCCTTTGGCTTCTACGGTCACCGGGTTGGTCTTTGCCAGCAAGCCCTCGTCGTACACGATGGAAATGCCGGACTGGCGGGAAACCTCACGCAGCACCTTCTTCAGGGGCGCGTTCTTCTCCGACAGGGTGATGGACTGGGAGACTCCTTTTGCGCTGATCTGCAAGCAAACCGCGAGCAGCAAAAAGGTAGTGAGTTTCATAACGAGCAATATTTTGGTTGATGGGCGCATAATGCCGCCAGGAGCATTGCCCCTAAAGGTTAATTGCATACTTTTGTAATGTTTGGGATGAGGGAATAGGCAGTTCTTGAACCGGACTCGTTTTTTCCGTAATGCCCAAGAGAACCAAACCGGGAGTGTTGCAAGCGCTTCCGGTTTTTTTATGATGGGCATGGGAATGCCCTTAACCTGTTTCAGATTTCATAACGGGAAATTTAGATTTACACAAATGCCGGGGCGCCGCTTTACGTGGACGCGGTCACCGCGGGTTACTTTGTTACTGTTAAGTGTTTCTTCCTGTACCAGTTTTCCTTCCGCCCGTTTTTTTGCTACATGCAGCTTGTGACGAACTGTTTTGCCGGGCGAGGTTCTTTTGGTGGTGATGTGTTTTTTCTATGTATGCGTGTGGTAGCTGTTGTTATCTTTTTATTGTACCGACAGTACATCCAGGCGGTGATTGTCCACGTTAAAACGGGCCCCGCTGGCCTCCAGCATCTTCAGGATCTCCGACAGCGGCAGGTTGCGGCTGATGCGGCCTCCAAACAGGTGGCCCGGTGCCGTGCTATGGTTCACCACATCAATATCATACCAGCGGGAAAGCTGGCGCATGATCTGTGAAATGTCTGCGTTGTCAAACTCGAAGAAGCCGGTTTTCCAGGCAATGGCCTGGTCCACGTCACAGGGCCGCACTTTGAACTCGCCGGTGGCGGGGTCCAGCAAGGCCTGCTGGCCGGGTTTCAGGGAGCGGGCAGCGTGGGTGTTCACCACTTTCACCGCCCCCTCTACCAGGGTGGTACTGATCGTTTTCTCGTCGGGATAGGCCATGATATCGAAACCGGTGCCCAGCACCTGTACTTCCATGGTTTTATTCACCTTCACAGTAAAGGGATGTGCTATGTCTTTTGCAACTTCAAAATACCCCTGTCCTTCCAGCTCCACTTCGCGCACACCGCCTTTGAAAGCAGTGGGGTAATGCAGGCGGGAGGCCGCGTTCAGCCACACTTTACTGCCATCCGGCAGTACAATGGTGAACTGGCCCCCACGGGGCACGGTAAGGGTATTGAAAGCCACCGGCTCATCAGTACCGTTCACCGCGTATTGCAGCTGGCCATTGTGTTGATGCACGGTGGTATTGGCCTGTTGTATCACCTGGTTACCGGTGCTGTCCAGCGTTACCACCTGCCCGTTGGCCAGGGTAAGCAGGGCCTTGTTGGTACCTGGCAGGATGTCTCCTTTGCCGGCACCGGTGTGCGCGGCCAGGGATGCATTTTTTTGTTTTTGCAGGCGGGTAAAATAAAAGGCGGCGCTGCCGGCCACTGCCACCACCACGGCGGCGGCGGCCACCCGGCGCAGGTAGCGGCGCCAGGCATGCATAGGTACCACGGCGGGCTGGGAGATCTCCTGCAGCAGGCGGGTCTCCATCCGGTCGCTGGTAGCGGCCGGGAGGTGCGCCGGCGTTTTCAGGGCCGCTTCAAAATCCTGTTGCATGGCCTGCAGCAGCGGCTTATGGGCCTCCGACGTTTGCAGCCAGGCGTACAGCTGCTCCACCTCCTCAGGTGTGCAGTTACCGTCCAGGTATTTGCGCAGTAATTGATCAAAATGGTCAGGAGTCGTGGACATAACGTGCGTACGGTTGTGGGCGTACTGCATATACTATCCGGAAATGAAGGATAAGGGTACCCCGGCAGGAAAATATTTTTTAAAAAAGATGCACCAGCAGGTACCCCAGGGCTAACACGTCGCCGTAGCGGTGCACATATTCATAGATAAAACGCATGCCCAGGACCATGTGTTTTTTCACGGCATTACGGGAAATGCCCAGCATGTCTGCGGCTTCCTCGTAGCTGCGGCCTTCCTGGCGGCACAGGCGGAACACCCGCAGGCGCTGGGGAGGCATGCGGTCCAGGGCTTCTTCAAACAGGCGCTCGTATTGCTTGTCGGCCACCTGGTCTTCCGGCAGCGTATCTGCCCGGCTTTCCAGGTTGCGGCACACCTGGGCGCGCAGCGCCTCATCCGTGGCAATGCGTTGAATGGTCTTGAAAACATGATTGCGGGCAATGCGGTACAGGTAGCCTGTAAAAGACTGGGCGGGGTCAATGCGCTCACGCACTTCCCACAGCTTCAGGAACACATCATGCACCAGGTCCTCGGCCAGGGAAGGTATCTTGCAATAACGCAACAGGTATAAGTAAAGGGCGGGATGGTATTGCCGGTAGAGCTGCGTGAAGGCAGCTTCATCGCCCTCCCTCATCCTGCGTACCCATACATCTCCAGGTGGCATACTATCCATAATCAAAACGTGGTTTCGGTATCGTACCTTATGGTGTAAATCTATAAAAAATACAATACCTGCCAAACGCTTTCTTGAAGGATACCGTCCCGCAAGCCGTACACCCGTATATTTGGGCACGCAACTTTTTAAAAAGTAAACACAAACAAGCAACGCATGGAACAAACATTTGTAAAACAAACGATAGCCCTGTGGGAGCAATCGGTGAAAAGAGTAACGGATACCTTTAAAGGTTTTTCTGAAGAAGCGTTCCAGGCTGACATAGCGCCGGGGCGCAACCGGCCCGTTTACATGCTGGGCCACCTGGTGGCGGTGCACGACCGCATGCTGCCCTTGCTGGGCCTGGGCGCCCGCAACTGGCCGGAGCTGGACGCAGCCTTTATCCGCACGCCGGACCGCACCGTGGCAGACATCCCCTCTACCGCCGATCTCCTGGCGCGTTTTGACCAGGTGAACGCACAACTGGCTGCAAAATTTGCGGAGCTGACGCCTGCACAGTGGCTGGAAAAACATGCGGATGTGAGCGCGGAAGATTTTGCAAAGGAACCGCACCGGAACCGTTTCAATGTGTTACTGGGACGCACAAGCCATATTGCATACCACCAGGGACAACTGGTGTGGGCTAAAAAATAATGTACTACTGCATGCAAAAAAACAATGGGCGCTACTTGTAAAAAGCAGCGCCCATTTTATGTAAAATTGTTGGCCTCATAAACAACTGTCCCGCAGCATCTGCATATAGGCACTCCCCTTCTCCCGTGCAAACTGTACGTTGCGTTCCGGTATGCCACTGGCATCTCCATAAAAGCGCAATGCCTTCCGGATGCTGCTTTCCCGGAGAATGTGCAACATGGGATAAATGCTGCGGTTCGTAAAATTAGCCGCATCAGCTGCTTCGCTGCCTTCAAACTGGTACTGTGGATGAAAAGTGGCTACCTGGTACACGCCAGTATATCCTTTCTGCGCAATGATGCCCTCTGCATGCCGCACCAGGGCCAGGTAATCCGTGAAATCCGTAAACGAACCGGGAAAGATGGCAACGTGGTTTCAATGGCCGCATCTGCATCCAGGCGCTTCAGCTCCCGCGTAAATACCGCCCGGCTGGAACTGAGCGTGGTAGCAGGTTCCACCTGGTAGTGAATGCTGTTGCGTTTTACTTCTCTTGCCGCAAAAGGGCAAAAGTTACAACCTATTACTACCTGCTCTACCCAGTTGCGGGTTTGTGCAATCACCTGCTCGTTTGTATTCATACATGCAAAGATAGGGCATTACTGCTCCTGCTCGCGGATGGCATTTTCAATATGCTTGTCCGGCACCAGCCAGGCAATGGCCACCATCAGGATCATACATTCCGCCACGATGGTATTGAAATAAGCGATCACCATGGCGGCAAGACACCCTGCCGTAGAGATCACACTCTTGCGGTTCACCACCTGTATGGCGCGTTTCATATTTTCTGAAAAAGGCGTGCACCGCCGTATGGTAGCGATCAAAATAGTATAAGCCATGCCGGCCAGCATCAGGTTAAGGCAGTACACCACCACCGTATTCGGCGAGTTATGGTTCTCTCCCATCCAGCCGGTGGAAAAGGGTAACAGGGAAAGCCAGAACAACAAATGGAGGTTTGCCCATATGATCCCGGAAGAAACTTCTTTGGCAGTATGCACCAGGTGATGGTGATTGCCCCAGTAAATGCCCACGTAAATAAAACTAAGTACATAACTGAGAAATACGGGCAGCAGTTCCGCCAGGTCCAACCACTCCGCGCCATGGGGCACTTTTATTTCAAGGACCATAATGGTGATGATAATGGCAAAAACGCCATCGCTGAAAGCTTCTAGTCTTGTTTTGTTCATGCGGGTCTGATAAAAAAATTGCTGGTGAAATGAATCCACCAGCAATATAAAATAATAAATGCAGATCAAACCAGCGGGGCCTGGATCACTTTCACCGCCCCGCCCCGTTGTAACTGGGTGTGCTGGTTCCATTGCTCCTGCACCCGTGCCAGTTGGTCTTCCACTTCCCAGGCTGCCAGCTTTACCAGCAGGCGTTCCGTGGCCAGCTTTTTATTCTGGTGCTGTGAGCGGCTGTCGCTGGCCAGTACGCGCAGGCCGGAAGCCGCGTGGATGGCCCATACCGCGGTTTCTGTTTTGTTTACATGCTGCCCGCCGGGGCCGGATGCGCGGGTGGTCTTGTAAGTGATCTGTCCATCCGGGATGGATTTCTCCCCCGGTGCAAATGACCGCACACTCACAAACCAGTTCTTACGCCCATGATACCGGCGGAACGGGCTTTGACCGATCCACTGCACGGTGCCCTCCCAGGCGGACAGGAAAGCGGGAATGTTTGCACCGGCTATGCGCAGCAACACAGATTGTAAGGTATGCTGCACATTACCCGGCACCTGGTCCACCACTTCCGCCGTTAACCCCTCTGCTGTAGCGGATTTGAGCAGCAGGGGCAATAGCTTGGCCACTACCCTGCTGCATTCTTCAGGTCCCCTGCCGGCAGATACCTGCAGGAAAATATAATTGTTCATAAAATATTGTATCATGTTAAAAAACCAGGATGCCATTGCATCCGATCTTGGGGTTAGAACATCAAACAGGATGAAAGGCCTACTCCTTATTCATGCGTACCATCCGTGGCAGGAAACGTCCTTCCACCGCCACCAGGTCCGCCTGCAGCTCCATGACGGTTTCAATGTCCTTGTAAGCAGCCGGCGCTTCTTCCGTAGAGCCGCCAATAAGCGTTACCTGGTACTGCGCCAGCAGCTTTTTCAGGGACGATACCGTGATGCTTTCCTTGGCACGCTTGCGCGACAGTGTTCTGCCGGCGCCATGGGAGGCGGATTGCAGCGCCTGCGCCACGCCTTTGCCGCGCACCAGGTAACCGGGGTCCACCATGCTGCCCGGGATAAAGCCCATCTGCCCTGCATGCGCAGGGGTGGCGCCTTTGCGGTGCACAATGGCTTCCTGCCCGTTTGCCAGGGTTTCTTTCCAGGCAAAATTGTGGTGGTTCTCCACGGTGACCAGCGCCTGCAAACCCAGGGCCCTGGCCAGGTTAGCGTGAATGCGGTCGTGGCATGCCTTGGCATAATTGCCCGCCAGCGTCATGGCCGCCCAGTAGGCCTGCCCTTCTTCGCTTTGCATATCCAGCCAGGCCAGGTTTTGGGCTTCCCTGGGCAGTTTACAAACCTGCTGCGCCAGCTGGCTGTAATGCATGGCGATAGCCGCCCCCAGGCCACGGGAGCCACTGTGCGACAGCAGCGCGGTGTACTGCCCTGCGGGCAATGAAAGCGAGTTGCCTTCATACAACTCGATACTGCCAAATTCCACGAAGTGGTTACCACCACCGGAGGTACCCAGCTGCCGGTAAGCCTTGCCCTGTAAGGATTTCACCAGGGCGGAACTGTTGAACAACGGATCATCCATCACCGCATGCTCCTGGCGTTGTGCCAGGCTGCCTTCCATTCCAAAGTGGGTATGCTCGCCCAGCGCTTCTTTCAGTCGATGCGCATAGCGCACCAGGTATTTGTCGTTCTCTCCAAAAATGGTGAGGGCCATGCGGCAGCCTATGTCTACGCCTACCGCATACGGGATCACGGCATTATCCGTGGCTAGCACGCCGCCTATGGGCAGGCCGTAGCCACCATGTGCATCCGGCATGAGCGCGCCCTGCAGGGCAATGGGCAGTTGCAGGGCTAGCTGCATCTGCTGTTTGGCATTGCTATCTATCTGCTTACCCCCATATGTTTTACAGGCCACCGCAGTGGCGCGCAGGTCGTATTCAGTAAAAGCCTGTTCATCCGCATCTGGCAGGAAATGCGCTGCCAGCGGGGCCCAGGCGGCATGGTCCTTCCACGCTGCGGGATCTTCTTGTACCTGCTGCAAGGTTTGCAGCAGTTGTTCCCGGCTGTGATGTTTGCAATGCCGGGCTATGATATTAATGGCAAGACTGCGGCTCACATCTGTGGTGTAGCCGATCCTGCTCAGTGTTTTTAAGGGAATGCCAGCTTTCATAAAGCGTCTGCACGAATTGAATGTTTACAAATAAATACGGGTCCGTGGGCCGCTGTGGGCCAAAGCATAAACAAAGCATAACCAATAAGTTTGCGGCTGCACAAAGCAGCACGGGTGAAGGATCTTGTTTGGGAAAATGCAGCTGGCGGGGATAATTACGTGCAGCAATGAGCCGCGCTGCAACTGCAGGCGTTCACTTGTGCTAACCTTTTATTTAAATAAAGGAAAAGACCGGTTCGGGTACAACCGGCAAGTGCCAACTAAGCGATATGTGCGGAAAGTTCAAGCATAATTACCCTCCTGTTGTTTACGGATGAGTAAAAGATTTGTGACGCAAAGTTGCAGGCATTCCCTGGAAAAAACAAATAATGGTAGAAAATAAACACTCCATACAGACCTGTCTGTGTCTGGTAAAAAACATGTACCTTTACATTATGAGAACAGCAGGAGTTAAAGAAAGGGTGTTGGAAACGGCGGCCCGGTTGTTTTACGAACAGGGATACCAGGCTACGGGGATCAACCAGATCATCGAAGAGGCAGCCATTGCAAAAGCCAGCCTGTACCAGCATTTTGCATCGAAAGAACTGGTGCTGAATGCGTACTTGCAGAGCCATAAGATCAACTGGTATAACAACCTGCTGGCTTATACAGAAAAGATGGAGGAAGGCCGTGAAAAACTGATCGGCCTGTTTGATTACCGGAAGCAAACCCTGGAAAACCGTCACTACAAAGGCTGCGCTTTTTCCCGCATGGCTTATGAACTGCCAGACATTAACGAAGAAGCACTGGCCATTATCCAGGGACATAAACTGGCCATCAAAGGCTTCATCAAGCAGCAGTTGTACATGCTCAAAAGCCCGCCTTTTCCCAAGCAGGAACTGCATGAGCTTACAGAAATGATCTTCAACCTTATTGAAGGCACCATCCTGCAAAGCACCATCCTGCGCTCCAGCAGGCCAATGGAAGATACCCGAAAAATGCTGGTAAGGATATTGGATAGTAACGCGCAATAGTCACCCATAAACGAGCAAGGGAGCTGTGTCAGTGTATGACGCAGCTCCCTTGTTATTTTACATTAAAATCCGCACCTTGCCGCCCCACCCCTTAAGACCTAAGACCTAAGACCTAAGACCTAAGACCTAAGACCTAAGACCTAAGACCTAAGACTTAAGACCCAACACCTACCACATTCACTTCTCGTCCAGCACCATCACCGGCGCTTCCTTTGTTTTACTCAGCTTGTGCATTTCCAATACCGTTTCCATTCCTTCTTCGCGGTACATTGGCACAAATTTTCTCCCAAATTTGATCTCATCAAACGTATATGAGGTACGCTGCAAGACGTAACTGGAATACACGTCACTGAAGCCGCGGATCATCACGTACAGCTCCACATCCGCCGCTTTCAGGTCTTCCTCCGTAAAGCCCTGCAACGGGCTTTCATCATCAATAGGATGCACTACGGTCCAGTTCATGGGCAGGTTCTCTATCTTATTGCGTTCCAGTTTCAATTCATAGTACTGGTACACCTGCTTGCCGTTCTTCTCGGCCAGCATGGCTATATTCACCTGCACGGTTACATCACTGAGGGAGTGTTCGTCTTTGCAGCCTACAAAGCGGAACATGAGCGCAGCCTTCTCATCATAAGGCCCTACTACCGCGTAGTCGCTGAAAGCCAGGTGGGCCCTGGGCTTGGTAAAGCGGCCATAAATGAGGCCCGTGGCAATGGCAAAGGACAGGAATCCGCTCATTGCCTCCAAAGCGGCCACCATATTGGCGCCATCGCCCACGGGGTTCACCCGGCCGTACCCCACGGTGGTAAAGGTTTCTGTACTAAAGAAAAAGGCTTCTTTGAAAATACCCCACGGTGTGGTAGCAGCTATGCCCTGCAACTGGTCTATGCCAATGAGCAGGTACAGCGCGGTATAAATGAGGTTGATGCTGAAGTAGGCCACCAGGATGAACAGCCCGAACTTATACGATGGTAAACTGAGCAACGCATGGTACACGCTGAAACGGTCCCAGAACCGCCGGCCTTCGCGGCGCAGGTTGTAGGTGCCGTCCCGGTTCAGGAAACGGTTTCCATGCACATCGGCCAGGTTGCTGAAACCGGTGCTCTCATTGATCTTGAGGAGGGGATTTATTTTTTTATTGTGCATTGCAGTTCTTTTTGCGGGAGGGATCACCTTGCAAAAATACATAGCATTTTTTACACTTCGCTGTTTTTGATGCGACGCTGTACCGCGCCGCCATGGCCTATCTGCTACAAACGCAGCAACCCGAATTTCTGGAGCCCGTTCACCGGTTTATTATCCCAGAAAAGTTCAAAATCTTCCAGGCCCGCGGCTTCATAACTTTCTTTCACTTCCTGGTAAGTATAGGTTTTGTTGCCATGCCCCGACAACTTTGCCAGCATACCAGCCAGCCACTGGCCTTTCGGTACATCTACTTTGATATTCACGGTTTCCTTGCGGCTTTGGAATGTAAGCGAATCCACTTCCCAGGAGTTGCCCTTCTTGGTTTTTGTTACCGTTTCCAGCGCAGGCTGGCGGCCCAGCCACACTACTTTGGAAGTGGGCCTGGCACTGGTATATTCCTCTTCCTGCAGCGCCTTTTGGATAAAGTCCGGGGCCACCGTGGTCCTGGGCACTTTGAACTCAAACCACTTCTGCAACGGGTGGTCAAAGCAGGCGCCGTGCATATAATTGTAAAGTGATTTTTTGAGGCCGAAGGCAAACTCCGCATGGTCCGCGCCTTGGGGGTCTTCATGCTCCAGGTCATTGTTTGCAAAGCTGCCGTCCGGGCCAGATATCCGCTTCACGCCAAAGGCTTCCGGATCGAGGCCTACCGGGCTGTGGGCTGTCATGGTGAACTGGTGCCAGAAAGCGGACTGTAAGATCCCCTGCTGGAACATTTGCCTCACCATTTCCAGGGAATCAATGGTTTCCTGCATGGTCTGCGTGGGAAAACCATACATCAGGTACGCGTGCACCATGATGCCGGCTTCTGTAAAATTGCGGTTCACGCGCGCCACCTGGGCCACGGTAATGCCTTTCTGGATAAGGGCCAGCAGGCGGTCTGAGGCCACTTCCAACCCGCCAGACACGGCAATGCAGCCACTGGCTTTGAGCAGCAGGCAAAGGTCGCGGGTGAAGCTCTTTTCAAAGCGGATATTGGTCCACCAGCTCACGGTGAGCTTGCGGCGGATGATCTCCAGCGCCAGGGCACGCATGAGGGCGGGCGGCGCTGCTTCATCCACGAAGTGAAATCCGTTCTGCCCCGTCTGCGCAATAATGGTCTCCATCCGGTCGCATAGCATGCTGGCGGTGAGGGGCTCGTAATGTTGTATGTAGTTGAGGGAAATATCGCAGAAAGTACACTTGCCCCAGTAGCAGCCGTGGGCCATGGTGAGCTTGTTCCAGCGCCCGTCGCTCCAGAGGCTGTGCATGGGGTTCACCACTTCAATGGCAGAAATGTAATCATGCAGTAGCAGGTCGCGGTAATCCGGGGTGCCGGTTTGCCCCTGTTTGTAATCACTGCAGGAGGGATTGTTAATGTAGGTCACTTTCCCATCCTGCAGCAGGAACGTGCGTTTCAGCTGGTCCACGGGTATTTCACCCCGCAGGTACTTCAGCAGGTTTTCTACCGGGGCTTCTCCATCATCCAGGGTAATGAAATCAAAGTACTCAAACACGCGGGGATCGCTGACGGAGCGGAGTTCTGTGTTGGCAAAACCACCGCCCATGGCCACTTTCACGCCAGGATAATGGCGATGGATCCATTGCGCGCAGCGGAAACCGGCATACAGGTTGCCCGGAAAAGGAATAGAAACCGCCACCAGCCCGGGTTGCAGCCTTTCCATATGCCGGGCCAGGATGCCCAGGAGAATATCGTCTACAAAAGTATTGTCCTGTTGCAGGGCGTTGTGCAGTTCATCAAAACTGTTGGCAGAGCGGCCCAGTTTTTCCGCGTAGCGGCTAAAACCAAAGTGCGGGTCCACGCATTCCATGATCAGGTCCGACAGGTCTTCCAGGTACATGGTGGCCAGGTGTTTGGCCCGGTCCTGCGTGCCCATGGTGCCAAAGGCCCAGTGCAGATCGTCCAGCTGGGCAAAGCGGGAGGCTTCCGGCAGGAAATTCCGTTTGGCGATGAGATGGGCCAGGGTGGGGTTTTTGCCCTGGAGGAAGCTGATCACCCCATCAACGGTTTGCAGGTAGTCATCCTGCAGCACCAGGATACGCTGTGCGTTTTCAGACCACTGGGCGGCCGGTGTTTCATTGATCCTGGCAAACAGCGCCGCCAGGCCTTGCCGGGAAAACAAAGCCAGGGTCACCTCTATCCCCAGGTCGCTCTGGAAAGAAGAGACCTGTTTGGTGTTGAGAAATCCTTTCAGGTAGGCGGTGGCCGGGTAAGGCGTGTTCAGCTGCGTGAAAGGAGGAGTGATCAAAAAAACTTCGGCGCTCAAATCGGTGGTTTTAGCGCACAAAAGTACGACATTAAAATTTAGCGTTACCTTTGCCGGCTATGACGTTCGCAGATCTCAATCTCAACAAGCCGTTGCTCACTGCCCTGGATGAACTGGGCTTCACTACGCCTACCACCATCCAGCACCGGGCTTTTTCGGCGATGATGTCTGGCCGCGATGTATGCGGCATTGCGCAGACGGGCACGGGTAAAACCTTTGCCTACCTGCTGCCTATTTTGCGCCAATGGCAGTTTTCCAAGGAAAAATACCCTACCGTGCTCATCATGGTGCCCACCCGTGAGCTGGTGGCCCAGGTAGTAGACTCCATTTACCAGCTTACCCCCTACATGCGGGTGGTAACGGAAGGTTTTTACGGTGGCGTGAATATGAACCCGCAGATGGAGCGCGCCAAGGAAAAAATAGACATCGTGGTGGCCACGCCCGGCCGCCTGGTAGACCTGATCCTGAGCGGCGCCCTGAAAATGAAAGGCATTAAGAAGGTGGTGATCGATGAAGTGGATGAAATGCTGAACCTGGGCTTCCGCACGCAGATCAAGCATGTGCTGGACCTGCTGCCCGCCCGGCGCCAGAACACCATGTTCTCCGCCACCATCACAGAAGACGTGCAGGCCATTATCAAAACTTTCTTCAACGATCCCATTACCGTGGAAGCCGCACCCGCAGGCTCTCCCCTGGCTAACATACAGCAGGTGGCCTACGATGTGCCCAATTTCAACACGAAAGTGAACCTGCTGGAAAAAATGCTGCAGGAAGATGCCGGCATGAGCAAGGTGCTGGTGTTTGCCGCTACCAAAGCCCTGGCGGATGAGCTGTATGAAAAGCTGGAGCCCAAATTCCCCGGCAAGGTGGGGGTGATCCATTCCAATAAGGAACAGAACCACCGTTTCAATACCGTGAAGCAATTCCAGGATGGTACGTACCGTTTCATCATTGCCACAGACATCATTGCCCGTGGCCTGGATGTGGCGGAAGTAAGCCACGTGATCAACCTGGATGCGCCGGAAGTACCGGAAGATTATATCCATCGCATAGGCCGTACGGGCCGTGCAGACAGGCCCGGGGTAGCTATTCTTTTCAAAACCGGAAAGGAACAACCGCTGGTGGACAAAATTGAAGCGCTGATGAATTACCAGATCCCCGTGAAGCCGTTGCCGGCAGACCTGGAGATCTCCAACGTACTCATTGAATCTGAAATGCCACCTAAGTTTGTGGTGCCCAATATTGAGATCCGTCAACCCAAAGCAGAACCGCGCGGGGCGGCCTTCCACGAGAAAAAGGCGAAGAACAGGAAGGTGAATGTAAAGGTGAGCCACAAGGAAAAAATGCAAGCCAAGTACGGGAAGCCGAAGAAACGGGGCGCGAAGAAGAAATAATTTCCAGGTTTCAATTTCCAAGTTCAAAGCAGCTTCAATTTCCAGGTGCCGGGAAATCAAAAATTTTATATTCAATTTATTTCTTAGGATACCAGGCCGGGTGTTTGCCCGGCTTTTGTATTTTTGCCGAAATCCCTATGCATGAAAAAATTAACCCTGGCGGCGCTGGTCCTGTTTTGCTGCTGCCATGTACAAACGGCGCCTGTGCAAAGTACACCTGCCACTCCCCCACCCGTTGCAGATACCACGCCCGCTGCTAATGCTCCCAGTGATGATGACCCGGCGTGGGACACTACATTTTCCGATTATGACGTTCCCTTCACCGACACGCTGAACGGTGACTTTAACGGGGACGGGCAAACGGAGATGGCCTTTACGGTGCGCACAGTGCGCCAGCGTGGTAACCCGATGGAAAACGGCTCCCCGGGCGCCTTTGAAGTACACTTTTCAGACACCACTATTCCCGCACTGCCCATTGGCTGCTGCGAAGCCCGGCTGGTACCGGAAGGAGACCTGAATCACGATAATGCCGATGACTTCAGTGTATTTATGGAACCGCAAAATGGCAATACCTACTGGTTCAGCACCTACACCTTCAAAAACAAAAAATGGGAGCAGGTGATGGACGAGCTCCTGGTTCCTACCGGTGGTGATTTTGTACCAGACAGTGACTTGCTCAAAAGGGTGTCCCTCGAAAACGATACGCTTTATTACTACGATAACGATTTTGGAGGCGAGGATCTTCATCAACTCATAAGGAAAAAAGTAACACCCCCCACCCATCCGTAAACGCAACAAGGCCCGGTCCATCAAAAGAACCGGGCCTTGTTGCCTTGATCATTAAAACCTTTCTAAAAAAACCTCCTGTTTATAATCTTGCCTCCACGCCACCATTTCCATTAAAACAGGCGGAGCTGTCTAACCTGTCAAAAAAAATAACCCGTTGTGATCCCTGAAAGACGCCCGGCGCTAAATAATTATGTAACCATTCCTAACCACCTTACACGCCGGGCATGCCTTCCAGGCCCTTCCTGTTGATCCTTTGATCCGTGCTAACGCTTCTTCGTTCCTTTTATTCGCATTTGTTTACATCCGGTCTATTGCGTCATTGCGCCTTACTGCTATACTGATCCGTTCTATATACTGCCAATCTTTTACTTTATTTCCTGTCGTAATCGCTTTTCCATGCGTAATTTTTCCCATTACTATAATGAAAAGCTTTCCTAACAGTGCAATACAAAATTAAACGATCTACAGTCTCCTGGCAATTGACATTCACACATTCAACTTGTACATTTCAAGTTGAATTCCCTTAGAGACACAAATGAGTTTGCACCTCTTTCTTAAAGTCCGTAAAGCTGGTACCAGCAACGTTCTTAAAGTATTTGCTAAAGTGGGCTATATCATCAAAACCCAGGTCATAGGCAATCTCTTTCATGGTCATATCCGCATAAAAAGCCTGGCGTTTTGCTTCCATGATAATGCGCTGCTGGATGTGAAAACTGGCGGGAAAACCAGACACTTTTTTCACAATGATATTGAGATAGCTGGGGGTTACCGCCAGTTCATCTGCATAGTCGGTCACCAGTTTCTTGGTGGCAAAATCCTTTTCCAGCAGTTGCAGGAAACGTTTTACCAGTTCAAACTTTTTGGTGGGGTAAGAATAAGCGGCGTTTTCATCCTGGCGGATCAGGTAGATGAGGAACAGCTTCAGGTTGCCCCGCAGCACTTCTGCACGCAGGCGGTGACCGCCACGGTATTCTTTTATCATTTTCAGCACCATGTGTTCCAGTTCTGCCACCATGTCTTCGCCCTGCACTTTAATGAAAGGGGAATATGGCAGGGTGTAATACAAACCGGTATTGAACAGCAGGTCGAAATTGTTTTCATACAGGTTCAGGAATTCGTTGCTGAAGCTGATCACATAACCATCCAGATCTTCGCTGGCCTGCAACACGTCTATCTGTCCCGGCGCCAGGAAGTACACAGTGTCTGCCTTGATCTCATAACGGTTCATGTCTATCTGGTACACGCCGGAGCCCTGGCGTACCCAAAGCACCATGAAGCAATCATGGCGGTAAGCGTTCACCTGCTGTGCAGCTCTTTCCCGGAGGAAGTCTGACAGGTTGCTGACCTCGAACGACATTTTTTTGTCCGTGCCGGGGGCCGGGCTGGCGACAATGTTCCTGTACGCCGTAACTGGTTTTGATAACTGTGTAATCACGATGCAAAGTTTTAGGTGAGTCAATTCGATGATCTATTAGCCAAACAGCTTGCCAAACCGTTAAATAATTGACTTACAATAACTTGCAGATAAGCCAGTGCATTAAGATTTGCGATATATCGTGAATTAGCGAAAGGGCTTGCGAAATGTTATGGCGTTTTCGGGAGCGGGTATGCAAGAGGGTTAACGGGTGCAAAGATAAAATGGCCGGCCGCCACCTGCCATGGACAAAAGCCGGAAAGCTATGGATATTTAGGATAGAGAGGCCCGTGGGAAAGCCAGGTGAGTTACAGGTGACCAGAAAAACACTGGCCTGCGGGAAACCCTGTATCCATGGATCACCAGGAAAAACACAGGCCAGTGTTGCGGATCAGGTGGTATGCCTCTTTACAATGCCCAGCTTCTTCATTTTGGAAGTAAGGGTACTGGGCGGAAGATTGAGCAGCTCTGCGGCGCCACCGGGGCCGGAAATGCGGTGATTGCATTTCTTCAGCACCTCTATGATATGTTCGCGCTCTATCTCCACGATGGTTTTTACGGCGGCAGCATCGTCCGTTTGTTGTGGCGCCGGTGTTCTGCGCGCCTGCTCGTAAGGCTGGTTGGGCAGGGCCACTTCTTTGAGGATATTGCCCTTGCTGAGCAACACGCTGCGCTCAATGAGGTTTTGCAGCTCCCGCACATTGCCCGGCCAGGGGTAGGCTTCCAGTGCGCGCATTACCGCAGGATCTACCTGGTCTATCACCCGGCCCACGCGGCTGGCGTGGAACTGAACGAAGTACTGCACCAGCAGGGGAATATCTTCGCGGCGCTCACGCAGGGCCGGTATTTCAATGGGGAATACGTGCAGGCGGTAATACAGGTCCAGGCGGAAATTACCCTGGGCAATCTCTTTTTCCAGGTTACGGTTGGTAGCCGCTATTACGCGCACATCCACCTTGATGGGGCCATTGCCCCCAATGCGCTCTATCTCCCTTTCCTGGAGCACACGCAGCAGCTTCACCTGCATATCTGCCGGCATCTCTCCTATTTCATCCAGGAAGATGGTGCCGCCATTGGCCTTTTCAAACTTGCCGATGCGTTTTTCCACCGCGCCGGTAAAGGATCCTTTTTCATGTCCAAACAGCTCGGATTCTATGAGGTTTGGCGGCAGGGCGGCACAGTTCACCTTTACATAAGGCTTACCGCGGCGGGAAGAGCGCTGGTGAATGCAGTTGGCCACACCTTCCTTGCCGGTACCGCTTTCCCCCAGTACCAGTACAGACGTATCCAGCGGGGCCACCTGGCGGATCAGTTCAAATACATCCAGCATCCCGTCACTGGCACCAATGATGCCGTCGAAATTGGGGAGCGATAAAGGCTGCGTAACAGATGCCGCCGGTACAGGGGCCGGGGGCGCTTCCAAAGGGGCCGGCGGTGCGGCTTGTGGCGCACGGGCCGGCATGCCTTGTACCTGCCGGTCTATCTCATAGCGGTACCAGGCAATATCCAGCGTCACCAGCACATCTTTCTCGCGGAAAGGCTTTACAATAAATCCATAAGGCTGGGTAAGCTTTGCCGCTTCCAATACCTGTTGGTTGGAATTGGCAGAAAGATAAACGAAAGGAATACGCAGCTCATTCAAATCCCTGGCCAGGTCTATCCCGGTAAGGTCCCCTTTAAGATAAATATCGAGCAGCACCAGGTCCGGCCTGGCCACGGGCAACGTTTCCCGGGCACGCTGCACAGAGCGGGCAATGCCACAAACCTCGTAGCCGGAGCGTTCCAGGAGCAACCGGAGGTCACCCGCTACAATCAGCTCGTCTTCTACTATCAGGATCTTCTTTCGCATACAATGATGTTGGTCTCTCAAAAAAACAAGGCGGGTTATTACAATGGATCCTCACACTTCCTGCCTATAGGTGCATTTAAACAGGTGTTCAAAAATCAAAAAATGTTGTGTAGTCAGGGCAAATATAACTACTTATACAACAGTTCCCTGCATTCTGCCAGAATGCTTACCGGTAAGGCATTCCAGTCCGCCATTTAATCGTGTCAGACAGACACATCATCACCCGGCGCCTGTTCCTGGCATCAGCAGCATGCCAAAATGGTCCCGCCCCACCAGGGCTACCGGGTCTGCCTGGAAGGCCCGCCGCCTGCATGCGCAGGCAGGCCTGTCCATCCGCTTCTTCCGGCAGAATACTGATCAGCACCTCCTGGTTGATCTCCAGGCAAAGCGCAACCGGCACCGGCAGCGTACAGCCTACCGGCATCTGCCGGCCAGTAGCGATGCTGGTATACAGACCGTAGCAATGTAATTAACTGGAAAACCAAGTATCGCATATGCGGTCGTTACGGGATAACTATACCCGCGGAACATTGGTTGATGAAAGAAGTTGTGCCATGCTAATAAATGCATGCAGACCGCTCCGCAAAGCGATCCATTCTACCAGGATAAGCATGATTTATACCAGCAAAAACAAACGGGTAAAGGGATGCCGCCCACGGTAAAAACAATAAAATATACAACAGTAGCAACAGGATCTCCATTGCGCACCGCTGGTGCACTTGATAGTTTTGAAACTGTAAACTAAACAGACAACCAACCCATTTAATAAAAGGCAGGACCCGGCGCTGCAAGGACTGTTCACCCCTGTGGCCCTTTTCTTTTGCACAACACCACCCGTACACAGATCATCATTTACCTTTTTCAATTTGTTGCCCGGTTTGCAGGCCGTCTCCACGTACTTTTTCCAACACGTTTTTAAACCGCATTTTTATAATGAAGACTTCACACAGAAAGGCAAGTCTCATGGACGCGGAAGAGTTGACCAACCTCTCTATGCTGCTGTACCAGGAAATCCAAAGCCGCAAAGACAGGGCGGAGAACAGGATCGTTGCCACTATCCGGTTCTATGAAGAAAATCCTAACATGGGCGCCGTACTGATGATTGAGAACCCTGAAACCGTGATCGGTTATGCCATTGTATTCCGTTTCTGGAGCGATGAATACGGTGGGTTAATGCTGGGCATGGACGAACTGTTTATCCGTCGCGAGTTCCGGGGCCGCTTTGTTGCCAGCCAGTTTATCCACGCGCTGATAAATGCTGAAAAAGGGGATCCCTGTTTTGCCGGTATGGAACTGGAAGCACACCCCGGCAATATGGTGGCAGCCGGTTTTTTTGAGAACGCCGGTTTTGCAAGGAACAATAACCAACTCTACCTGCACCTGGTGAAACACCGGCCCTGAGCCGTTCCCGGCGCACCTATGCCGCTTCACTGACCTGCGCCCGTTTCCAGGCGCGCCGCCTGCCGCTTTTTACATACCCGTGCCGCTTCATGGGCTCCCGCCAGGTTGCGTAAAAGGCATGTTACCTGCCGCTTCCCAGGCTCCTTTGTGGTAATGCCAGTAGCCCAGTCCCCATGCTTCCACGCGGAAGGGCCGGAACCCGCCAGACAACTCCGCCCAGGTGCGCAGCGCTTTGTAAGCCGTAACCTTATTCATGATGGTGATGTGGGGCCAGCAGGGCTGCAGGTCCCGGTGGAGGAGCCATGGCCGCAGCGCTTCCTGCAAGCGGCGGTGTAGCCGCTGCAGGTGATCTGATTGCAACGTATAGGCTACCCCGTTACCCATATTATGCAGGCCGGTCACGGCCAGTGAAAACGGCGGACCGGCGGCTTCCCGCGCCAGGATGTCCATCACTTCCGCATTATTTCCGGGCAGGTGATGGAACAAAGTAAGATGGGCCTCCAGGTAATTGGTATGCGCAGGAAAATACCGGGTACGCTGTGCTGTGAAGAACTGGTGTGCAGCCCCATCCAGCTCCAGCGTAACGATCAGCGGAGGCGTTTCCTGCGCCATACGTTAATGTTTTACCCCTGCTACGAAAAACAGGGCATTGATCAGCATTTTATCCTGGTCCGGGCTGGAGAAAGTGGACGATAACTGGCGGTTGGTGCCGCCATCATAATCCATATCATTATGGCCCATGTTAATGTATACCATGTGGAAATGCCGGTTGGTCCACACCACCGGGTAGTAACCGCTGTGCCAGATCTCCTGCGGCTTGGGGCCGGTGCCAAGGGGAAAGCTGCTGCTGTCTACCGCCAGGAGGATATCAATGCCGGGATTTTTACGCAGGTCGTGCTCCCAGCGGTACCATTCATTGGGGGCTGTTTTAAAAGTAGGGGGCAAGCCCTTTGTCACCGGGCTTTTGGCGTCTTCCACGCGCAGGATGGCCGGCGTGGGATGCCAGGTATTGCTTACAAACTGACCGGAGCCCAGGAAGGTATTGTGAAACCAGTCCCAGTTCTGGGGCACATCACTGGGGGTAAGGCCAAAGGCGGCAAAGTGGAAGCCTATCCAGCCTCCGCCCTTTTCCATGTACTGCCGGAAAGCCGCACGCTGCGCGGGTACTTCAGGGCGGGTATCCAGGAAGAGCACCACCTGGTATTGGGACAGGGTATCTGCATTGAGCTTGGACCAATCGTTGGTGGAGTCGTATTGGAAGTGATACTTTGCGGCCGCTGCAGGAAACCATTTGTTGGCTTCGTGCACGTAGCTGATATGGGCCAGGTCGTTCTTTGCGGTGAAGAACGCCAGCACCTTGAAAGCAGGCTTATTTTTTTGCTGGGCCAATGCTGCCAGGGAAAGCAGTAATAACGTGGTGGTATATACGAAAAGCTTACGCATGGAACGGTTTGTTAGTAATGGTTAAATCTACTCGTTAAATTTCATTCCTGCAATGGCCCTTCCGGTACGCAAACCCGCATGGATACTGGCCGGAGGGCCATCCGCCTGCACGAAAACGTTTTCGTGAAAAGGTGCTGTCTTAATCCATAAATTCCCATGCGCTGAGGTAAGCATTGTGCTGCTCTGCGTAGGTAATAAAATTTGCGTAGAAGGGCAGTTGGGAAAGCGTACCACTATCCCCTACCACCACCAGTTTTTTACGGGCGCGGGTCATGGCCACGTTCATACGCCGGATATCTGCCAGGAAACCGATCTTGTTTTCCGTATTGCTGCGGGTCATGCTGATGTATACAATGTCGCGCTCCTGGCCCTGGAAGCTGTCGATCGTGTTTACCGAGATCCGGTTGCCATATTTATGCAGGTCCGGCGCGTGTTGCAGCTGTTCTTTCAGCAGCGTTACCTGCTGTTTGTACGGGGAGATCACGGCAATGCTGGGAAACTGGTCCACGGGATAATGCGTATCCAGCTCCACCGCCAGGCGGCCCAGGTGTTTGAAGAGGAAAGCCGCTTCTTCAGGATTGGTCGTGCTGGTGCCATCCTGCTTTTCTTCAAAGCCACAACCGGCCGTGTCGATAAAAGCAAGGGGCGAATCGTCGGTGAACAGGGTATGTTCCGCCACAGAGGCGTGCGCACGCAGCTGGCTGTTGTAAAACGAAGCAGCAGCATACCCCATAATGGTGGCGTGCATACGGTACTGCTCTTCCAGCATCACCACCGCCTCCGGGTGCAGTGCTACACACTTTTCCAGCAAGGTGGTGCTGAGGCCGCGGCGCGCTGCTTCATTCGATTTGATGGTGGGCGGCAGTTGCTGGTGATCGCCTGCCAGTATTACTTTTTTTGCTTTGAGGATGGGGATCCAGCAGGCAGGTTCCAGCGCCTGGCCAGCTTCGTCTATCACCACGGTCTTATATTGGAGGTTGCGCACCGTGTAGTGATTAGCGCCCACCAGCGTGGTGGTGATCACCTGGGCGCGGGCTATTACATCGTCTATGATGTATTGCTCTGTATCGCTTACAGTTTTCATGATATTGCGGGCTTCCGTGAAGAGGGCTTTGCGCTGCTCGCGTTCCGCCCGGCCAAAATTACGCTTGTATTTATGCGCCATGTCACGGAATTCATTGGCCTGTTTTTTCAGGGCGCGGATCTCCTTCATGCTGGTGTGCTCCGCAATGCGGGCATCCAGCGTAAGCGACATCAGATGTGCTGACACACGGGCAGGATTGCCTATGCGCAGTACATTCAGCCCTTCCGCGGAAAGCCGCTCGCTGAGCAGGTCTACCGCCGTGTTGCTGGGTGCTGCTACCAGGATGGGCAGGTGCTCCAGTTTCCACAAGGCTTTGATAGCCTGCACCAGCGTGGTGGTTTTTCCTGTGCCGGGAGGGCCATGCACGATGGCAATTTCATTGGCAGCAATAATCTTTTCCACGGCCGCCTGCTGGGAAGCATTGAGCTGGGGAAGATGATAGGTGACCAGTTCATGGTGGAAAGTGGCAGGTTTTTCACCCAGCAGTACTTTAATGAGGTGGCCTTCATTGCCTTTATCCTTGCGGATTTCCGCTTCCTTGAGCGCGGACTGCATTTCATCGTAACTGTTGTCGTCAAACAGCAGGTCTATGCCCAGCTTCCCGTTGTCCGCCCAGTCCGGCAATTCATCCGTGCGCAGGGTCAGCTTCAGTCGGTTACCGCTTTGCCAGGTGATGGTGCCTTCCAGGCGGTCGTTTTTGGGATCATGGTTAGAGAATAAGGCGGCGGATACGCCAAAGCGCAGCTGGTGTGCAACGTCCTGGTGGGTGGTGCGTTCTGCTTCCACGGTAAGGTAATCACCGCGGCCCAGTTCAGTATCGCGGATGGCGATGGGATACCAGGCCATGCCGGCTGCGCGGCGGTCCGCCACAGACGACGATGCAATGAGTAACTGATAGGCGTTCTTGTCTTCTTCCCGTTCCAGTTGCAGGAGTTCCAGCTGCTTTTTGAAATAATCCATGCGGCAAAGGTAATAGATTTGCCGGTCATCGTTTCTTGATACATATTTATCGAAAAACAATAAATTTATTTTGTTTATCGAAAAACAATAAATAGCTTTGACAGACTAAAACAAATGTTATGCGCTCCAAGAGATTATTCAGCGTGGTAGGCACCGGGGTACGCCTCTGTTTAAATGCCTCCGTTGTACTGGCCGTGCTGGCAGTAGCTTTTTTCATTTATACCCTGTCCACTGAAAAGGGAGACCCCCGGGCGGGTGGTGTACCGGACGGGCTCTCCGTGAGCGCCCCGGTGCAGCTGTTTGGCCAGGCAGCTGCCAGGCACCAACCGGACACCATTTCCATGCCGGCCGGTGCGCGCGTGGCTATCCGGGAGCAACCGGGAGCTCACTACCGGTTGTCTGCTTTTTACTTCAGCCCTTTGGGTATGCTCATCCTGTTGTTTAGCTGTGCAAAGGGCATGGCCGTCATTTACGGGCTATGGCTGTTGCGGCAGGTGTTCCGGAAGGTGAGTGAAGATGAACCATTTCCCGGGCAGGTGGGCCGGCGTATCCGCAACATAGCGCTGGTATTTATTGGCGTGGATGTGCTGAAGATCGTGTACTACGCTTTGTTCCAGCATTTTTGCAACGGCATGTTCCCGGCAGGCCGTGGCATCAGGGTGAGCCTGGAGATCGAGGTAGGCAGCGGCATTATCATGGGCCTGCTCCTGCTTTGCCTGGCCGTGCTGTTTCGCCGTGGGGAAGAAATCTATTCAGAACAACAATTAACTGTATAACATGCCGATCATTGTAAACCTGGACGTGATGCTGGCCAGGCGCAAAATGCAGCTCACGGAACTGTCTGAAAAAATGGGTATTACGCTGGCCAACCTGTCTATCCTGAAGACCGGCAAGGCCAAGGCCATCCGTTTTTCCACGCTGGAAATGATCTGCGGGATACTGGAGTGCCAGCCCGGGGATATTTTAGAATACCAGGCGCCTAAGGGGAGGAAGCAATAATCTGCAGCTTGCCTGCATCCAGGCAGGCAGCTTTTCTCCGATGTTACCAAATAATACAACTTTATTAGTGCCCAGTTCCAGGTAATGAGCCCTGCCCAGCAAGGAAAGTGCAGTCCGGCCCCGGGATGTATAGTAAGTCCCGCTTGTTTTTCCCTGTGCCTTCTACCGCTCCGAAAAACACCCCACATTCCTCTTTATTTTATTATTTTCAATCCCTGACCACGCTTATTCTTTACTAAAAAATTCCACTCCCACCACATGAAACAACAACGTGTATTTCTCTGGTCCATTGTCATTGCACTGGGCGGCTTCCTCTTTGGGTTCGACACCGCAGTGATCTCCGGGGCAGAGCAGTTCATTCAAAAGTACTGGCAGCTTTCTGAAGTGGAGCATGGCTTCACCATCTCCATTGCCCTCATCGGCACCGTGATCGGCTCCCTCATGGGCGCGCTCCCGTCTGATGCGCTGGGCCGTAAGAAAACCCTTTACATCATTGCCGCATTGTACCTCATTTCTTCGCTGGGCAGCGCATTTTCTACCAACTGGTATGCTTTCCTGTTCTTCCGCTTTGCAGGCGGACTAGGTGTAGGCGCCTCTTCCGTTACAGCTCCCATCTACATTTCAGAGATTGCACCGGCGGAGCGCCGGGGCAGGCTGGTGGCGCTTTTCCAGTTCAATATCGTACTGGGCATCCTCATGTCTTATCTCTCCAACTACCTGGTAGGCGACATTGGTAAAGAGCCCTGGCGCATTATGCTGGGCGTACAGGCCGTGCCTTCCCTCCTCTTCCTGGTGCTGCTGAGAACCGTGCCCGAAAGCCCCCGCTGGCTCATTCAGCACAAGCAGGATACCAACGCTGCGCTGGACATCCTGCGCGTCATTAACCCAGACACCGCGGCGGCTACGGCGCAGCAAATACAGCAGGACCTGGCCACCGCCCAAACCCAGGCACAAGCCGCAAAAGAGCCGCTGTTTTCCATGAAGAACAAAACCCCTATTATGCTGGCAGTACTGTTTGCCTTCTTCAACCAATTATCCGGTATCAACGCTATTTTATACTATGCGCCCCGCATTTTTTCCGAAGCGGGCTTTGGCGAGAAAGCCTCCCTGCTTTCCAGCGTAGGCGTGGGTTCTGTGAATTTCATCTTTACGCTGCTGGCCATGAATTTCATTGACCGGTTTGGGCGCAGGTCCCTCATGCTGGTGGGCTCCTTCGGGCTCATTGTCACCCTGGGACTGGTAGCTTATTCTTTCTTCCATAAAAGCGCGTCCAACGATCCACGTATACCCGTTGCCGTTATGAGCTGCCTGTTTGCCTACATTGCCTTTTTTGCCTTCTCACAAGGCGCGGTGATCTGGGTATTCCTGTCGGAGATCTTCCCGAACACGTTGCGAGGCAAGGGACAGGCCCTGGGCAGCACTACGCACTGGGTGCTGGCGGCAGTGATCGCGTTCTCCTTCCCGGTGATGAACAGCACCATCGGGCTGGGCAACCTGTTCCTGATCTTCATGGGCATGATGGTATTGCAACTGCTGTTTGTGTGGAGGATGATGCCGGAAACCAAAGGTAAATCGCTGGAGCAACTGGGCAGTACGCTGGTCATGCATTAAACGATCGCTATCACCTACACAAAAGGGCTGTACCTGGAACGGTGCAGCCCTTTTGTGTTGATCCCTTTCAACTTCCGGGACTTGCCTGCATTCCAACCTTGCAGCATATCAAACAAAACCACCGCAGGAGATGTTTTCATGGTGAATCTTTTTTATCTTTCACTTAAACTATTCTTTTATGGCGGGCATCATTTCAGCATTGGAGCAGGAAACCAGGAACTGGTGGCTATTGCTCATTACCGGCATTATTTTCATCCTCGCGGGGGTGGTTACTTTCGTATACCCGGCCCAGAGTTACCTTGCCCTGGCTGTATTCTTTGGCGTGGCCATTTTAATGGGTGGCATTTTCAAGGTAGCCTTCGCCATCACTAACCGGGAAAGCCTGCACGGCTGGGGCTGGACGCTGGCATCGGGCGTGGTGGACGCAGTGATCGGCTTCATCCTGCTGGGCGATCCGCTGATCTCTGCGGCAGTGCTGCCTTTTATAGTGGGTTTTTACATTTTATATGCGGGCGGGGTGCTGATCAGCCTGGGGCTGGAGGGCCGCCACCTGCACATCACCGGCGCCGGCTGGGTGATCTTTGGCGGGGCCGTGAGCCTGTTGCTGGGCATCGGCGTTTTGTTTGTACCAGCTGCCGGGGCGGTAACCCTGATCACCTTTACCGGCCTCTCTTTCCTCTCTGCCGGCATTACCTACTGCATGGTGGCCCTGAAGCTGGAAAAGGCCCGTCACCGGCTCAAAAAACTGTCGATCCCAGGGAATTAGCGTTATGCACAGGCGTTGGGGATAAATAATTCCACCCTGGTTTTACTGCCGTTTTGCCATAGCTAGTGAGCTGGTTTTGAAGACCTTCTGTGAGCTTCTACCTGGCATTCCCCCTCGGGAACAGCCCTGCAACCCGCGCCAAAAGCGGATTTTCCGGCCACACCTGGTTATAATCCTTTGAAATTCGTATATTTAGATCATCACTAACCAATTAGATCTTATCATATGGCAAAAAGTTCCAAAGCAGCAGCGCCGAAGGCAGCTGCCAAAAAAGAGGCCGCTCCTAAAAAAGCCGCCGCTCCCAAGAAGGCTGCAAACAGCGCTTTTATGACTCCGCTGACACCCAGCGCCACCCTGGCTGCGGTAATTGGCACTACGCCTTTGCCCCGCACCGAGGTAACCAAAAAGATCTGGGACTACATCAAGGCCCACAACCTGCAGGACCCTGCCAACAAGAGAATGATCAATGCCGACGCCAAACTGAAACCACTGTTTGACGGCAAAGACCAGGTATCTATGTTCGACCTGACCAAATTTGTAGCTAAGCACGTAAAATAGCCGTAATAGCGCGTTATGCAAAAAGACAACCAGTCCTTGTAAAAGGGACTGGTTGTCTTTTTTATACAAAGTACAATGTACCAATTTAGCGAATGCCCGCCGCCATTTCGCATTCAACCAAACCCAGTACTGCTGCGGCTTTGCAGCCCGTTGTTGTAAATTGCCAGCACGCTGTTGATCCCGTGCATGCTGCCATGAATGCCACGTTATGAACGAGCTGAGGACCTTGTTTTAATCACCCTGGTTAGCCCGGACTACACCATTAAACCTGGAACACCATGACCTTCCAACTTTATTCTAAAAGGTATGGCGAACTGCATTGCATACCAGATGTCCCCCTGGTGGCTGCTGATCATGTACTACCCGGTATCTCCACCCAATGCTATACCGGCAGTGAAGGACTGAGTTATTTTATTTTCCAGGAAATACCGGTGGCCGGCTTCCAGGTGCGCATCTGTCATTTTTATTCTTTTGTAAAGGACACGCTGTTGCTGCTCAGCGAACCGCTTACCATGCTGCATATGGGCCTGCGCCGCAGCCATGAGCTGTACTTACCACAATTGGGCAAGCTCACCTTCCTGGAACGCGGTTATAATATCGTGGACATTCCCCGCACCCTGATGGAATGGCCCCTGCGCCCGCAGCAGGCTTTTTCCTTTGTGCAGGTGCTGCTCCCGCCCGCTCTGCTGGCCGGGCTGGCGGAAGATCATCCGTCCTTGCAGGCACTCCTGCAGGAAGACGCAGCGCCGCGCGCCCACCTGCGCCGCCAACACAACGTGGTGGCGGGCCTGGAGGTAATGAGCTGGATGGACATGCTGCTGCACCCACAGCAAACAATGTACAGCAACGAAGCCATCGTAATGCAACTGGTACGGGCGGCCGCGCATCAACTGCCGGAAGGCCCTTGCAGCGGAAGCCTGCGCCTGCAGGATGTTGATGTGGAAAAAGTATACGCCATCGCAGCGTGCCTGGTAAACGGCGACGCCCCGCCTTCCCTCCAAACACTGGCCGAACAATTTGATATGAGCCTGTACCGCATGAACAACGGGTTTAAGCAGGTGTATGGCCACAGTGCCGCGCATCACAGAAAAGAGGAGCAATTGCGCAGGGCGTTGCAGCTGATGCACCAGCAGCAGTACAGTGTAAAGCAACTGGCCTACACGCTGGGTTACTGGCCCCAGAACTTCAGCCGGGCCTTTAAAAAACGCTTCGGGTACTCACCGGGGCAGCTTGCATAGCATTCCGTATTCTTTCACTCATATGCTGCCCCTTTATGCTACACATTATTAACCAGGTGGGCCGGAAGTACCTGATCATTGCCCTGGTGGCCGGCTTTGCACAGTTCCTGCTCCTTAAATGGCTGTATCCCTTCCCGGATTTTATTTCAGATTCCGCCAGCTACATTTCCACCAACCGCGAGCACCTGGCCGTGAACCTCTGGCCAACAGGCTATTCCGCCTTCCTTAATTTCATTCATGGCATCAACACATCGGATTATTTCCTGGTATTGTGCCAGTACGTGTTGCTGCTGTTTTCACTGCTGTATTTTTTCTACTCAGTGCTCTACCTGTTCCAGTTGTCCGGGGTGAATAAAACGCTGCTATTTATCTTCCTGTTCTTTAATCCCGCATTGTTATTGCTTTGCAATTTTGTGCTCAGTGATGCATTGTTCTTTGCAGTAAGTATCATCTTGTTTTCCCAATACCTCTGGATGCTGCACAAGCCCACGTTCATCAACCTTTGTTTCCAGGCAGTGCTGATCGGGCTTGCGTTCACCATCCGCTACACGGCCATTTATTACCCGGTAGTGAGCCTGTTTGCCATCCTCGTTTCCGGCTACACGCCGCGTGTAAAGCTGGCGGGGATAGTGATGCCATGGCTCTTCATCCTCCCTTTTATCAAACACACGCAGGATGCCACGAAAGCCATTACCGGCACGCCGGAATTTTCCGTGTTTGGCGGCTGGCAACTGGCCAATAATGCACTGTACATGTATGGGCATATCCAGGTAGACAATAACCAGCTGCCCCCGGAACTGCGGGTGCTGGATGATAGCGCCAGGGCCTATTTCCAGCGCGCAGCGCCTACAGACGATGACCTGGCCGCTATACAAGGCACTTACTTCATTAAAAACCGGAATGCCATCCTGAAGCCTTACCTGCAAGCGTGGGCAAACAGTCACCAGTTCCAGGCACACAGCAGCCGTGACAACTTCCAGGCCTGGGGCGCCGTGTCACCCACTTATAAGGCATATGGCCGCTATCTCATCATGCACTACCCGGTGCCCTTTGCGCGGTACTACCTGTGGCCGAACACCCGTAACTATTTCCTGCCTTACCTGGAAAAATACAGTAACTACAACCTGGGCCTCCCGGAAATGTTTACCGGCCCGGCCGCCTGGTTTGAGTTGGATAACCCTGCCGTATATACGCGGATAAACCCCGCGGCCGCGGCGGCCTTCTTTAGTTATTACCCCTTCTGTTTCTTCATCCTCAATCTCTATTTCCTGATCTGCTTCGTGGACTTCATCGTGTCAGGGAAGATCCGCTACTGGAGAGACTTCCCTGTTAGCGGCATTGTACTGGCGGCCTTTTTCCTGCTGGTAAATTTTGGCTTCAGCGTGTTTGCCACGCCGGTGGTAATGCGGTATCAGTTGCTGCCCATGACCCTCCTGTTTTTCTTTTGCCTGTATATGACGCAGCAGTTGTCCAGGAAGAAGCAAGACATCAAACCTAAAAAACAACTGATCCCCTTATCCTCTTCACAGGTACGCTGATACGGCAACCATAAACAGCACTCCCGATCTCATAACCCCGATGCATAACAATTTGTACACATGCTCCCTAAATCAAAAAACGCATCGGGGTTTTCGCTAAAACGGATTGTTTAAAACCCGCTCCTGCAGCCACTTTGCACACCACTCCATTTAACTTCAGTGCTATAAAAATAACCCTGCTGCTACAGCAAATTTTACGAGCTCTTAAAACCGATTGCTATGATCAACGGACAACGTGTGCTGGTGGTACTCCCCGCCTACAACGCGGCCAGGACCCTGGACCGCACTTATAAAGAAATAGACCGCAACCTTGTAGATGATGTGATCCTGGTGGATGATGCCAGCAAAGACGACACCGTGGCGGTGGCCCAGCATTTAGGCATTGCCCACATTGTATGCCACGAAAAGAACAAAGGCTATGGTGGCAACCAGAAGTCCTGTTACAAAAAAGCCATTGAACTGGGGGCAGACATCGTGATCATGCTGCACCCAGATTACCAGTACACCCCTGCCCTGCTAAGCTCCATGGCCAGCGTGATTGCCAACGGCGTATACCCCGTGGTGCTGGGCTCCCGCATCCTGGGCATGGGCGCCCTGAAAGGTGGCATGCCTATGTACAAATATGTTTTCAACCGCATGCTCACCATGTTCCAGAACACGCTGATGCGGCAAAAGCTGTCTGAATACCACACCGGTTACCGTGCCTTCCATCGTGATGTACTGCTCTCCATTCCGTACCAGCAGAATTCCGACGACTTTGTATTTGACAATGAAATGCTGGCGCAGATCTTCTACAAAGGTTATGAAGTGGCCGAGATCACTTGCCCCACCAAATATTTTGACGAGGCATCCTCCATTAACTTCCGCCGCAGCGCCAAGTACGGTATGGGTGTACTGGGTACCAGCATCCGGTATTTCCTGAGCAACGCCGGTCTTAAAAGGTCTAAACTGTTTGAGGGCATCCTCCGGGAAAAGCGTCCCCAATGGAATGTGAAACCCACCGTGGAGATCAATACAGCAGGTGTAACCCTGCAGCAGGATGTACCGGCAAAGAATGAAGCAGTATAACGGGAACATACCTGCGTAATTACATCGTACCAATATGCGAAAGGCCACAACGGACCAGTAAGCCGGGTGGCTTTTTCACATTATTACCTGGCGGGCACACATAAAAAAACCGGCCTCCAAAGAAGCCGGCCTTGTTTGTATGAAACGCTTGCCTACTCAATCCATAACAAATATCCTTTGCCTTTTGCAACAGGCAGCTTGCCATCCTTCACCACCATCTCTTCCTGGAAACCCGCTACCGCCGGCACTTTCACACTGGCCTTGGCAGGATCTATGCCCAGGGCCTTCCAGTCAATATCCAGTTGCACCGTAGTGTCTGCGGGCGCCCAGCTGGCCATGGCTACCAGCGTGCGGCCCTGTTGTCTGTACACGGTAGCCAGTACCTTGTCATTGCCTGTTTTCACAGGGCAGTTGGGGCTCCAATAGCCGATCATCTCAGCGTGCTCCATGCCAAATTGCGCCCACAGTTTCCAGAGCGGGCGGGGATCGTTTACATCCGTCCAGCCCAGGCGGTTGGTCATGCCGTACACCATTCCTCTCCAGGGATTACCGCCATCCTGCAGCATTTCACCCATGAGACCAAACGGGATACCGCTTACTTCCGTGAGGAAGAAGTCGGGGCTGTTCTGCTGGTAATCAAAATACTCTCCAAACCAGAGACGGTTCAGGTAGGGAAAGTTTTCCATGTACAGGTTAGCGCTGTTGTTAAAGCCATCACTTTTGTTGTACTGGTTTGCAGAGTGCAGGTCTATGATGCCGGGATGACCATCCTGTGTGAGCACGCGTTTAATGCGCTTCATGGTCACGCGGTCAAAGGCTACGTCATCCAGGTAGATGCCATCGATGCCCACGTTTTGCACCAGCCAGTTCATGCCTTCCACGTAGTAGTTGTGCCAGCGGTTCATACCGCTGTTGATAATGGCTGCGTCTTTTACTTCCGGTACAAACCAGGCGGCAATGTAGTCACTGTCCACATGCTCCTGCAGCCAGGAGAAGCCACCACCCTTGCCGGGCGAGTACACTTCATGGCCCAGGCTGCGCAGTACCGGCAGTTCATAAGCATGATCGGAAAGCTCACGGATGGTGTTATAGATCTTCACCTTCAGGCCTTTGCGGTGCGCTTCATCAATATAATCCTTCATCTTCTTCCATTCAATGAAAGGATAATTGATCCAGGGATTGATGGGCGTTCCATGGTGGATATTGATCACCGTGGCGCCAGTGCCCTTGATGGTGTCCAGGTTATCGTATTTGTGATAAAACCGGTTAGTCCATTGGAAGTCCGTTTGCAGCGGATGGAAGGGGGTGATGAGCAGGTTGAAATTAAAATACAGTACGTCCCCTTTCTTCATACTGCGCGCACCACTGTAGGCGCTGTACACGATGGATTTCCCTTTCGGGTACACGTCTATGCCGCCTTTGTTGTCATTGCCCCAGGAAGCAGGCAGGTGCAGGGGCTTTTGCAGGTAGAAATTCGTATTAAGCGGGCGCACATAATTTTCATCGCGGAGGGAAAACTGCAGGCCGCCATTTACATTACCCGTCCAGGCGCCATCCTGGTTCTTGTGGGCTACATCCCATTTCCAGTGCAGGGAATCCGGGCGGTTGCCACCTTTCAGGCCCAGTCCCATCATGTACCTGGCCATCTCCGGCTGCATGGGGATGTGCAGCTTGATGTCACTGAGGTCCAGGTCCTGCAGGGCAGTGAGCTTCACCGTGTACGCCACGAAGCCGTCAAATTCCAGCCTGGCCTGCACATCCATGGTCATGGCATCCGCAGTGTTCCTGGCTGACCAGCTTACGGTACCGCCATCCTGCCGGGTAATGTGAAACCCTTCCGTTTTCCAATGCAGGAAATCATCTGCACCGGGTTTATTGAAATGGAAGTGAATGGCCTCTGTAAGCAGGGGATGTGCCGCATTACCAATGCTGGTCATTTCCGGCGTGTACAAGCTTGCTATCTGCAAGGGCATCCCATCCTGGCCAATGGTGAAACGGCGGCCCAGCAGGGAGATCACACTGTCCTGTACCTGCAGCGGCGTGTACGGCGCTATCACGGTGTTCTGCTGTGCAAGGTCGGAGTTCAGCCAGTTTACCCGGGTCATGTTAGCGGGTTCGTTCACCCCTCCGTTTACTGCAACTTTCTCATTTACGGTAATTTTCAACGTAATGACAGTAGGTTTTTGTCCGGCTGCCTGCACGGTGGCAGTACCGTTATATACGCCAGGAGCCGCACCAGCCGGCACTTCCAGGCCACACCACAGGGGCTGGATGGATTGTGCGGGTACATTCACGGCCTGCGTGAGCGGGCTGCCATCGTAAGCGCGGCCATTGGTATTAATGCAGGACAATTCCCCGGCGGCGATGGTGGCACCATTTGCTGCCTGAAGGCTGGAAAAATGCACCTGCACATTTTCCAGTGGTTGCAGTGCGTACACCCCCAGCTGGAATGCGAAATAGCAACCTCGGTCTGTACCGGCCGCAAAGCTTTGCTGTACGCCGCTTTTGATCCAGCGGTAAGGCAGGTCGTGCGGCATGCGGATGGCGTGCATTTTATCTTCGGGGAACACCAGGTAGGCGGCGTCCTTATGCTTTGCCAGCAGGGCCCTTGTTTCCGCGGCCGTGGCGATCACCTCCATGGGATAAAAACTGTTGAAGGCATCTACCGCCTGCAGTTCTTTCACCTGCACGGGCTGCGGCTTTGCAGCACCTGCGCTGGCCAGCCATGTAGCACTGGCGGTGGTATCCGGTTTGAGGTATACACCGCGGGGATAGTTGCTCCTGCCTTCATTTTTATACGGCATATAATACACGTAGTAAGTGCCCTTGCCGGTGGAGGCATCGAAAAGCAAGGTTGCATATTCACGGCTGATGTGCAGCAGCTTCACATTGAGGATGCGGTGGTCCTGCGCATCTGTAACGATCACCCTCTTATTTTCCGGGTGCTCATCCCGGCGGCGCCAGTCTATGCGCACATAAGCCACTTTTGATGGCGCAGGCACGGCCAGTACCGCACGATGATTGCCCAGGGAATCGGGATCCCATGCATGGTGGCCGTCTGTGTAGGGCAATACCTGCGCGGTGGCTGCAAAGCCTGCCGCCAGCAGGATGCCGGTAAAAGTTTGTTTCAATAACATAGGATCGCTACGGTAATTTTTCAAGTTCAATAACAGGTGCAGTAGTGGGCGCAGGCACGGTATACAGGCCATTCAGGGCCGGCGGATGGTTGAAGAAGCCACAGTTGCGCAGGTAAAAGCCCTGCTCACCGCTACCGCCATCATAATCCAGGCGGTACCCAATGCGGGCGGTATTATCGCCCGTAAAACGCGCGCGGGTAATGGGCTCCCACTTGCCGGACGCCGTTCTTACCCATTGGTTATGATACCAGGCTTTGCGTGTAATATAACCATTGTCAGGATTGAAATTCTCCAGGAAGGAATGCAGGTGGGTTAACCACGTGTGGGTACGCGGCCGGCTGAAACTCGCGATCAACGTCCACTGGCCCTTTTCCGGTGCAAAAAAGTAAGCGGTATATTCCGTATGGATGCTGTCCAGCGGGTGGCCGTGCAGCAGGAATTTATAGGTACGGCCGGCCTTCCAGGGATAGTTCATGTAGCTCTGGCCACCGGAACCTTCATTGCCAAACTCGCCGGTATGCACGCCAGCGCCTTTCTTCAGCATTTTGATCTGCTGGTCTGCCGGTATGCTTTTGGGATCGTCGGTGTTGTAGGGGCTCCATACGGAAAAGAGGATGTGTCTTTCCTCCGGCCCGTTCACCTGCATACCAAAATAGCCTTCTCCAAAACCGGCTGCCATGAAATAAGATCCTTCGGGATCATTCCCCTCTGGCACCGTGATCTCGTTATAAAACCATTCTATGTTATCATCCACTGCCTTGGTATCATAACCAAGGTGCACGGAAGGGCCACGCCGGCCCCAGTGAAAGAAGTTGCCTTCATTGTTCTTTACATAAGTGAGGCGGGCATCTACTGCACTGCCGCTTACGGTGATACCGGTAACCTCCGCAAAGAGAGGGGCCGTTTTCTTTATGCCCTTCACTTTCAGCTCCACGTAGTTGGTATCTACTTCCCAGCTACCCAGGTTATAGGTGTAGCTGCCTTTGTCCAGTTTTACCGTATAGGCTTTACCGTTAATGGAGGCGCTGATCACGCTGTTGTTGTCAGCTGCCACCACCGCCATACTCACACTGAGCGTGCCGGCGGTGGCGGGCTTCAGGAAGGTGGAATAAACTACACCGGCATTGTCCCAGCCGGACCATCCGTGGTTGGTAACACGGGCGTGGCTGCCCTGGGGCAGGGTGGTTACAAAGGAGTTGCCACCGGGTGGCACCTCCGTTTGTGCGGTTGCGGTAAGGGCCAGCAGCAGGCTACCGAGGAGGAACAGGGGATTGCGTTTTTTCATTTGCTAAAAGTACGTCCCGGCGGCGGCATGCGGAAGTACGTTCATCATGTTAGGCAATCGTTTGCGCGGGTTGGAGCGCCTGTTATGCGGGGTGGTCGCCTCGCCGGGCCTCACCCGGCGGGGCGGATGGCGTTTGCCGCTTTTAGCGGCGGGATCTATAAACCGGGCTATATGAAATTTTGAAGAACACTGGTATTTCCGGGGAATTGGTCTTAGCTTAGTCACCCAAAATCAGCCTGTATGAAAGGTGGCATTACCCGTCGCTTCGCAGCATACCTATTGAATAATTACATCGGCAATTTCCTGGGATTTATTGTGGGCTCACTTTCCTCAAGACTGGTGGCCAATTATTTCACCACCCGCAGCATCCGCAATCTCTGGGGCCTCACGGCGCACAAGACCATTGTTACCAAACATACCTATACCACGCTGGAATGGAGCGTGTCTATCCTGGTGGGTTTCATCGTATTTGAGCTGGTATCAAAATGGCTGCAAAAACTGGTGGCCTCCCTCCTGCCTAAGTACAAGCTTACCCGGTGGATGGTACAGCCCCAGGCTGAAGCGGAAAAGGAGGCCATGGAGCAATAGCGGTTGCTACCCTGCCAGTTCCCGCTGCAGGTTTGCCTTTGCAGTGGTTTCATATTTTTCGTGGAAATAAGCCGTTTTGAAAATGCGTTCCATTTGCAGGAAATGCTGCAACACTTTTTTACGCCCCGGCTTATACAGCAGGTCCGGGTACATGTGATATTCCTTTCTTACATTGGCCGCGTACGTGGCATAAACTTCCCAGGGCTGGCCTAAGATGCACAGGTCTGCGTCCGTAAAGTAATTGGTATCCATATCTGCCTGCCATGTATGTTGCCTGGTTGCCAGGATGTGTTGCTCACAGCGCGCCACCAGCGCAGGCGGCAGCGTGTGCAGGTTTTTTGCGGCAAGGGCGGCGCTACGTGCTTCATTGTCCTTTTTCTGTGCATCATAGATCACATCGTGGTAGTACAATGCAAACAGTACGGCATGTTCATTTTCCAGCAGGGCACTTACCGGCTGTAATTCCGCCAACATGTTTTCCAGGTGGTGCAAGGTATGATAGTAGCGGCCGGGCTCGTTGTAACGCGCCGTAAGTTTGTCCCACAAAGATTTTGCGGGCAAGTGGTATTCATCCGCCAGGGCGTAAAAAGTTTCCTGTAGCATAGGCGTAGTTTACTGCCTGCTAAAATAGGAATTTGTTGCCCAATTCTGCATCGTGCTTATGCGGTGCACCGCGCATATGCCGCATACCTTCCGGCCAGTGCTCCTTCATGAAACGCCCGTAATACACCAGCAGCGGGAAAAACAGGAATGCCTGCAGCAAGCCTGTAAGTTCAAAAACCAGGTTGTCCGGCCTTTCATACATAGGCGCGGGAAACAGCCGGTTGTAAAATGCGCCGGGGCCGGAGAGCGGCCATACAATATTTTTGCAAAGATGGTTGTACACACCTTCAAACAGGCCGATGCCTGTCAGCGGGAAAGCCAGTACCACCAAGGCATACAGGGCCAGCCACATTTTGTGGTAGCGGGTAGTGTGCAGGTAATACTGCTGTAACAATAACACGAGTAGCAGTACCGGCGTGGCAATAAACACCACGTGCAGCCGCCAGGGCGTGTTATAAACAAAAGCACCGTAAGCATGATGGAGCATGGTAAGCAGCAGCAGCAGGCTGGTAAATAAAGTTGTTCTTTGTAAGGACTTCATAATTTGGGTATTTTTATACTGCAAATGTGTGCGATCTATGGCGGTATTAACATAGGTAACCAAAAGCACACCTACCCCCTTTTTTTGTTACTTATAGCGTTATCAATGGATTATGCAGCAAGAAAAAAATGAAGTACTGATCTATGCGCCGGCCCTCTGCCCCATGGCGCTCACGCTGGACGTGATAGGTGGCAAATGGAAGCCACTGGTGGTATACCTGGTATCGCAGGGCGTGAACCGTTTCAGTACGCTGGAAAAACAGCTGCCCGGCATCAGCCGTAAAATGCTGGCTAACCAGCTGCGCGAGCTGGAAAGCGATGGACTGTTGTCACGGGAAATATTTGCCGAAGTGCCGCCCCGGGTGGAGTACAGCCTTACGGAAAAAGGCGCGTCTTTAATGGAGGTATTGATGCCGGTGTATGAGTGGGGCGCACGGAATTTACAGCACCGCATGCGGCACCTGCACTAGCATCGGCACAAAAAAAATCCCGGTCGCAGACGGCAACCGGGATGTTCCCTTCGTTATGAATTGATGCTAATACGCGTGTTTATTGCACCCGCAGCACGTAGCTGAAGGACTGTGCCACGGAACGGGGCACATAGCGGTCCAGCGGGCGGGGTCCACAGGAATTGGACCCTACCCCCAGCGTGCGGGAGGCAATGCAAAGCACGGTAGCCTTGCTTTCCGGCAGGTCTATTTTGTACGCTACCTGCTGCATTTCCTCATCGCGGTAAGGCAATGCTGATACCTGCAGCAGGTCCTTGTCTTTCACCACGCTCAGTGCCACGTGATTGCCACGCACAGTGGCCCAGCGCACATCTTCGTGGTTACCGCATTCCATCGGCTTTTCATACGGCGTGAGCTGCGCTTTTACACTGCTGCCCCAGATGCCTACTTCTTCACCAGCCTTACGGTCTGCATAGTTTTCTTCCGGACCACGGCCGTAGTATTGGAATTCATTGAGATCATTTTTGAGGAGCAATCTCACCCCTACCCTGGCCAGGGCAATGTTCACATCACTGAAAGCCAGGTCGTTGTTCACTTTCACCACGCCATCCCCGCTGATCACGTAGCTCACCTTATGGGTTACGTTAAAACCATTGTGGCCCTTACCGTGGAGTGTAGCCGTTACCGTTACATCACCGTCCTGTTTCACTGCCACATCGCTGACGCTCCATGCTATCTTTTTAAGGCCATAGCGCTCCCATTCATCATCGGCCCACATATCATCATTGCGGTGGGGCGCACGCCACAGGTGCAGCATAGGGCCGCCTTTATCCTGCAGCATTTCCACACCATGGCTTAGCATGGAAGTGAAAGTGCCTTGCTGCCTGCTGAAGGTGAGGGCAAAGTTGCTGCCGGTCACCAGGATATTGTCTGCATCTTCTGTTACTGCCAGTTTATCCTTCTGCAGGGCCGGCAGGAAGTTTCCATCGCCATCCGTTACAGACAATTGCTGGGATGCCACTTCGTAACCTTTGTGGGCCCACATTTCCTCATTGGCCAGGGTAAAGGACAGGCGCACGATGTATTCCGCGCCGGCCTTGCTGGTGGCCAGCTTGGGCAGTTGTATGTCTGCAGAATCGCCGGCTTTGATATGGGGCAGTGCGATCTTACCGCTATCCGTCACCACGCCATTTTCCATGAGGCTCCAGCGGGCGTTAAAACCATCCAGGGGGATGAACTGGTACTTGTTCACCACGCGCACCTTACCCTGGGCTACATCCACCGGCCTTACCTTGATCCACTGGTAAGCATGTTTCAGCTCGGGGTAGTGGGGCTTGGGGCTGCGGTCGGAGAATACCACGCCTTTGTGGATGAAATAATGATCATTGGGCCATTCTCCAAAACCGCCACCATACGCAATGATGGGGTGATTGGGGTCAATGCGGTTCCAGATCCCCTGGTCTTCCCATTCCCAGATACAACCACCCAGCAGGCTGGGATATTGATCAAACAGGTCACTATACTCATCCACGCTCCCCATGGAGTTGAACATGGCATGCGCGTATTCGCAGAGGTAGAACGGCTTGTTCAGCTTGGGATCTGTGGCGTAGTGGCGCACGTCATGCAGTTGGGTGTACATCTGGCTGTCCATATCCGTAGGATTGCCGTCGCCCGTGGGAAAGCCCTGGTAGTGGGTAGGGCGGGTACTGTCTATCTTGCGCATGGCAGCCAGTGCTGCGCGGAAGTTGGTACCGCCGCTGCCGCACTCATTGCCCAGTGACCAGATGATCACGGAAGGATGGTTCTTGAAATTCTCCACATTTGCCACGTCACGGTCTATGATGGCCGCTTTGATGCGGGGCTCTTCGTTAAACTCGTCCCACGCTCCGTGCGATTCCAGGTTGGCCTCCGCCAGCAGGTAAATGCCGTATTCATCGCAGAGCTCATACCAGTGCGGATCATTGGAATAATGCGAGGTGCGCACATGGTTACAGTTGGCCTGTTTGATCAACAGGATATCGCGGATCATTTCCGCTTCTGTAACAGTGTGGCCGGACTCCGGCCAGTTCTCGTGGCGGTTCACCCCTTTGAGCTTCACCGCTACCCCGTTCACCATGAACACCCGGCCTTTGATCTCAATTTTGCGGAAGCCCGTGCGGGACGACATTGTTTCCAGCGCCTTCTCCCCTTCTTTCAGGGTGATCACCGTGGTGTAAAGCGAAGGCGTTTCGGCAGTCCACTTGCGGGGATTATTCACGGGGAAATCCACCTTCCAGGCGGTTTCCTGGCCGGGCTGCAGGGCCGCTACCGTGGCGGTTCCGGAAGTTACCAGCTTATCACCGTCATACAGGTCCACGCTCACTTTCCGTACAGGCGTGGCCGTAGTGCCGTAGTTCTTTATTTTACCAGTGGCGTTCAGCGTGGCGTTGGTATACTGCGCATCCAGGTCGGTGGTCACAAAGAAGTCGCGGATGTGCTCCTGGGGTGCGCTCCAAAGGGTTACGTTGCGGAAAATGCCGCTCAGGCGGAACATGTCCTGGTCTTCCAGGTAGCTGCCGGTGGTGAAGCGGTACACTTCCACGGCGATCATGTTATTGCCTGGTTTCACATATTTGGTAAGGTCAAATTCAGCGGCGTTGCGGCTGTTCACGCTGTACCCTACTTTCTGGCCATTCACCCACAGGAAAAAACCGGCGTCCACCCCGTCAAACGTAACGAAGATGCGGCGCCCGTTCCAGGCGGCCGGCACCTCGAAGTTGCGGCGGTAGCTACCCACGGGGTTGCGCTCCTTGTACGCCGTGAAGCTCACCGGGGGGGTGCTCATGACCTTGGGGAAATCTTTCTGGAAGATGTAATTGTAATTGCTGTAATAGGGTGTCCCGTAGCCTTTTACCTGCCAGCAGGAAGGCACGTCGATATCGTCCCAACGCGCTACAGAGTATGTGGTCTTGTAAAAATCCACCGGTCTTTGCTGGGGCCAGGGCACGTAGTTAAACTTCCACTTGCCGTTCAGGGAGCGGGCAAAGGAAGATGTATAACGGTTAGCACGCAGGGCCTCCTTCAGGTCTGCGTAAGGCATCAGGGTGGAGTGGGCGGCCTCCTTGTGGATACCCAGGCATTCGGGATCTTCAATTTCCCTGGGTACAGGCGCCGTATCGGCCGCACTGTGCCAGGGGCCGTTTTGCAGCTGCAGGTGCTGGAAGGCAGCACAGCGCCCGGCAATGCTGCAGGCAATGAGTAAACTGGCAAATGAAAGTTTCATAATCTGGATTTATTAAAGCATGGTTTTGGCCCCCCTGGTGCCTGGGAAGGCCTTGCAGGGATGCTAAACGGTTACAAAGATGCACAACGAAGGAGCCGGCAATTTGCCCAAACGTGCATATGATTTGCACTTTTGTACTTATTTGCCCGGGACAAAGGTGAAAAAAAACTTGCCGGATTGTACATTTTCCCGGCACAATTGTACCCGCGCACGCCGGTCAGGTGCCACTGGCACTGTGCATTACGGGTTTTAATTTGTAAACTTGCCCCTATCCACTGATCCTAAAACGTATACCGCTGCCGCAACGTTCCTTTATTAATGTATGGCTGCCCGTGCTACTGCTGCTCCTCCTGGCGGGCGGGCGGGTGCTGGCGCAATCCTATCCCTATCATTTTAACGCCCTCACGGTGGACGAAGGGCTTTCGCATACGGATGCCACGGACGTTGTGCAGGACCCACAGGGCTTTATCTGGATATCCACCCTGTTCGGGATCAACCGTTTTGATGGCTACCGCATCCGCCGGTATTACAATAGCAACCATCCCCTGAGCAATGCCTACGCCAACCGGGTGATCTGCCTGGCAGCGGATAGTGCAGGCCTGCTCTGGCTGGGTACCGAAGATGGTTTCCAGCGCTTTGACACGCGCCGGGAGCAATACATTAATTATACCGTGCGCAAAGGCGCGCCCGTCCGGGAGATCAACCGGCTGCTCATCCGGTCTGCACACTCCTTTTATGCCCTCTCTGGTGGCGGCGTGCTGCGCGCTTACACACTGCAGGACACTACCCTGGAAGAGCAGCCCCTTTCCTTGCCTGCCGGCATTTTCATGAATGATATGGCAATGGCGCCAGACGGCCGCCTGTACCTGGCCACCTCCAAGGGCCTGTGGATGATGGCCCCGGACGGTAAGCCCCACCCGCTTGTGGTGCAGGGCTGCCCGGAAAACCATTTTGACCGCCTGTTCCTGGGCCAGGCCGGCCAGCTGGTGCTGGGCACGGGGGGCCATCTTTACCTGGCGCAACCCACGGGCGGTGCATGGACCGTTTCCAAAACCACCACCATCAACGGGTGGGTGACTGGCATAGCCCAGGAGGCGGATGGCAACTACTGGATTAATGGTAGCCAGCGCCTGGTGCGGCTGGGGCAAGACCTCTCCTTTATCCAGGAGATCAGCAGCAACAGCCCGGTGAAATATGTGAACCTCAGCGGGTTGCTGGGCATTTTCATAGACCGCTCCCAGTGCCTGTGGACGTGCAACTTTGGCAACGGCGTACATTATGCAGACCTCCACGAGAAAAAATTCTATACCGTTCAGCACCTGCCGGAATCGTCCCACTCCCTGTCTGGCAGCTACGTGCGTGCCATCCTGGATGAGAACGGGAAAGACCTCTGGGTAGGTACCAATTATAATGGCCTTAATCATTACGACCTGCAGCAGCAAAAGGTGGTGGCCGTGTACAACAGCCATGACACGCCCGTGCGCGTGCCGGGCGATGCCATTACCGCACTGGTCACCGATAATGCGCACAATCTCTGGATAGGCAATAATGGCGGTATTGCCATCATGCGGCCAGACCGCAGGCAACTCCTGCACCCGCCGGGGTCGGAAAATTTTCCCAACCACGTGATAGACGTACTGGCCAGGGATTGCTTTGGCAACATCTGGTTCGGGGACCACTCCCACCAGTTTGGCGTGATCGTAAAAGATGCCGGCGGCACTTACCATGTGAAGTATTACGGGGAAAGTTTTTTCATCCATGCAGACTCCGTGAGGCCCCAGCTGCTGGTGTCCAGCACCCACGGCCTTACCCGCATGATCGTGGATCGGGAAGGTAATATTGTAAAAAGCTGGCGCTACCTGGCCACCGGCAAGCCCAATTCCCTGAGCTCCAACTACACCTACCCCATTGGTAAACAAAACGACAGCACTTACTGGATAGGCACCATTGGCGGGGGGCTGAACCGGCTGGTGCTGCGGCCGGATGACTCCTACACCATCACCGCATTCACACAGGGCATTTTAAAAGATGTGGAGGGGCTGGAAGTGGATGATGAAGGCTACATCTGGCTGGCGGGCAACGGGCTGCAACGCTTTGACCCACGCACGGGCACCGCGGTACGGTATGACAAGAGCGACGGCCTGCAGGGCAATAGCTTCAAGGTAAATTCCTCCTGCCGGGGCGCCCATGGCATGCTGTTCTTCGGCGGCATTAACGGGCTGAATTATTTCCAGCCGGCAGAGATCACGCCCAACCTGGTGCCGGCCACGCCGGTGATCACCACGCTGCTGGTAAACAATGCTCCGGCAGATTCTGCCCGCTACATTCCCCATGACACGGCATTGAAGCTGAACCACCTGCAAAATAATTTCGTGATCAGCTTCAGCGCCATGCACTACGCCAACCCGTTGAAATGCCGCTTCCGTTATAAACTGCTGGGGTATGACAAGGACTGGCAGTATACCGACGGGCGCCACCCCAGCGGGGCTTACAGCAACCTGGATTACAAAGACTACACCTTTATAGTGGAGGCCTCCAATAACGACGGTATCTGGAGCACACAACGTGCGCGTGTAGCCATTACCGTTATACCGCCCTGGTGGAAGTCTACCCCGGCCAAGGTCTTTTACTTACTGCTCTTCATCACCATCCTGCTGGGCATTTACATCTACCAGGCCCGCTGGTACCGGCTCAAAAATGAGCTGGCACTCCGCGCCGTGGCAGAGCAGCAGCGGGAGGCCATGCACCGGCAAAAAGAGCACTTGTACCAGCAGCAGTTGCAGCTCTTCACCAATATCTCCCACGAGTTCCGCACCCCGCTTACCCTCATTCGCGGCCCGCTGGAAAACCTGGTAGCGGAAGATGAACAGCCCACCCGGGCGCACGCTTACCAACTGATGCTGCGCAATGTGAAACGCCTCATTAACCTGGTGGGTGAACTGATGAATTTTAAAAAGGTGGCCGATGGAGCCATTCGCCTGCAGGTGCAGCCCATGGCGGTAGGCGACTTCTGCCAAAGCCTCTACAGCGAGTTTGCGCCCCTGGCGGAAAGCAAGGAGATCCGCTTTGACATCATCGACCGCACCGGGCTGCCTGCCCTGGATAATTATTTTGACGCCCAGGTACTGGAAAAAATATTACTGAACTTATTAAATAACGCTTTCAAATACACGAATAACGGCGGCCATATAACACTGGAATATTTCCTGGACCATGGCCAGTTCACACCCGCGTTCAATGTGGGCATTGCGCTGCCAAACGAAACGTACCAGGCCTCCCGCTATTGCTATTTCCTCGTGTCTGATACCGGCATTGGTATTTCCGAAACGTCCATTCCCAGTATCTTTGACCGCTACTACCGCGTGAGTAACCATCACCTGGGGTCCGGTGTGGGCCTGGCTTTGGTAAAAAGCCTGGTGCAACTGCACAAGGGCCGTATTGCCGTGTACAGTGAGCGCCAAAAGGGCACCCAGTTCCTGGTGTCGCTGCCGTGGGGCAAAGAAAATTATGACGCCAGTGAAGTGATGGCCCCTGGCGTAACGGCGGGCGCACAACTGGAGCAGGCGGATGCCATACCGCCGGCACCGGCTGCGCAGCAGGCACACCAGGCCGGCATAACCACCCGCAAAGCCAAACACATTTTACTGGTGGAAGACAACGTGGAACTGCGCGCCTTCCTGAAAGGATCCCTGGAACCTTATTACCACATCCACGAGGCGGCAGACGGCCACAGCGCCATTACCCTGGCGGCGGCACACAATCCGGACCTGATCATAAGCGACGTGATGATGCCCGGCATGAATGGCATTGAACTTTGCAAACGCATTAAGCAATCCCTTGACACCAGCCATATTCCCTTCCTGATCCTTTCTGCCAAAGATGCACTGGAAACGAAAGTGGAAGGCCTGGAATCCGGCGCCGATTACTATTTTGTAAAACCATTGAGTATTTCCCTGCTGCTGCTTACCATCAACAACATCTTTGAACAAACGGAAAAACTAAAGCAGCGCTATACGAACAACCATCTCATAGCGGCCACGGAGCTGGTACATTCCGAAAAAGATAAGAGCTTCATGGATACGCTGCTGCAACTCATTGAAGACAACATGCAAAATCCAGAGCTGGAAGTGGATTTCCTGTGTACGCGCCTGAACATCAGCCGCACCAAATTATACCAGAAGATCAAAGGCATTTCCGGCCAGTCTGTAGGTGAGTTCATTAAAACGATCCGCCTAAAACGGGCCATTTACATCATGACACATGAAGATGTAACCCTGGCCGAAGTGGCCGACAGGATCGGGTTACAAAGCAGCTCTTATTTTTCCAGGATGTTTAAAAAAGAATATGGCAGCGCCCCTTCCGAATTTGTGAAGGGATTGCGGAATGGCAGGTCTGCCCGGCATGAAGCATAGGGTTATCCTTTCCTGTCCTTAAATGCAGGCAGCTGCCAGTGAAACTGGATGGCCAGCAGGCGCAGTGCAAAACTGCTCAGGAAACCCGCCAGGAACACAGCATCACCCGCCCATCCCCACCAGGTACCAAAGGTAACCACAGCGGCTCCCAGCAAGGCTGCGGAGGCATACACTTCTTTTTCCAGCACCACCGGCACGCGGGCCAGCATAATATCCCGCAGGATGCCACCACCCACCGCGGTGATCATGCCCAGCAGGATGGCCACCTCATTATTATACCCCATGCTCAGCGTTTTGCGGGCGCCGGATACGGCGAAGAGGGCCAGCCCCAGCGCATCAAAAAAGATCACGGGCCGGTTCAGCAATTTCACCAACGGTTGTAATGTGATAGTAATGATAGACGCTGCAATGGCGGTAACCAGGTAATGCCAGTCTGACAAGCCCGCGGGCGGGATGGCGCCAATGCATACGTCGCGGATAATGCCGCCCCCGCAGGCTACTGCAAAGGCCAGCACGGCAATGCCAAAGATATCCAGCCCCTTTTGACGGGCGGCTTCCGCACCACTGATGGCAAAGGCAAAGGTGCCTGCAAGATCTATGAAAAAGTAAAGAGGATGAAGCTGGTTCAAGTTGCTGCGTGTTTTAAAACAGTTGCCGGCACAAGCCGGCCGGGCAAAGGTAGCAGAATATAGATGAACCGAAATGCAAAGTCCCCGGAAGCATGACGCCTCCGGGGACTTTGCATGGTAGCTGTAGGAGAAGGACTCGAACCTCCACGAGGCAGTTAGCAAACGCACAATAAGATAATTGGTTTCAGTTATGCGCTGTTTATCCCGTGATCCTCACCCCCGAGACAAGAGGGTATGTCTGCCAATTTCATCACCCCACAGTGTGTTTGTCGTTGACCATACAAATGTACAACACAAACGGCATTCAACACAAATTTATTTAACAATAAATATATTTTATTATACAAACATCAATAAAATAGGCATTTCATTAAATAAAATAAAATAAACATCCGGAAATCAGGGGGCAGATTTTATAAAATTTAGTGGAGACTTGTGCCACCCTCCTTCACCAATATAAAGCGTTGCCGCGGAGAAGCAGTTATCGATTTGGCTAAACCAAAAGCCGATCCGGCTAAATCTTTCCGCCGGCACTGGCGGACATTTGCATTAATAAAAACACCAGACCATGAAAATAACTGTAACCGGTGCGCTGGGCAACATCAGCAAGCCGCTCACTGAAATACTCGTACAGCAGGGCCACCAGGTAACCGTGATCAGCAGCCAGCCGGAAAGGGCCGGCGCCATTACACAACTGGGCGCCATCCCCGCTATCGGCACTATCTTCGACCGTGATTTTTTAACGCGGGCCTTCACAGGTGCAGACCTGGTGTACACCATGATACCGCCTGTGGCCAGTTTCAATGATCCCACTGCAGACCTGATGGCACTTTGCCGCGCTATATCGGAAAATTACAAAGCAGCCGTGGCCGCAACAGGCGTAAAACGGCTCATCCACCTAAGCAGCATAGGAGCCCATATGCAGGAAGGTAACGGGCTACTGGCGCTTCACACGCAGGCAGAGAAGACCCTGGCCCAACTGGAAGGTGTAGACATTACCTTCATGCGCCCCACCGGGTTTTATTATACGCTGTATCATTTCATTGGCATGATCAAACAGCAGGGCTTTATTGCCGCCAATCACGGCGGGGATGACATGGCCCTGTACGTAGCGCCGGCAGACATTGCAGCTGCTATTGCAGCAGAAATAACCCTGCCCGCACAACACCGCAAGGTCGTATATGTGAACAGTGAAGAGCTCACCTGCAGCCAGGTGGCAGCCATTCTTGGTGAGGCCATTGGCAAACCAGCCCTGCAATGGCACGTGATCTCCAATGAACAGATGCTGGCGGGCCTCCTCAGCGCCGGCATGCAACCCGCCATAGCCGCCGGTTACGTGGAAATGTTTGACCAGGTGCATAACGGCACCCTGTACGCAGATTATTTCCAACACCGCCCGGTACAGGGCCCTACCAAACTGCACACCTTTGCAAAAGATTTTGCCGCCGCCTATCATCAATAATCCTTTATATGAAGATCATCGTTACCGGTTCACTGGGCAATATCAGTAAACCCCTTACCAGCCTGCTGGTAAGCCAGGGCCACGCTGTCACTGTGATCAGCAGCGATCCGAAAAAGATGGATGCTATCACCGCCATGCATGCCAAACCCGCCATCGGCTCACTGGAAGACGCGACTTTCCTCACCAACACCTTCGCCGGGGCAGATGCCCTGTATGCCATGATCCCCATGGACTTTGCGCAGACGGACCAGCAGGCCTACATGCGCAGGATAGCACGCAATTACATGCAGGCGGTAAAAACCGCTGGGATTAAACGCGTGGTAGTATTGAGCGGGTGGGCGGCCAACCTGGTGAGCGCCGAAAATGTAGAAAATGAATTTGAACAGATACAGGGCGTAACCGTTTGTGTACTGCGCCCTGCCTACTTCTACACTAATTTTTACTTCTCCGCAAACATGATACGCGGCAAAGGGTTTATGGGCAAACTGCTGGCCCTCCGCTACCTGGGGCTGGGCGCCTTATTGCGCGGGCGCACCGGTTTGTTGCTGGGTAATTTCGGGGGCGATGACCGCATCGTATTTGTGTCGCCGGTAGATATTGCCGCCACTGCCGCGGAAGCTTTACAGTCACCGGCGCCGGACCGGGTACGCTACGTGGGCAGTGAAGAAATGACCTGCAACGAGGCGGCCGCCATTATTGGTGCATCCATCGGCAAGCCCTGGCTGCAATGGGTCCGGATCTCCGACAAGCAAATGTTGCAGGGCCTGAAAATGGCAAAGATGCCGCAACAACTGGCCGAAACCATGGTGGCTATGCAGGCCGCCATGCACAGCGGTAAAGCATTGGAACAGTTCCATCTGCACCAGCCGCCCATGGGCAACGTGAAACTGGCAGCCTTTGCCAGGGAGTTTGCCGCGGCCTATAACCATAAATAAATCGTAGCTTGTAATATGCCAGGAAAACTTCCCCATAGGATCAGGACCATTACGGAGTTTCACCGGTTGACAGGCCTGCCCCAACCGGTGCACCCGCTCATCAGCGTGGTGAATGTGGGGGCCGTGGTGCCACCCGTGATGGAAGGCCACTTCAGCAGGATCTTTGATTTTTACAGCATTTCCATGAAGCACATGGACCAGGGTCGCTACCACTATGGCCAGCAAACCTCTGACTTTGATGAAGGCGTGCTGTTCTTCATGGCACCAGGGCAGGTCTTTGGCATGGAGGTGAATAAGAACATGGTGAAACGCCCTACCGGCTGGATGATACTGGTGCACCCGGACTTTTTGTGGAATACTTCGCTGGCAAAAAGCATTAAACAATACGAATTTTTCGATTACTCCGTGCACGAAGGCCTCTACCTGTCTGAAAAGGAAGAATTGCTGCTCACGGCCATTTCCCAAAGCATTGAACAGGAATACAACGCTAACATTGATGCCTATACGCAATATGTGATCATTGCGCAGCTGGAGCTGCTGCTTACATACTCAGAGCGCTTTTACCAGCGCCAGTTCCTTACGCGCAAAGTGGCCAACCACGAAATACTGGTCCGCATGGAAGCCTTGCTGGCAGCGTATTTCAAAAGTGGCGCGCTGGCCACCAAGGGGCTTCCCAGTGTTGCCTACATTGCGGAGAACCTGCACCTCTCCCCCAGCTATTTAAGCAGCCTGTTAAAATCATTGACTGGACAAAGCACCCAGCAGCACCTGCATGATAAACTGATAGAACTGGCCAAGGAAAAGCTGAGCACCACGACCCTCTCTGTGAGCGAGATTGCCTATGAGCTGGGATTTGAGCACTTGCAGTCCTTCAGTAAATTATTTAAGCACAAGACCCATCTTTCCCCGCTGGAATTCCGGCAGTCGTTTAACTGATGTTTATCCCGGCAACCCGTCTTTCAACAAATGCATGATGGCATGCATGTGGTGTACCAGTGCCTGCTGCTGCTCCGGCGCCAGTGGCGTAATGAGCATATTTATTTGTTGATTGGACGCTTCGTTCAGTGCGGCAAACAGCTTGCTACCTTTTGCCGTGAGCGATACCATGGTTACGCGCGCATCTTCTTTGGAAATTTTTTTCGCTATTAATCCATCTTTTTCAAACTGCTTCAGCACACGGCTCAGGTACCCCTTGTCAATGTAAATGAGTGACATGATCTGGGAAGCGCTGATGTGGCCATGGGTGTGGATCTCATAGAGCACGCGCACTTCTGCCAGGGAGTAATCACTATCCAGCAGGCCGTCGTTCAGCAGCCCTATGAGGCCGGTGTAAAAACGGTTAAATGCGCGGATATCCTGTATGGTGGTTTGTTTACCATTCATGGGTACGTGGTTTATGCCAGTGAGAGATCGTAACGCCTTTCCAGGATAGGTTTGCTGAAAGTATCGGAAGATCTTTCTTCCGTAAGCCGGAAACCAAAGCGGGTATAGAGTGCAATGGCGGCATGTTGCTCCTCTGTGGTCCAGAGGTAAGCGTGGGTGCTGCCTTTCTCTTTCATAAAATCAAGGAACAGCTGGACCAGTCTTTTACCCAGGCCCATGCCGCGGTAGGCCGGCTGGAAAAGAAAATAACGCAGCTGCATGGCATCTTCCCGGTGCTGGGCCACCAGGAATCCAATGATGGTTCCTGCGTGCTCGCACATCCATATGCGGTCCGCAGCAGGATCGTATGCTTTTGCAAAATCTTTGAGCCCATCCAGCACGTAGGCCTCAAAACTAAGCCCATAGCCATTTTCCCGGGAATAGAGCTGCCCATGCAGGTAAGCAATATAACCCAGGTCGCCGGGCTGCAGGGTGGTCCTGATGTGGATGTCTGATAGCGGCAATGGCTCCATGTCCGTTGGCTTTGTCTTTTGTGCCACGAAGATATGGAAATATTGGTTGACTTTTTCAACCTTTTTTAAGGCTGTGAAACTCCCCTCCCAAATACCCGTTCCAAATTTCTATATTTGGCGATGCACCCGTTGTTGAAACAATATGTAGCAGGCAGGATCGCGCTGACGCCCGACCAGGAAGCGCTGGTGGACCAATGTTTTGTGCCGCGGCACACCGTGCGGGGCGAGATCCTGGTGCAGGCGGGCACGGTAGCGCGTCATCTCTATTTCGTGGCAAAGGGTTGCCTGCGCATTTTCCTGACCAATGAAGCAGGCGAAGAATCCACGCGTTTCCTGGTGTTTGAAGGCAGCATGGGCACGGCGTTCCCCAGCTTTATCCTGCGCCAGCCTTCCGCCGCCGCGGTACAAACACCGGAACCATCGGAGCTTTTACAACTGAGTTATGAAAACCGCGTGCGCCTGCAACAGGAGATTCCCGGCTGGGAAACACTGGACCGCATTGGCGTGGAGCTGGCTTACATTGATGCCATCCGCCGCATAGAGCAATTGATCAGCGCCGATTCGCGGGAGCGTTACCGGCTGCTGATGGAAGAGCACCCGGAAATGATAAAGCGGCTGCCTTCGCGCATTATAGCAGATTACCTGGGCATTACCCCGGAAACACTCAGCCGCCTGAAGTCAAAGCGATGAAGGCTTCCAGATGGCCAGCAGGAGCAGCCATGCCGCGCCGGCCATGCATACAATACCCGGCCAGTCGCCATGCTTCGTGTAGAAAGTAGCACACGGTTGCAAAGGTACGGCGCCGGCCAGCACCGCTTCCTGCCCTTGCGCGGTGCTGGCACAGGCAAGTACCCTCCCATAACAATCGCTGATCGTGAGTTGCCCTATCCTGGCAGCTCTTACCATAGGAAAACCGTTCTCCACACTTCTCAGCACCGCCATGCGCGCATGCAACCAGTCATCTACCGCGAAATCCCATGCCGGTACAAACAACACCTGTGGATGATGCAGCCCGTACTGGCGCATGTAATCCTGGAAGTCCAGGTCCTTGCAGATAGCCACACCCGCGGAAACAGCACCAACGTTGAAAAGCCCGATCCCGTGACCAGGCGTGAATTGCGTCTCCAGCCCATTCACCAGGTGTACTTTATTATAACTACCCGGGATGGCTGTGGCGTTGCCTACCAGCAGGGCGGAGTTCCTTTCCGTATCGCTGCGCAGGTTGGTATAGCCGGCCACGAGATACAGGTGCCGCTTAGCCGCCACCGTGCGCAAAGTGTCCAGCATGGCCGCTTCCGATTGTTTATCTATACTCAGTGCGCGTTCCGGCAGCACTACCACCAATGCGCCCTTTGCGCCGAGGCTATCCACCAGTTGCACATACCGGGCCGCAGCGGTGCTGTCTTTCACCCGGTTTGGTTTGTCGGAAGTATTATGCAGGTCTTCCCGGATCACTGCCATCCCCACCTGTAATCCCTGGCCCGGGGAGGGTTGGCTTAAGCGCATCATACCAAAAGACAAAGCACCTCCTGCTATCACTACCGTTACCACCAGTACACGTGTCCATTGCTTTTTTACATTCCTGAAAATATACAGGTATGCCAGGGCAGATGGGATCAATGTTATAAGGAATGTAATCCCCAGGATACCGCCCAGAGCCGCCACCTGTATAAGCGGCAGGCAATTCATTTGTGAGTAGGCAATACTGCCGGCAGTACCATCCGGCGCTTGCCTGATGAGCGCATATTCAAACAGGCAGCAGAAGACAGGAAAAGCAAAGCATGCATACCAGGCCCTGGTGCGTAAGGTTATCCAGCGCGTAAGCAGGATGATAGCGGCAAAGATCAATGCAGGCACAATGGTCAAGATAATAGCAGGCACCAGGAATGCCACCCGCTCCAGGTAGCTAAACCAACTCATACGCCCCAATGCGTAAGCGATGAAAGCTGCCACCAAAGTGGCTTTCCAGGAATTACTCATTGCCACGCAAAGCAGTGGCAATGGCGCGACCCATACCAGGAACCAGCAATCTCCCGTGAGGCCATTGCCAAAATAATAACAGCAGGCGGAAAACAGGACGCTTGCAATGATACCAATGCGGGAGGAAAAGAACGTGTCTGTAAAGCGCATAACGGGCGGGATGATTTATACCAAAGATACAGGGTGGCGGGGCGGCGGGTGTTGACAAAAATCAATAAATACGGGCACGGCACTTGTCTATGAAAACTGCCAGCGGAATAATTACTGCAATGACTAATTTAGCAATACGAGTAAATCCATGAACATGACCAAACCCAATCATACCGCGGAACGTACAGCCCTCTGGCGGGCGCTTCACCTGCAGGTGGATGCATTGCCCCATATCATGGAAGATGAAATAGGCCTCCGGATGGTGGCCCCTGGCGCAGACTGGCGCCATCGCCCTGATATGGACCCGGATGCCACTAAACGCATCCGTGCCTCTATGGTGGCCAGGGGCCGCTTCGTAGACGACCTGGTGCTGGAGCAGGCCGCCAATGGTGTTACACAATATGTACTCCTGGGCGCGGGCCTGGACTCCTTTGCCGTGCGCTATCCGGCAGTGAGTGAAGGGTTACAGCTGTTTGAGATAGACCAGGAAGATACGCTGGCATGGAAACAAGCCCGCTTGCACGAGCTGGGCTACACATTGCCCCGCAACCATCACTTTGTGCCAGTGGATTTTGAGGCAGGCATATCGTGGAAACAAAAACTACTGGAAGCAGGCTTTGACAATAGCCGCCCGGCCGTAATATCCTGCACCGGCGTAACGCTTTACCTTACCCGCGAAGCGGTGGAGGCCGCCCTGTGGGAAGCGGCAGGCTTTGCACCCGGTTCCGTACTGGCCATGACCTTCATTTTACCGGCAGATATGATAGATCCGGAAGACATGCCCATGCAACGCAGGTCAGCGCAGGGCGCCCAATCCGGCGGAACGCCCTTTGTGAGTTTTTTCACCCCGGATGATATGCGGAACATGGCAGAGGATGCAGGGTTTAAGACCGCGAAGATCATATCCGGCCGCGACCTGGGCACCCTGTATTTTAAAGACAGGACCGACGGATTACAGCCATCTAATTCGGAGCAGTTCCTGGTGGCAGGCACCTGATCATTGGTATAGATAAATGTGGGTATCCGGCTTGTTCAGCTCATCTATCCATTGGTCAATATAATCCAGTAATGCCTGCTGATCAGGGATGGAAGCCCCCGTTCCCTGTGCACCAAAAACGATCAATCCCAGCGCAATACAATGCGGCATGGATAAGCGCAACAGCAACCCGATGGAAAAACCGGCAATAAAAATATTCCTTGCATCCGGCCGGTACTCAACACTTTGTGCCACTACCTGCCGGATCATGGAGAACTGCGTATCGTTTGAATATAAAATGACATGATCTGCCGCATAGACCAGCAGCCGGTCTACGCCCATAGTGCGGTAAATAAAAACGCTTTTTCTTCTCAGGTCTGTAACCGGCTCCTGGCTAAACTGTTCTGCATTCAGCATTTTCCACAGCTTCACGGCTTCCGTTTCATCCATCGCTACCGTTACCCTTCCATGGCGCGAAAAGTCACTGAGGATGTCAAGGATCTCATCGATCTGGAACGAGCGTTTCAGGGCCGGATCGCCGAGGTAGAAAATGAAGTCCAGGTCCAGTTTACCCAGGGGGCGCATCACATCCACCAGCAGGCCATCCCATAATTCGGAGGCTTGCGTTACGTTAGCCCAGTCATCAAATGCCACCGTGTGGCAATGGTGGAATAGTTCCTGCAGATCCGCAATAAGTTGATTGCTTTTGATCTCACTCCAGCGGTTCCTGTAAGCTTCACCTTCTTCCACATGAAAGTTGTAACCGGCCAGTGTTCCGCTGTTGAAGGCGGCATTCAGCGTAATGCTGCGGATACCCAGTTCTGCCAAGGGCTTTGGCAGCTCGCCCTGGCTCACGCCCAGCGCGTTTTTCAGTTTGCCGGACTGCATATCTGCCTGGTTAATATGGGTGCTCAGATAAACGTTATGGGAGTCATTGCCCTGCCGGATCGTTTCAATGAGATCGGTAAGGATGGGCATGGATTCTTTTACTTCGATGTTAAACACCTGCATAACATAAGGTTTTATTTTTCTAAAAGCCGGCACCCGTCACCTTCGGTTGCGAAAGACGAAAGCGATCCTAAGATATAGTTGTCGTGACCTTCAATTTTTTCATGGAGGCTGGGCAAGTGGTGTGCCGGGAGGTATTTTGCTGGTAACCAGTTGGTTTTGATTTAGGGCGCGGAATGGAAGTGACGGTATTTAGTGAATGCGCCTGGGGAGGCGCGATATATCGCAGGGAGGCGCCATATAAAAGAAGCAGCCCTGCCTCCATTACTGGAAGCAGGGCTGCCTGGTATTTAAAACGTTTTACTTTTCTATTTGGTCCTAAATAAAATGATACAGGAAAACCACATTCCCCGTATACGCGGGCTTCGCCTGATCTTTAATATTCAGCGTAGCGCCGATCACAACTTTTGTAACACCCCTCAGATTAACGATGGAATGGAGCTTAGCCCTTAACTGCACCTCGTTGTTCACCAGCACAGGCTGGCCAAATTTAAAATCCTCAATACCGTAGTTTATCTCCATTTTGATATTACGCACATCTGTGATCTGCTTCCAGAGATATGGTATTAATGATAACGTGAGGTAACCGTGGGCAATGGTGCTTTTAAAGGGGCTTTCGCATTTTGCCCTCTCCTGGTCTGTATGGATCCACTGGAAATCCAGCGTTGCGGCGGCAAATTTGTCGATCTGTTGCTGGTCGATTTTATGCCAGTTAGAAACACCTATTTCTTTGTTTAGATACGCAGCGTACTCTTCGAAGTTGTTGATTATTATCATGTTTTGTAGGTTGTAAATACGATATAAGATCCGTGGCACGGATGACAACGGCCGGCTTCAGGCAACAGTTTAAGATTTGAAAGATATGGGTTATTTGTCTAGTGAAGGCCGAAAATTTTAAATAGGCGGTAAGTTATTGTACACCTTGTAAAATGTAAGTCATTCGGCTTTCGTGCCCGGAACCGGAATCTCCACCAGTTGGAATTTGATATGTTGCCGTCAAAGGTTAAGCGTAGTTGGTGCACTTGTTTGCAAGATCAAATGATGCCGTTTACAGGTAGTTCCACAAAGAAAATCGTTCCTTTTCCCGGGTTACTTTCATACCAAATGTTGCCTTTGTGCGCTTCCACAATCTGCTTTGAGATGGCCAGTCCCAGCCCGAAGGAATGCTCACCGGCTGTACCTTTCCTTTTAGCCCGTGTGAACATATCAAATATCTCGTCCTTTATCTCTGGGGGGATACCAATGCCATTATCTGCTACAGAAATGATAATTACATCCAACTTAGCTTGCAGGCGTACTAAAATTTCAGCGCCGGCAGGGCTGAATTTGATCGCATTGGTAATCAGGTTACTCACCACTCTCCATATCTTTTCCCCGCTAACATACGCCACCGCAGGTTCTGCCTGCAACTGGATTTGTTGCCCCTTTTGCGCTGCTTTAAAATGCAGCAGTTCTGCACAGTATTGCAGCAAATTCCTGACATCCACCGATTCCCGTTTTAACTCTTCTGCACGATTATGTAGCTGCAACAGGTCATTGACCAGCTCTAATGAATGCTCGCAAGAGGCCTTCATCATTTCAAGCAATTTCTTTTCTTCCGCTGACCGGTTCGGATTCGCCAGCATCAGGTCTGCAATGGAAAACGACGCTCCAATCGGGTTACGCAGGTCATGGGCAACGATCTTCATTATCCGCGTATTATCAGTTTGGCTCTGCTCCAGGGAACTGAGTGCTTTCTGCATATGACTGTTCTGTTCAGATATTCGCTTGTTTAACAGACGGGTGACCCGGAACTGCCACAGTATTACAGCCAGTAATGCCAGGGTAACGCCAAATGCTCCCAGCAGCAGCCATATTTTTGTTTGTTTATTCCGGTTGCTGATCTCCAGCAATTGGTTGTCGTCCTGTATAGCGGTATACCGGACATAATCGCCAATGAACTTCTTCAGGTTCTCATTCTCCGTGGTCAACACTGATGCCATCAAATGTTGTATACGACTGGTGTCTGATTTATTGCTGGATAATTTTGTATATTCTAATATGCCTTTTAATATAGGAACCTTAACACTGGAAAAACCCATTTTCTCTATCAGCTGGTAGGCTTGTTTATAATAATGAACAACGCTGTCTGGTACATCTTTATAAAAATTACCATACAGCCAAAATGCGTTTATCTCAAAATATTCCATTCCGGTATTTACAGACCTTGACAGGGACTCACTAATCAATGGCAATACGCCCTGTCTTTGCCCATTCCTGATCATATAGTCAGCTTGTGCCTGCATCGACAAAACCACCATCGCCTCATCTTTGTAACGATTTGCGATCTCCCTGGATTTATCGAGATAATATCGTACGCTGTCAGCAGAAAGGGATAAATTATTGAGACAATAATTGATATATATCGTACTCACTATACTATCCCGTTTTAGATTGCGGACTGCCTGAAGGGCAAGCCGGGAAAACATTTCAGCCTTTACAGTGTCTCCCATCGTATTATAAGCAGTGGCCATATTGCTCAGCACCTGACCTGCGTTAGCCGTGTCAGCTTGTGCCTGATAAGCCACTAGTACCTTGCTGTATAATTCCAGCGACTCTTTAAACAAGCCTTTCAGCAAGAGTACTGTTGCAATAACATTATCCGCATCAGTGATCCCTTTAGGATAATGCAACCTGACTGCAATACTTCTTGCTTTCATCGCGTAATGGAAGCTACTGTCTATATCTTCTAAATAATACAGCAATCCAACCTGGTTCAGGTTATCGATCAACGCGATGCTATCTTTAATGAAAGACCTTTCTTTCTCTTTTTGTTTAATACGCGCTGATTGGGCGTGAACGGTACTTAAAGATAAACAACATAGCTGTACCCAGATGATACGGGTAATTAATTTGTGTTTAGACATATCTGATGAAGATATACTTTAGGTCAAAGCAGCGACAGGATATGGATGTTGCCGTTTTTTGATTGATTAACATAATAAGTTTTAGCGTCAGATCGTCAGGTTTAATCTTTAACGCAGGATAAAGTCGTTGCTCAACCGTTTGCAACACCGGGAAGATATTTACCTGTTAATTAGGAGTCAGAACTATGCATGCGTTAATCCTTACCAGATCTGTTAGGAGGGCCAGATTCTTATATACAGTTCATCAGTCAGCCAATTCAGGAAAAGCTGCTGTTAGTGATGAAATTACACTGTAATATAATTAAAGTAATTACAGCTTGATGGTGCGGACTTTAATTATTTGTAATTGAAGACGCCAGCTGATTTGCTTGGTATAATCGGCATAAAAAATATGCTGGTCTTGTCCCTTGCCAGCCCCCGAATTTTAGCGTATCATTTGTGCCAGCGATGGTGGAGAAAAAGCGGGGTACATGCTATAAAAAGGATATATTATAAAAAACAGAAAAGGTTGTAAGCCAATAACTTACAACCTTTTAATGTGCCCAGAACTGGATTCGAACCAGCACACCTTGCGGCGCTGCGACCTGAACACAGTGCGTCTACCAATTTCGCCATCTGGGCATCACTGATTTGTGTTTCAGGGAGTGCAAAAGTAATCCCTTTCCCCATTTCTCCAAAAAAAAATTACAAAATCCATAAAATATGCTCCGGCTCCATCACCTTATCATATTGTTAATTTTAAAATATTTTAAAAACACCCTCCACCAGTTGAGCTTTTGTTAAAAACTACCAATCTCATTCAAGTTTTATAAAAAACCTCCGCCCATAATGTATTTTTCCATGTAACTTTGCGGTCTCGAATCAAGGTCATGCTGAAACAGGATATTTCACCCAATACTGAGCCGGATGTAGTTTTGATCGGTGCCGGCATTATGAGCGCTACCCTGGGTGTGTTGCTGAAAGAATTGCAACCGGAACTTACCATCCAGGTATTTGAAAGACTCGATGTCGTAGCCGGCGAAAGCTCCGATGCCTGGAACAATGCAGGCACCGGACACTCCGCCCTCTGCGAACTTAATTACACTCCCGAAAAGGCCGATGGCACCGTAGAAAGCATTAAGGCCGTGAAGATCGCTGAACAGTTTGAAGTATCCCGGCAGTTCTGGGCCTACCTCGTAGAGCATAAGCTCATCCAGGAAGCTCCCTCCACCTTTATCAACTCCGTACCGCATATGAGCTTCGTGTGGGGCAAGGAAAACGTGGAATATCTTAAGAAACGCCACGACGCCCTCCAGCAGCACCACCTGTTCCGGGACATGCAGTACTCGGAAGACCACGCCCAGCTCACTCAATGGATGCCCCTGGTCATGGACGGCCGCGATCCCAACCAACCCGTAGCCGCTACTTACACGGAACTGGGCACAGACGTAAACTTTGGCGCCCTCACCCGCAACCTCTTCAACTACCTGAAGTCCAAGCCCGGTGTATCGTTCTACCTCCACCACGAGGTGCGCGACCTGGAACAGGCCGATGATGGCCGCTGGGAGATCACGGTAAAAGACCTGCAAACCCGCCAGAAACGCGACCTGAAGTCAAAGTTTGTTTTCATCGGCGCCGGCGGCGGCTCCCTCCCGCTGCTCCTTAAATCTGATATACCCGAAGGCAAAGGCTTTGGCGGCTTCCCCGTGAGCGGCCAGTGGCTCAAGTGTACCAATGAAAATATCATTGCACAGCACAAGGCCAAAGTATATGGCAAAGCTTCTGTAGGCTCTCCTCCCATGTCGGTGCCCCACCTGGACACCCGCATGATCAATGGCCGGAAAGCCCTCCTCTTTGGGCCCTACGCCGGCTTCAGCACCAAGTTCCTGAAAAATGGCTCCCTGCTGGACCTCCCCTTGTCTATAAAGATCAATAATATACGCCCCATGCTGGCGGCCGGTATGGACAACCTGCCCCTTACCCGCTACCTCATTAACCAGGTACGCCAGTCGCAGGAAGACCGCCTGGCTGCGCTGCGCGATTTCTTCCCCGAGGCAAAGATGGAAGACTGGGAACTGGAAGTGGCTGGCCAGCGGGTACAGGTGATCAAGAAAGATGCGGAACACGGCGGCATCCTGGAGTTTGGTACTGAAGTGGTGAGCGCTGCAGATGGCAGCATTGCCGCACTGCTGGGTGCTTCTCCGGGCGCATCCACCTCCGTATCTATTATGCTGCAGCTCATCCAGAAGTGCTTTAAGCAACACGCTTCCAGCCCTGCCTGGCAGCAAAAGCTGAAGGAAATGATCCCTTCCTTTGGCCAGGCGCTGAACGATCACCCCGCCCTGAGCGACGAGGTGAGAGCCCATACCGCCAGGGTGCTCCACCTGGCAAAGTAACATCGCTTACAACACCACTTTATACAAGGCCCCGCATTGCCCGCGGGGCCTTTCTTTTGGCGCTACGGCAAAAATAAACCTGCCACTTAAAACTGCATCCATCTTGTACAACGTATCTACCTTACACCGCCCACACAAAACAGTTAGTGGAATGTTAAGATTGCTATTACTTATCTTAATTGCTGGGGAATCTTCCTATCTTTTGAAGGCTTTCTCTTAATCTATGCTCAGTACCCGTAAACAAGCGCTGCATGCCACCCTGGACGAATGGGTAAATGCCCATACAGATGCCCTGCTGGCACGGGCCCTGCAACAGGTTTCCGACCGTAGCATCGCGGAGGACCTGGTGCAGGATACTTTCATGGCCGCCTGTATGTCGTTTGAACAATACCGCCAGGAAAGCAAACCCCGTACCTGGCTCTTTGGCATTCTTGAACATAAAGTAGCAGACCACTTCCGTAAAAAACTCCGTAATCCTGTAGTACTGGAAAGCAGCCTGCAACCGGAAAGGGCCGACCGCCTGATGGAGCAGTACTTTGCTGCAGACGGCGCCTGGCTACCAGGCAGAACGCCCGTTCATGGTGACTATTACGACCTGCACCTGCTGGATGATCCCCAATTTTCCCAGACCTTGCAGCAGTGTATGGACAAGCTGCCTGCGGGGTGGCATGCCGCCATTCACCTGAAATACCTCGAAGAAAAAAAAGGAAAAGAGATCTGTCAGGATTTAAACCTTACCACGACTAACTACTGGCAGATATTGCACCGCGCCAAAGTACAGTTGCGGCAATGCCTGGACCATCACTGGTTTAAACGGTAGTGTATGAAACAACTGCTTTTCCGGCTCACCTTTTCCTGCAGGGAGGCCACCATGATCATGGAACAAAAACTGAGTACCGGCATCAGCAGGAAAATGGCACTCAAACTCCGGGTACATAACGCCGTTTGCCGATATTGCCGCTATTATGAAAAGCAAAGCAAGCGCCTGGACCAGCTACTGCGGCGGTTTTCACAAGGAAGCAGCCCGCAGATCACTGATACGGAAAAACTGAAAACAAATATTGTCCGAAGGTTGAAAGACCTGTAATGATCGCTTAACCTTCCGTGTAAGATCAACAATACTTTTCCTGAATAGTTCCATCCGCATTCCGCTCATGCTGAAACATACATAATCATCATTCTTCTAAAAACTACAAGCACATGGAAAACAAAAAGAAATCCCTGCTCGCAGGCACCCTCGTAGCTGGCGCCATCATGACCGCCGCTTCTTTCTCTGCACAGGCAGCATCTGCTTTCAGCTACAATGAGCTGGGCAATGGTACCGCGGTACGTAGCAACCTGCTGAACAGCAATACCACCACTGCCCGCGCACTGGAACTCAAATGCGGTGCCGACAGCACCAAGGCAAAAGATGGCAAATGCGGCGCTAACAAGAGCTCTGCCAAGAAAGGCAAAGACGGCAAGTGCGGCGAAGGCAAATGCGGTGAAGGTAAATGTGGCGCCAAGAAAAAAGGTACCACCACTACCCCCAAGAAAGACGGTCAATAATACATAAACGACCTCACAAACCGGCAGGCAGCAGACCTGCCGGTTCTTCTCGTTAAAGACACGTTTAAATTTTGCATCATGGTAGGCATCGGATTCCGGAAAGATTTTGCAGAAGAATTTTTAAACAGCCATCTCCTGCAACCTGCATTCATAGAAGCTGCGCCCGAGAACTGGATCGGCGTAGGTGGCTATTGGAAAAAGCTGTTTGACCGCGCACTGGAAAAATACCCTTTCTATACGCACGGCCTTTCCCTTTCCATCGGCAGCCCTGATCCGCTGGACATGGACTTCCTCCGCCAGGTGAAAAAATTCCTCCGCGATACCAACGCCCGGATCTACTCCGAGCATCTCAGCTACTCCAAGTGCGACAACGCACACCTCTACGACCTGCTCCCCATCCCGTTTACAGCGGATGCGGTGAAACACGTTTCCCAGCGCATTAAAACCGTGCAGGAACTCCTGGAAAGAAAAATAGCCATTGAAATTGTAAGCTATTACACGCCCGTGGCACCGGAAATGAGTGAAGTGGATTTTATCAACAACATCCTTTCCGAAGCCGATTGCGAACTGCTGCTGGACGTGAATAATATCTACGTGAACGGTTTCAATCATCAATACGACGCTTACGAATTTATAGACCAGCTGCCGCTGGAAAGGGTTTCCTACATCCACATGGCGGGTCATGAAAAAGTAGCCGAAGACCTCATTATTGACACCCACGGGGAAGCCATCATTGACCCCGTGTACCAGCTTTACACCTACGCCATGCACAAGCTGCAGCGCAATGTGCCCACCCTGCTGGAGAGGGATTTCAATATCCCCGAACTGCCACTGCTGCAGGATGAGCTGAACCGCCTGCAAAGCATCAAACATAAAGCCTTAAATCCCGTAGCCCATGCCAGCCGCTAATCCTACCACCAGTTACCAGCAGGCCCTGGCCAGCTATTGCCGCACCGGCGAATACACGCCCATCAAAGGCGTGCGCAGCAGCGTGCACCACTACCGCCGGCTGGTATACAACGTGGTGGACGACAGCCTGCAATCTGCCTACCCGCTTACGCACAATCTGCTGGAAGAAGCAGAATGGGACCACCTGGTGCAACGCTTCTTCCGTGAGCATCCCTGCCAAAGTGCGCAGGTATGGTACATGCCCAAAGAACTGTATGAATACATGACGGCCGTGCAGCATCCTTTGCTGGAAAAATATCCCTTCCTGCAGGAACTGCTCTGGTTTGAATGGCTGGAAGTGGAGTTGTTCATGATGGAAGACCGCTCCGCGGAATACCGCGCCCAGGGCGACCTCCGGCAGGATAAACTGGTGCTCAATCCCGAGCATCACCTGGAGCATTTCCAATTCCCGGTGCACCTGCAACCGGCACACCAGATCACGGCCGCCCACCAGGGGCACTACTTCCTGGCCCTGCACCGCCAGCCGGAAAGTGGCGATGTGGAATTTACCGCCCTCTCCCCCGCTTTTGTGAGTATGCTGGAAACATTGGCCGAAGGCCCGGCTACCATGGATAACCTCATGGCCACTGCCTGTGCCACGCTGGGCATTGCGCCCACGGAGGAGATCCGCCAGGCTACTTTATCTTTCTTTGAGCACGCCCTTCATACTAAACTAATCCTCGGATTTGCATGAACGCACGTTTTGCCACCTGGAATACCAGGCTCACGCAGCTTGGCTTCATCCCCCTTTTGCTGGTACGCCTGGTGCTGGCCTATGGCTTCTATGGCCCCGCCACCAAGAAGTGGAGCAATATCCAGGACATTGCAGACTGGTTTGCCGGCATGAACATTCCCCTGCCCAAACTCAGCGCCTACCTGGCCGCCGGCACAGAGGCCCTGGGGGTGCTGCTGCTCACGCTGGGCCTGGCTACGCGCATTATCAGCATCCCACTCATGATCGTGATGCTGGTGGCCATTAAAACAGTGCATTGGGAAAATGGATTTGACGCGGGCAACAATGGCTTTGAAATCCCCTTGTATTATTTACTAATGTTGCTCACACTCTTTTGCTTCGGGCCCGGGAAGGCAAGCCTGGACTACCTTTTGTGGCACAGGCGGCGCTCCTGACCAGGGTTGCTATTTAACAATATCCATTACGCTCACCGTGCGGTGCTCGCCCATGATAATGTCATTCGTGAACGTGTATACCTTGTCACCATTCCCGTATTCCAGGTACATCTCCAACGGGAAAATGAATGGTGCATAACCACCTTGCGTGCGCAGGGTTTCTATTTCATCCAGGTATTTTTTAGGGATGAAACCATAACCGGGGAATAACGTCCGCGGGTCCTGCGGGATCCACACATGGGCGGTTACAGCACCATGGTTGGTATTGGTCACATGCGCATCGTTGTGGCCTAAATATTCTTCACAGGCTACGCCTGCTATCACCTTTTTATTGCCCGTGCGCAGCAGCACGCCCAGGTAGCCAAAATCACCGGGATATGCAGGCTCGATGGCTTCCAGCGACATAGCCTGTTTTACACCGCTGGCTATTTTTTCATCGCCGGTAATGTTCAGCAAAGATTCCTTTTCAAAATTGCCGTAAAAGTGATGGCGGGCCGCCGTGGCGCGGCTGGACAATTGAATGGCAAACATGGGCTGGGAGGCGCTGTAATAGATCACGATCTGCTGGCCGCCATCTTTCACCAGCTGGTTGCCCTGGTAGGCTTCCATGTCCTGGTAAATGGCCACATCAAAATCAAAAGTGGAGTCTATCTGCACCCGGTCATCACCGGAGATCAGGAGGGCAGGGTTGGCACGCTGCTGGCCGCTGCGCACCGCTTTTTCTTCCACATCGGCAGGCATGGTAGGCTCGCCGCCGTCTGCCATGGCATAGGTAGAATCTGCATTGTTTCTGTGCACCACGGATCTCAGTTTATCACCCGCTTTTTTCAAAAGCTGCGCATCGGCGCTGCACACCGCCAGGCAGCTGCATAGGAATAGGACAGTCGTTTTCATCTTACATCGGATAGTAACCCATGCAAGGTAAAAAATATATGTAAATATTTTTAATATTAACTTACCATCAGGCTGCATCCCCGCAGGGCGGAGTTGTCCAGGCGGCCCAGTACCTCAAAGCGGCCATCGGCATGCAGCTTACCGATATCTTCTGTGCCAATGAAGGCGCAGGAGTACCGGTTAGCCAGGTCCACCACGTTGATCACGCCGGCAGCAGCGCGCTCGTAAAGCTGGAAGGGATCACTTTCATCACGCAGGAGCACGCGCATCCAGGATGGGGTTTCAAAAAGGCCGTTGCCCCTGGAGTAGGCCTGTGACAGGAGCTCTGTCATGCCGTATTCCGCATGTATAACTGGCACGCCTAAACGGGATTGCAGGAAATCGTGTACCTGCTGGCGGGTCCATTCCTCGCGGCGGCCTTTCATGCCCCCGGTTTCCATTACCAGGGTGTTTTTTAAGTGCAGCTGGTATTGCTCCGCAAAATCCAGTAATCCAAAGGTGACGCCTATGAGCAACACCTTTTGCCCCCGGGCTTCCAGGGCTTGCAGGCGCTCCGCCAGCTGGGCATGCTCATACAGGTAAAAACCGCTTTCCGGGTGGCGGCTCACCTGGATCATGGCATTGACCATATGCACCAGGGAGGATGCTTTGCGCTCCAGGTATGCAGGCAGCAGGCCCAGTACCACGTAGTCTTCCACCGGCCCGTAAAAATGTTCAAAGGCCTGCATGAAACTCCGTTCATACCAGGCGGCCTCCTTCACCAGGTGGCGGCTGTTCACCGTTTGCGTGGTGCCGCTGCTCTCAAACACCAGCTCCGGTGTAAACTGGCCGGAGGTAACCGTATGGGTTTTGAAGAACTGGATGGGCAGGAAAGGGATCCGGGTGAGCGAATGCACCGTTTCCGGCCGGATGCGCAGGGCATCGGTATAGGCCCGGTACAGGGCGTTTTCCTGGTACTGCAGGCGGAATACCTCCAGGGCCAGGGCTTCAAAGCCGGCTTCCGTTACGGAGAAAATGCGGTCCATCAGTGCTGTGCTCATAGTCTTCAGATAAATCCTTCGGAACTGCAAAGTTACAGGCTGCGGGATAAATTACCTGCCGGGCGTAACAAATATCCCGGAATACCGTTTTTAGAAAAGCGGCCGCCGTTTTAAACTCCGGCCGCCGGCCAATGTCTATAGTGCTATTGGCATATTAACCAATTTAATGTAGGTTTGTTCTTATGAAGAAAATTCTGATGTTCGCCGCTGTTTGCAGCGTATTGGCCGCCTGTAAAAAGGAAAGCTCCGGTACCAAACCTTCCCTGAGCTTTGCGAGCTATGATCCCAGTGTTTACTTTGCATCCACTGCGGCCGGCGTTCCCCAGAACGGCTATAATTTCAACGTTACCTTCAATATTGCCGACGCCGATGGCGATATCAATGATACCCTGGGCATCCGCGCCCACTATAAAAGCAAGGATATCAACAATACCCTGCCCGATACCACCGCCTGGATCTACGCACAGATGCCGGACATCGGGGCCAATAAAGGCCACAGCGTAAAAGGCCAGGTGACCATTGCCCTGCAAAGCATTGACATCATCGGGTTCAATCCTACCTCCACAAACGACAGCATCTGGTTCAGCGCCTACGTGCGGGATGCAGCCGGTCATTTCAGCGACACGGTGCTCACCGCCAAAACTGCCATCATCAAAGAATAAAAAACACTACCTTCATACGCAAGGATTCCTTTACCGGAATCCTTTTTTATTTTTACCAGCACCAATACCATCATATTCTACGCATGAAAAAGATCCCACAACTACAGCAGAAGATGGCTGTAGCCCTGTTAGGCGGAGGTGAGGCCCGCATTGCCTCCCAGCACAAAAAAGGAAAGCTCACCGCCCGTGAAAGATTGCAACTCCTCCTGGATGAAGGCTCATTTGAAGAGCTGGACATGCTGGTACATAACCGTGATAATGCTACCCAGGAACAGTTTCCCGGGGATGGCGTGGTAACCGGGTACGGCACCGTTCACGGCCGCCTGGTATACGTATTCTCCCAGGACTTTACCGTGTACGGAGGCAGCCTTTCCGAACCGCATGCGCGCAAGATCTGCAAAGTAATGGACCTGGCCCTGCAGAACGGGGCGCCCATCATAGGCCTGAACGACAGCGGGGGCGCCCGCATCCAGGAAGGCGTGGTAAGCCTGGGCGGCTACGCCGATATTTTCTACCGCAATACCCGCGCCTCCGGCGTGATCCCCCAGCTATCCGCCATCATGGGGCCCTGCGCCGGCGGCGCCGTATACAGCCCGGCCATTACAGACTTTATCCTCATGGTGGAAAATACGTCCTACATGTTTGTCACAGGTCCCAATGTGGTAAAGACCGTGACCCATGAAAATGTGACCGCCGATGAACTGGGCGGGGCCACCACCCATGCCACCAAAAGCGGGGTGACCCACTTTGCCTGCGCCAATGAAGTGGAGTGCATCCAGAATATTAAACAACTCCTCTCCTACATCCCGCAGAACTGCGAGGAAACCGCACCGGTATACCCTTACGAAAGCCGTGATGAACGCCGGCCCGCACTCAATACCCTGGTACCGGAAAACCCTAACCAACCTTATGATATGAAAGAAGTCATCGGTCATATCGTAGATGAAGAAAGCTTCTTTGAAGTGCACAGGGATTTTGCGGAAAACATCATCGTGGGTTTTGCCCGCATTGCCGGCCGCAGCATCGGTATTGTGGCTAACCAGCCGGCAAACCTGGCCGGGGTGCTGGACATCCACGCCTCCGTGAAGGGCGCCCGCTTTACCCGCTTCTGCGATGCCTTCAACGTGCCCCTGCTGGTGCTGGTAGACGTACCCGGCTTCCTGCCCGGAACAGACCAGGAATGGAACGGCATTATCAGCAACGGCGCCAAGCTGCTCTACGCCCTCTGTGAAGCCACCGTGCCCAAGATCACAGTGACCACCCGCAAAGCCTATGGCGGCGCCTACTGCGTAATGAACTCCAAACATATTGGGGCAGACCTGAACTTTGCCTTCCCCAACGCAGAAATTGCCGTGATGGGCCCCAAAGGCGCCGTAGAGATCATCTACAAAAAAGAAATTGACGCCGCCCCCGATCCCGAAGCCCGCATGAACGAGCTGGTGGCCGAGTACACGGAACAATTTGCCAATCCTTACCTGGCCGCGGAAAAGGGTTATATCGATGAAGTGATCCTGCCGGAACAAACCCGCAGCAAACTGATACGGGGCTATAAAATGCTGGAAAATAAAGTGGTGAACATGCCGCGGAAGAAGCATGGGAATATTCCCCTGTAAATGGAGGTTAATCGTTAATGGTTAAAAGTGAATTGCTAAAGGCTGACGATTGAATGTTGCGGGTAAATCGTTGATGGCAGCCCATCGCCGGTTAAATTTTCAACTTGTAACTTTTTTACGATTTACCTTTGATCCGCTACGATCCACCTTTAACGATTAACTATTAACGGCTTGCTAAAGTCTGTCTTCAACTTCCTGTTGTTCAGTTCCATTTACGTGGCGCTATGTGCCGTCATGGTGATATGGCATACCAATACCGTGCTGGGACTGGATTATCCTGTGCGCACCTATTGCAGCTTCGTATTTGCCGCTACCATCTGCAGCTATAACTTCCACTGGTGGCTTACTCCCACTACCAATGAGCACTCACACCGGTTAATATGGGGTGGGCGCCACCGCAACCTGCAGCTGGCCCTGGGCCTCCTGGGACTGGCCGGCGCCGCCTGGTTTGTGTGGCCGCTACGCATGCACTGGATGGCACTGGGCGTATCCATTGTCCTTACTGCTTTGTACACCGCCCCCAAGCTGCCGCACAGACCTTTCCTGTTCCTGCGCAAAATAGCCATCGCCAAGACCCTGTTCCTGGCCCTCGTGTGGACCTACGTAACTTCTGTGATGCCCATCTGGATAGCCCACCACCCGCTGGATGCCAATGCCTGGATCTTTTTGCTGCACCGCTTTTTCTTCACCTATGCATCCTGTATTCTCTTTGATGAACGCGACCTGGAATCGGACAAGCGGGAAGGCATCCGCAGCCTTATCACCTTTTTGCCGGAGCATACCCGGCGCAACCTGTACTATGCCTGCCTTATTGTAGCTGCCGGCTGTGCCGCCATGCTCTATCCTTTTGCACCCGGCATCCTGGTATCCATTATGATAGTGCCGGTACTGCTGCTGGCCGCCCTTACCGGCACCGCCAAACGTAATCACTCCGATTATCTCTATTATTTTGGGCTGGACGGGCTGGTGATGCTGGCTCCTGTGCTGCACCTGCTGTGGCTTTGGTTATAGGGGTTTTGTATTGTGCAAACCCTTACTTTTGTACGATCTCAATGTGAGGCTAAATCATATAAGGCTATGAGCAAAAAGCAGCAATCAATACTCACGGATGCTTCCCTGAAGTTTCTCAAAAAATACCTGAACAATCCTTCCCCTACCGGTTTTGAAAAAGAAGGCCAGAAAATATGGCTGGAGTACCTGAAACCGTATATCGACACGCGCATCGTGGATCCTTACGGCTCGGCCATCGGCGTGATCAACCCGGATGCGCCGTTCAAAGTAGTGATCGAAGCGCATGCCGACGAGATCTCCTGGTTTGTGAACTACATCTCCGCGGAAGGCCTCATCTACGTGATCCGCAATGGAGGCTCTGACCAGCAGATAGCGCCCTCCAAACGCGTGAACATCCATACCAGGAATGGCATTGTAAAAGGTGTATTTGGCTGGCCCGCCATCCACACCCGCCAGCGCAATCCTGATGGTAAGGAAGTGCAACCCAAGGTGGACAATATCTTCATTGATTGCGGCGCCCGCAGCAAAAAAGAAGTGGAAGACCTGGGCATCCACGTTGGCAACGTGATCACCTTTGACGAAAACTTTGAAGAGCTGAACTACGATTACTACGTGTGCCGCGCCATGGACAACCGCATTGGCGGCTTCATGATCGCGGAAGTAGCCCGCCTGCTCAAGGAAAATAAAGACAAGCTGCCCTTTGGCCTTTACATTGTGAACGCCGTGCAGGAAGAAGTAGGCCTGCGCGGGGCGGAAATGGTGGCCAAGCGCATCAAGCCCAATGTAGCCATCATCACCGATGTAACGCACGATAGCACCACGCCCATGATCAACAAGAACGTGGAAGGTGAGATCAAATGCGGCGGAGGCCCCAGCATCACTTACGGCCCCGCGGTGCACAACATTCTCCGCGACCTCATCATCGACACTGCCGAGAAAGAAGGGATCCCCTTCCAGCGCCACGCCGTGAGCCGCAGCACCGGTACGGACACCGATGCATTCGCCTACTCCAACGATGGTACCCCCTCCGCCCTGATCAGCATTCCCCTGCGCTACATGCACACCACCGTGGAAATGATCAAGAAGGACGACGTGGAAAACACCATCCGGCTGATCTATCACACCCTGCTGAAGATTACACCAAAGACAGCGTTCAATTATCTATAGGGAAAATTGTCCTGGGTCTTAGGTCCTAAGTCTTCTAAATTTGCTCAAGACCCAGGACCTAGGACCTCTCTCATAATAAATTTATTTGGCATTTGACCACCAGCTTTGCATCTTTGCAGCCGGTTTTTTTCATTAAAACATTAAAAAAATGCAACAAGTGGAGATCCGCCACGACTGGACGCTGGACGAGATAAAGGAGATTTACAACACGCCGCTGCTGGAACTGGTTTACCGCGCCGCCACCGTGCACCGTAAATACCAGGATACCGCGGAAGTGCAGGTATGTACCCTCCTGTCCATTAAAACAGGTGGCTGCCCGGAAGATTGTGCTTATTGCCCCCAGGCTGCCCGTTACAATACAGATATTAATACCCACGCCCTGATGCAGAAGGAGCAGGTAATGGCCTATGCACAGAAAGCCAAGGACGCCGGCAGCACCCGTTTCTGCATGGGCGCCGCCTGGCGCGAAGTACGCGACAACCGCGACTTTGACCGTGTACTGGATATGGTAAAAGGCGTGAATGAACTGGGCATGGAAGTATGCTGCACCCTGGGCATGCTCACGGCTGAACAGGCCACCAAGCTGGCAGATGCCGGCCTGTATGCCTACAACCACAACCTGGACACCTCCCGCGAGCACTATAGCGACATCATCACCACCCGTACTTACGACGACCGCCTCCAGACCCTGGACAACGTGCGTAAAGCCGGTGTGAGCGTATGCTGCGGCGGTATCATCGGCCTGGGCGAAACCCACGAAGACCGCATCAACATGCTGCATACCCTGAGCCACCTGCCGGAGCACCCGGATTCCGTGCCCATCAACGCCCTCACCCGCGTAAAAGGCACCCCCCTGGAAAATATGCCCAAGGTAGAGTTCTGGGACATGGTACGCATGATCGCCACCACCCGCATCCTCATGCCCAAAGCCATGGTGCGTCTGAGCGCCGGCCGTGCGGAAATGAGCATGAGCGACCAGGCCCTCTGCTTCATGGCAGGTGCCAACTCCATCTTCACCGGGGAAAAACTGCTGACCACCAGCAATCCTTCCTTTGAAGAAGACCACATGATGTTCCAGCTGCTGGGCCTGAAAGCCCGCGAGGCTTTCAAGACCGAAGCGGAAGCCCTGCAGGTAGAACTGCACCACTAATGGTCATCCACACTTTTATAAAAGCCCGGGCAATAATTGTCCGGGCTTTTCGTTTTTTAGGCAGTTACCGGCACGGTACTGGCCACCACGACTCATATAACCAAAGAGAAAACCACAAGGCACCGAACAAACGCATTTCCGGCCACACCACTGAACGATCTATTCCAACATTAGATGATCCCCCCGCCTGCGCCCGGGGATTTTTTGCTTTCAGGACAAACCATATCAGATTAACAACGAAGAATTGCTGTCGCATGATCAAACAATTGCTACGCCTGTTCTGGCAACGCACACCCAACACGGAAGTCACCACACAACGCACCTTCCCTCACCTGGTAAAACAACGCATCCTGCAGCATTACCTCCAGGAACATGACATTCATACGCTGCTGGAGATCAACACTTTTCCCGACGATACCCAGGCCGGCCACCCATCCGAAGACCGCTTCATTGCCGCGGAGATCAGTGAAAATCTTTATGTGGCTCCGAACAAAAGGCCGCTCGGCCGGGCCACCGTGGAACTGCTCTGGGGGGCCAGCCGCAAGGTGCTGAACCAGCTGGACCAGCACATCCAGCAACCCGTGATCTGCTGGCTGGACGGGCATTACAACACACTGCACGAAAAGATCTGCCCTATCTTTGAGCAATTGGAAGTCTTCTTCACCACCGCCGGCCGCCACATTTTCCTCATCAACAACGCCGCCCGGTTCAACGGCCAGGACGGCTGGCCCGCCCTGGAAGCCGTAGTGGCCTTCCTGAAAAACAAAGATTGCCGCTACCATATCAGCGTCCAGGACAATGTGATCGTAGCTGCGGTGAACGAAGTGTAAGGGATGGTCTTAGGACCTGGGTCTTAAGTCCTAGGTCTTAGGTCCGGCAGACGGATTTAAAACAACGGGGCCCGTAACGCAGTGTTACGGGCCCCGTTTATTTTTTCCTGTTCACAATGTTATATACCTAAGACTTAAGACCCAGGGCCTAAGACCTTTTTCATTTCCCATAAAAATACGCCACCCCCAGCGCATATCCCTTCATGCCAAGGCCACAGATGCTGCCTACACATTTGGGCGCAATCAGGGACGTGTGGCGAAATTCCTCGCGGGCGTATACATTGCTGATGTGCACTTCGATCACGGGTGTTTTAATGCCGGCAATGGCGTCGCGGATGGCCACGGAGGTATGCGTATAGCCGCCAGCGTTAAGCAGGATACCGTCTGCACTGAAACCTACTTCATGCAGGTGGTTGATCAATTCGCCTTCCACGTTGCTCTGGTAGTAAGAAAAGGTAACGTCGGGAAATTGTGCCCGCAGCGTTTCATAATATTCTTCAAAAGAAGCGTTGCCGTAAATGCCTGGTTCCCGCTTGCCCAGCAGGTTCAGGTTAGGTCCGTTGATGATGGCGATGCGCATAAAGATGGATTGATAAAGCAGGCGGTAAAATACAAAAACTTGTTAATGGTTAATCTTCCCCTCCCCAGCGGTACGTGGGCAGTTCCAGGCCGGCCAGGTCCAGCACCCGGTCTACCACGGTACCGGCTACGGCTTCCAGGTCCCGGGGCTTGCTGTAAAACGACGGGGTGGCCGGGCAGATGATACCGCCGGCTTCCGCTACGGCGGCCATGTTGCGGATGTGTATGAGGTTGTAGGGCGCTTCGCGCAATACCAGTATAAGTTTGCGGCGCTCTTTCAGCACTACATCTGCCGCGCGGGTAAGCAGGTCGTTAGAGATGCCGCCGGCTATGCGGCCCAGGGTGCCCATGGAACAGGGACATACGATCATCGTGTTATAACGCCCGGAGCCGGAGGCAAAAGGCGCCATGAAATCCTGCTGTCCATACACCGGGAAAGGCAGGTTTTCGTAACTGGTATCGTCCAATTCCGTTTGCCACACCGTACGGGCATTGTTGCTCATCAACACCGCTACTTTCTCCACCTGGTCCGGGATGGTGGCCAGTTTGCGCAGCAGCTGCCGGGCGTAAATAGCGCCGCTGGCGCCGGTGATGGCTACTACTATTCTGTGTTTCATGGGCCAAAGGTAGCAAAACAAAGAGTGCTACCGCGGGGGCGATAGCACTCTTTGTTTTATGAAGAAGTTCAAAACTTGGATCAATTGGAAACGGAACCGGCCCTCACCAGCATGATCTTGCAGGGTACCCCGGCATTGGGAGCGGCATGCGCCTGGCCGTCAAAGAAGGTGAGATCAATGTACACGCCACCCACGGTGTGGTAAGTAGTGAGCACATAATTGCCAATGGTGGAAGGCAGCGCATCAAAGGTCTGGCTCTGCTGGTCCATGGAAATGTATACCAGCACACTGCCGTTCTGGAACATGTCCTGGTCTATTTCCGGGGTATTGATAGACACCACGTATTCCTTGTTCGTATTGTCAGTAGCCTTCCAGTCTGCAGGGTTGATGGTGAAAACGATAGCCTGCGTATTATCGATGATCTGGGTTACTTCCGTTTTTTTACAGGATGAAAAACCAGCTACAGTGGCCACCAGGCCCATGGCAATAAGAAGTCTTTTCATGTAGGGTGTTTTAAAAATGAGTGATGAAAGTACAGTTTTGTATCCTTTCCAGCGCAAAACCTGCACCAATTTTTGAGGCCGCCACATTTTAGCCCCCTGCGGGGGCAATAAGGCATTACAAGCGGTTTCCCTTTGATAAGAACGGTTTGCCGGGAGGATGGAATAAATTCCCCTAAATAACGCAGGCCGTACCTGTTTTGGTGCGGCCTGTGTAATTATTTTTTTGCGCCTGGCTTATACAGCATGGTCTCCTATATCCGCCATGGAAATGCCGTTATGGCTTTCGTGGTAAACACATTTGCCGTCACGGATGAGCAGCATTTGCGGGGACTCGTGCTCCACCCGGTAATCATCTGCCACGCGGTTTGATACATTGCGGTAGCGGATCAGGTCCAGGTAGTAAAAGGTTACATCGGCAGGTGCCTTGTCCCGCTCCAGGCGGGATTTGATCATGCTGCTGATGGAACAGCGGGTACTATGTTTAAAAATAGCCACCGGGTGCCGGTGGGATAATTCATTGATGGCTGTAAGTTGCTCCTCAGATGTAAGCGGTTCCCAATTCATTAACACTTATTGCTTTTTTCAGCAGGCAATTTACTGATTTTCATCGGGCAACCCAATTTACCCTGGGATGCGCAGGAGCTCAGACCGGCTGTAAGAAAACCCAGCAACATTACACAACCGAGAACTTTAACGTAAGACTTCATGATGGATTCTGATTAAGTTTTATAGAATTGGTTTTATAAAGGTCCGATCGGGATAGAAACGCGCAGCCACCTCGCTTAATTGTCCGGGTAGCTGCCAGGGGCACAAAGGCCCTGTAAAAGTACGAAAACAATACGCCTTACGCGCTGTAACGCTGGCGGGCACTGCCTTACCAAGGCTTACACCAAAATCCCTGCTGGTTCGCACGGTTTCTGCCTTGTTAATTCGTGTTTTGTAACGTTACTTTGCAAATATAAAATTTATATTAAAAAAAACAACACTATGTTTGACAGGAAATTGCATTAAATTATTTCCCGTCTGCTACGTGCATATCCAGGCCCACACCATATGACAAAAGTTCATTTTATAGCCATCGGGGGTAGCGTCATGCACCAGCTGGCCATTGCCCTGCATAAGAAAGGTTACCAGGTGACCGGCAGCGATGATGAGATCTTTGAGCCCGCTGCATCTAACCTGGCCGCGGAAGGCATTTTGCCTGCGGCGATCGGCTGGTTTCCGGAGCGTATTACCCCGGACCTGGATGCCATTATCCTGGGCATGCATGCCCGGGCAGATAACCCCGAGCTGCTCCAGGCACAGCAACTGGGCCTGAAGATCTATTCCTTCCCTGAATACATTTACCAGGAAAGCCTTCATAAAAAACGTATAGCCATTGGCGGTAGCCACGGTAAAACCACCACCACCGCCATGATCATGCACGTGCTGCATAAAATTGGCAAAGCGTTCGACTACCTCGTAGGCGCCCGCCTGGAAGGCTTCTCCCAGTCTGTGAACATCACCGATGCTCCTGTGATCGTGTGCGAAGCGGATGAATACCCGGCCTCCACCCTGGAAAAACGGCCCAAGTTCCACTTCCTGCACCCGCACATTTCCGTACTTACCGGCATTGCCTGGGACCATATCAACGTGTTCCCCACGTTTGAGATCTACAAAGAACAATTTGCCATCTTCATCCGCACCATGGAAGCCGGTGGTACTTTGATCTACAACAATGCAGACGAAACACTGCGCCAGCTGGTGGAAAAAGAAGGTACCCACCTGAAACTGGTACCCTACAATACGCCCATCCACATGATCCGCGAAGGCGTGACCCGCATCTTCTTTGAAGAAGGCTTTGCAGACCTCCAGGTATTTGGGGAGCACAACCTGCTGAACATGCACGCGGCTAAACTGGTGTGCAATGAACTGGGCGTTGATGATGAAACCTTCCTGGGCGCCATTGCCGATTTTACCGGCGCGGCCAAACGCCTGGAAGTAGTGGCCAAAACGGCCAGCAGCGTGATCTTCCGCGACTTTGCCCACGCCCCTTCCAAGGTAAAGGCCACCATCCAGGCCACCCAGCACCAGTTTCCCGACCGTAAGCTGATCGGTGTACTGGAACTGCACACGTATTCCAGCCTCAATAAAGATTTCCTGCACGAATATGCCGGCGCCATGGACAAAGCCGATGTGCCCGTGGTCTACTTCAGCAAACATGCCCTGGAGCTGAAGCGCCTGCCAGACCTGGACCCCACGGATATCAAAGTGGGTTTTGAAAACGAACGGCTGCAGGTGATCAGCGATAAAGACGCGCTGCAGGCATTCCTGGACCAACAGAATTACCGCAACACGACCCTGCTGCTCATGAGCTCCGGCACCTACGATGGCCTGGACATTGCAGCCCTGAAAAATAAATTGCCCTAACAGCCGCGGCGCCCGCCGGCGCCGGCATCACAACGATATACTTTGTACCTTGTACAGCGTACATTGTACAAACCAAACACACCACATGTCCACCTTAACACTCAACCGTCCGCTGGCAGTCATTGACCTGGAAACCACCGGGACCAACGTAGCCACAGACCGCATCATAGAGATCGCCATTATTAAAGTGATGCCGGATAAGACCATCCAGCGCAAGACCCGCCGCATCCACCCGGGCATTCCCATCCCCGCCGCCTCCACGGCCATTCATGGCATTTGCGATGACGATGTGAAGGACATGCCCCAGTTTAAACAACTGGCCAATGAACTGCGCCAGTTCCTGGACAACTGTGACATTGCCGGTTATAATTCCAACCGCTTTGACATACCGGTACTCGTAGAAGAATTCCTGCGCTGTGATATGGAATTTGACCTGACCAACCGCAAGTTCGTAGATGTACAGAAGATCTTCCACCTCATGGAAAAGCGCACCCTGGCCGCTGCCTACAAGTTCTATTGCGATAAGGAACTGGAAAACGCACACAGCGCCGAGGCCGATGCACTGGCCACCTACGAGGTACTGGAAGCACAGCTGGACCGTTATGAGCAACTGCAGAAGGACGTGCACGCCCTGGCGGAATTTACCAAGGAAGACGGCTACATCGACTTTGCCCGCCGCATGGTGATGCAGGGCGAAGTGGAGATCTTCAATTTCGGGAAATACAAGGGCCGCCCGGTACGCGAAGTGCTGAAAGTGGAGCCCCAGTATTACGACTGGATGATGAAAGCGGATTTTCCGTTGAACACCAAACAAAAACTGACAGAGATCTACCGGAGTATGGTGTTAAAAAAAATCTAATGTTATTACCGTTTTTCCGCGTAACATTTTATTTTTAGCTATTTTCGCCCTCTACAAAACTATTCGCATTAATTGGAAAAGCTGGTAATTATACCGACCTACAATGAGAAGGATAATATCCAACGTATCATTGAGGCAGTCATGGGTTTGCAAGAGAACTTTCACGTGCTCATTGTGGATGATGGCTCACCTGATGGTACCGGTGCTATCGTAAGATCATTGCAGCGCACCTACCCCGGGCTGTTATTCCTGGAGGAAAGAAGCGGTAAACAGGGACTGGGCACCGCCTACATCCATGGGTTTAAATGGGCACTGGCCAATGGCTACCAGTACATCTTCGAGATGGATGCAGACTTTTCCCACAACCCGGCCGACCTGCCCCGCCTGTACCGCGCCTGCGCCGAAGAAGGTGCAGATGTGTCTGTAGGTTCCCGCTATGTAAAAGGTGGCGGCACCAGAAACTGGCCGTGGGACCGTGCCGTGCTTTCTTACGGCGCCTCCATTTATGTAGGCCTGGTTACCTGGCTGCCCGTGCGTGATGCCACCGCGGGCTTCGTTTGCTACCACCGCCGCGTGCTGGAGGCTATCAACCTGGACGCCATCCAGTTTGTAGGGTATGCTTTCCAGATAGAAATGAAATTCACCGCCTGGAAGCTGGGCTTTACCATTAAAGAAGTACCCATCATCTTCATAGACCGCAAAGAGGGCTACTCCAAGATGAGCAAGGGTATTATCAAAGAAGGTGTTTTTGGGGTGCTGAAGATCCAGTCCCAGAGCCTCTTTAAAAAATATCACCGCCGCGTAGCGGCCCGGCAGGGCACTGCGCCGGAACAAGGAACCGTTTCTAAGTAGGCATTTTTTAATAACATTTTGGATAAAGATCCCCGCAACGAAAGGTCGCGGGGATCTTTATTTTAAGGTACCTCCGCCGTCCGCAAAAAGTTCCTCCCACAGCAGTTTTCCCCGTACCTTTGCGGCGAATTATGAGAAAAGCGCTGATACAACTACACCTTTCCGTGTTCCTGGCCGGCTTCACCGGCATCCTGGGGAAATTGATCGATCTGAATGAAGGACTGCTGGTCTGGTATCGTATGGGTATTACCGCCCTCTCCCTCTGGCCCCTGTTCTACTTCCAGGGTGCCCTGCGCAAGATCAGCCCCAGGCAAATAGCCGCCATTGGTGGCAACGGTATTATCATTGCCCTGCACTGGCTTTTCTTTTACGGCAGCATCAAGTACGCAAACGTGTCCATTGCCGTGGTATGTTTTTCCCTCACCAGCATGTTTACTGCCATCTTTGAGCCCATCATCCTGCGCCGCCGGCCAGATGTGGTGGAAATGGCGCTGAGCGCCCTCACGCTGGCCGGCATTCTCCTGATCTTTCATTTTGATGCGCAATACCGCACCGGCATTATCCTGGGCATTATCTCCGCCGCGTGCTGCGCCCTGTTCACCATCAACAATAAAATACTGCTGCGCCATAACGATTCCAGGACCATCACCCTGTACGAGCTGACAGTGGGCGCCCTGGTGCTCACGGCCGCCATGCCCCTGTACCTGCATGCTTTCCCCGTGGCCAGCATCTGGCCTACTACCATGGACTGGATCTACCTCCTCATCCTGTCATGGGCCTGCACCATCGTGATGTACCTGCTGTCTATGAGCGCTTTGATGAAGATCTCCGCCTTTACGGTAAACCTCACCTTTAACCTGGAGCCGGTATACAGCATTATCATGGCGTTTATCCTGTTTCACGAGAACAAGGAACTGAACGCCTCTTTTTACATTGGCCTGGGCTGTATCATTCTTTCCGTGGTACTGCAAATGGCCCGCGTGTCTGCAGAAAGCCGGCGGGAACGGCTGGGGGCAGCACATTGACCACTCATCCCCTTTTTATCCTGTAAAAATCAAAGGCTGCGTATATTGGGCACGACCAATTCTTCCGTGCTTTTGAAAAATATACTGTTTGCCGCAGCCTGCCTGCTGCCGCTTGTTTCCCATGCCCAGCAACCTTCCAAAAAGCCGCTGGATCACAACGTGTATGACGCCTGGCAAAGCATCGGCGCCAAAGCTATTTCCAATAACGGCCAGTGGGTGGTATACAACATCACCCCGCAGGAGGGCGATGCCACCCTGGTGGTCTATGACCGTAAAACCGGCCAGCAGCGCGAGGTAGCGCGGGCCACCGGCGCGCTCATTACCCAGGACTCCCGCTACGTGGCCTTTACCATTAAGCCCGCATTCAGGGACGTGCGCCAGGCCCGTATAAAAAAGACCAAGCCGGCAGATATGCCCAAAGACACCCTGGGCATCATAGCCCTGGGCGATACCGGTATGCTTCGTTTTCCCAACGTAAAATCTTTCAAGGCCCCGGCCAAAGGCAACGGCTACCTGGCCATGCTGCTGGAGAAACCCAAACCTGATACCGGTCATAAAAAAATAGACCGCAGCAAAGCAATCATGAACGACCTGGCGGAAGATCCGGACGATGACGGCAAGCAGCCGGAAGGCAGCAACGACCAGGGCCTGCTGCTGGTGCGCAACCTGCACAGCGGCACCCAGGACACCCTGCAGGATGTGGTAGACTACACATTCAGCAAACCAGGCAATGCCCTGCTGGCCGTGTGCAAAGGCGGGAATAAAGACTCCCTGGTCCGCAACGTGGTGGTGTGGCAAACGGCGCCGCGCAAAGCCCTGGTGCTGAGTCACGGGGTAACCAACGCAAAGCAGCTCACATTTGATGAAAACGGCCAGCAGGTGGCCTTTGTAGCAGAGCGCGACTCTGCCAAAGCCCTCCAGCATTTCTATAGCCTTTACTATTACCTGCCCGGGCAGGACAGCGCCAGCGTGGTGGTGAACAGGAACACGGCCGACATGCCTGCCCACTGGAATGTGAGCGAGAACGGCACGGTGTTTTTCAGCAGGAACGGTTCCCGCATTTTCCTGGGCACCGCTCCCATTGCCCCGCCTAAAGACACCACCATCGTGGATTTTGAAGTGGCCAAGGTGGATATCTGGAACTACCAGGACGACTACCTGCAGCCCGTACAGCTCAAGAACCTGCAGCAGGAGCTAAAGCGTACCTACCTGGCGGTGTACCACCTGTCTAACCGGAGCTTTGCACAACTGGGTGATAAGACGCTGGAAACCGTGCTGCTCACAGATGAAAATAACAGTGAATATGCCCTGGGCTACACCGATGCCGGCCAGCGCATTGCCTCCCAGTGGACCGGCCGTACACTGAAAACGGCTTACCTGGAAAACATCCACAACGGCCAGCGCAAGCTGATCCGCAAGGACCTGGACGGGCAGTTCTATTACTCCCCCACCGGCCAGTACGTGATCTGGTACAGCCTCCCAGACAAGCATTGGTTCAGCTACCATACCGCCACCGGCGCGGTGGTGAACATGACCGCACACCTCCCCACCAGCATGGCGGACGAAGAAGATGATCATCCCGATCTTCCCGGTGAGTACGGCTTTGCCGGCTGGAGCGCGGGCGATAAATACTGGTACGTGTATGACCGGTACGATATCTGGAAGGTAGACCCTGCGGGCAGGGAGGCCCCGGAGATGCTGACCGCCGGCGCCGGCCGCGCCCAAAAGTTGCGCTACCGCAACGTACGCCTGGATGCGGAAGAGCGCTTCTTCTCTCCCAAACAAACCCTGGTGCTGGAAACCTTTGATGAGACCAGCAAGGAAAATGGCTTTGCAGCCGTGAAGCTCAACGCGCCGAAAGCCCCGGAAACACTGGTGCTTTCGCCCAACACTTACCTGGGCCTGGCCAAGGCAAAGGATGCCGATGCCTACATCTACCTGAAGGCGAGCTACGAAGCCTCCCCGGATGTGTATGCCGGCAAGACCATTGCCGCCGCTACAAAACTGAGCGCCATCAATCCCCAGCAATTGCAGTACAACTGGGGCACGGCGGCCTTGTATAAATGGACCACTTTCAGCGGCAAGCCCGCAGAAGGTATTCTCTACAAACCGGAAAACTTTGACAGCACCCGGCACTACCCGGTGATCATTTATTTCTATGAAAAACTCTCTGACGGGCTGTATGCCTATCAGCCACCAGCGCCTACTCCCAGCCGGTTGAATATCTCTTTCTTTGTAAGCCGCGGCTACCTGGTGTTTGCACCAGACATCCGTTACGAGGATGGTCATCCGGGCCGGAGCGCTTACGATTACATTGTGAGCGGTGCCCGCTCGCTGGCTACGCATGCGTGGGCAGACAGTACCAATATGGCCATCCAGGGGCAGAGCTGGGGCGGCTACCAGGTGGCTTACCTCGTCACGGCCACCCATCTTTTCAAATGCGCATGGGCGGGTGCGCCCGTGGCCAATATGACCAGCGCTTACGGGGGCATACGCTGGGAAAGCGGCATGAACCGCCAGTTCCAGTATGAGCATGGCCAGTCACGCCTGGGGGCTTCCATCTGGGACAAGCCGGAACTGTACCTGGAAAATTCCCCCCTCTTCCACCTGCCCAATGTAACTACCCCGCTCATGATCATGAGCAACGATGCGGATGGGGCAGTACCCTGGTACCAGGGCATTGAGCTCTTTACCGCCATGCGCAGGCTGGGCAAGCCGGTATGGCTGCTCAATTATAACGGGGAAGCCCACAACCTGGTACAGCGCCAGAATCGCAAGGATATCCAGCGCCGTGAGCAGCAGTTCTTTGACCATTTCCTGAAAGGCGCCCCCGCCCCGCAGTGGCTGGACAAGGGCGTACCCGCCACGGAAAAGGGCAGCAACTGGGGCTTTGACGTGAAATAAATCAGATGCGGGGCAAACACACATTGCTCTCTACCAAATTTTGCCCCGCCATTTACAAATTATTAACGTATTAAAAATATATTACATATAATTTATTTAATAAATTGACTAGTTCTTTAACAGTCTTCTACCCCTGCCCTCCTAAGGCGCTATAACCCAGTGCAGTAGTATTTCGGAAAGCCGCCCCATCCCCTGAAACCCGCTACCACACTGGCCCAGGTATTTTATTGATGCACACAACGGCTTCCGGATCAACTGGTTATTAACTTATAAAAAAATATCCTCACATTTTAACATTTACCTATATTTACAATAAGACCAACGGTATATCCTATCATCCTAAAACCGTCCCTATGAACTTTCATATTTACCGTCCCGCAGCCAGCTTGAACCCTTTTGTTAAGCACTATTATTACTGGCAGGAAAGTGTATCCGGAGCAGTGCAGGTACCGCAACACCTGTTTGCCCTGGGGGATCAGTACCTCATTTTTATCCAGGAAGGAAGCCTTTCCTGCACACCGGCCGGCCACGCCACTTTTGTGCTGCCCCAGGCCTGCATCCTGGGCCACTTTACCGGCGCCCACCAATTGCATGCAAACGGCCCGGTAAAACTGGTAGCTGTGCAGCTCAATGCTTATGGCAGCCGCAAGCTGCTCGGGCTGAATATGGGTACCCTCACCAACTACTGCCGCGACCTTACCAAACTTGATAATAACATCTGGTGCCAGCTGCAGGAGCAACTGGCCAGCCTGCCCATGCCCCAATACCTGTATGAGTGCCTGAACACGGGCCTGGGTAAAGCCATGGAGCAGCAGCACGCACTCAAACAAGTGGACCAGATGGCTGATTACATGATCAGAGAAAATGGCAATGTTAGCATGGGCAAACTGGCGGAACTGTTCCAGCAAAGCCGCCACACCCTGGAGCGCCGTTTCATGGAAGTGATAGGCCTGCCGCCCATGTTGTACGCACGTATCCTGCGTTTTAAACATGCCATGAAAGCCCTGCAGCAGATGGAACGCACGCAGTGGCAAACCGCCCTGGAAAGAAGCGGTTACGCGGATGCCGCCACATTTGTGCGCGACTTCCTCTCCTTTAACGGCCAGCCGGGCCACTACTTTACCCATGAAACGGAAAGCACTGCCCCGGTAAAGAACATTGTGAACATGCTGATGGAACAACAGCAGGTAGCCGTTGCCTAAAGCCGCGTATTTTTTCTTTTGCCAATTATCAAGGTCCGGACAGCTTGCGTCCGGACTTTTTTTTACCTTAATGTCATGGAACGGAGCATGTTCACGCACAATGCCGCCTACTGGCGCAAGCACCTGAAACTGGAATCGCACGTGGAAGGAGGCGCTTTCCGCGAAACCTACCGCAGCGCCCTGCAACTGCCGCAAAGCAGCCTTCCCGGCACCTTTAAGGGCGACCGTGCGGCCAGCACCGGCATTTATTTCCTGCTGGAGAGCGGGCAGTTCTCCGCCTTTCACCGCATTGCGGCGGATGAGATGTGGCATTTTTACGATGGCTCAACGTTAAGTATATACGAAATTACCCCGCTGGGCACTTTGCTGCATCACCGCCTGGGCCGCGACCTGGAAGCCGGTGAGCAACTGCAACTGGTGATCCCCGCCGGCAGCTGGTTTGCATCACGTACCACAGCCCCGGAAACCTTTGCCCTGGTGGGTTGTACCGTAGCCCCCGGCTTTGACTTTGCAGATTTTGAACTGGCAGACCGCGCCAGCCTGCAGGCGGCATACCCGCAACACGCAGCCCTCATTGCTCAACTTACTTACGCCTGATAAACGACTTTTATGAAATGGTTCTTCTACACGCTTTGCCTGGTGGTGGTCATCGTGGCTGTGTTCTGGATAGGAAAGCAATTTGGCAGTAAACATATTACCGAGGAAACGATCTCCAACAGCCAGATCGTGCGGGAGATTGCGGAGCTGGGCAGCCTGGAAGTAATGGGCAATGCCAGCATCAAAACCAGTAACATCACAGACAACAACGACTGGAGTGATAACCTGAAGAAAGCATTCCTGGAAAACACCGTGTTTGTAACCATCCCTTATGTAGCCAAATACGGCGTAGTGATAGATAGCAGCCAGTTTCACATCCACCTTGATAAAAAGGTGATCCGGGTAGACCTCCCTGCCCCCGCCCTGCTCAGCTATGAGCTGAAGGTAGACAAGATGGAAACCGCTAACCGTAAGGGTTTCCTGCTTTTCCAGGATGATGAGACCTACACCGTGGTGCAGAAAAAATTGTATCAAACCTCCCGCGACCAGCTGGCGCATAACAACATTTACCTGCAGCAATCCAAAGACAAGATCCGCCGCCTGCTTACACAGTACTACCAACCTTTTTTAAAAGATCATACGCTGGAAGTGCACTTTGCAGATGAAGAAGGGAAAACCGGGCTGCAATAACAGCCACTAAAAAACGCGTAGCCCTACACCGGTGAAGACCGCACGGCGGACAGTTCCTCCACAGGGGGTGAGAATGCTTTCCCATAAACTGATGGACATCCATCCACGCTGGTATCAGGAAGGAAAAAATTATCCATTGAAAGGAAACGGAAGTACTGATAAGAAAAGATAAAACGGACATCAGAAAACCGGCTGTGATGTGCTATATTTCATACTGTATCACAGCCCGTTTATATCCATGCAAAAAACACTGCCATTTCTTTTACCCGCATGCCTGTTAATGGGCAACCAACCACTCCCCATTTTGCCAACCATTTTTTAATCCATAAAACCAACCGTACATGAACAAAGCGTTACGTGCAGCTGCCTGCTGCCTGGCATTGTCCGCCTGCTTGCTGCAATCAACCTATGCAAGCCCGATCCGCAACCACCTTTTCCCCTCCACGAAGTACCGTGAGGTCAGTGGCGCCGCTAACTTCCAGGTAGTACACAACGGAGGAAGTACCATCCGCAACATTGTAAGCGTAACATTGGATGGTGTGGCCGTAACAGGCGCTTCCGGCGCCTACCCGATAGGCGTGTTTGGCAACACCACCACCGGTACACATGTTGTGACAGTAACCTATTCAAACATGGGCGCCACAGATTGTTTCAACGTCTTTTGCTGTGACGAAAACAGCACCCAGTTGTACAGTGCAAATTATGCGGGCACTAACACGGCCACATTCTCCGTGACACTGCCTGCCACCAGCACTTTCCTGTACATCCAGTTCCTCGACAACATTGGTTGTAGCGGGATCTGATCCTTTTCACCTTTAACAAACCAACCACCATGAAGCGACTCCTCTTCCTGGCAGCTGCCTGCTGCCTGTCTGTAGCCTCCTTTGCCTCCACCGGCAAGCATTCCGGCATCTCCCATGACTCCGTAGCCACCGTAGCCAGGCATCGCACGGTAACCCTGCAGATCGTTCATAACGGCAATCCCCTCCGCAATGTAACCAGCCTGGTGGTGAACGGTGTGGACGTAGGCATACCGGGTACCTATGCCACGTCGTGGTATACCCAGATAGATCCTACCCAACCGCTCACGGTGACCATCACGTATGGCAACCTGCCTTCCAATGAATGCTTCAATGCATACGTGCTTTCCCTGCAGCACCAGCCGCTGTACAATGTGAACTACAAAGGCGTGAGCACGGCCACTTTCACGGTGAACCTGCCCGCTGGCGATAGTGATTTTTACCTACAGTTCCTGGACAACATCGGTTGCTCCAACTAAAAGCAAAAACGCGGGCCCTGGTGGCCCGCGTTTTTTTTGATGTTGCTGATCGTTTACGCTACGTGCTGTGAAAGATATTTTACCAGGGTACGCTTGGCCACGGGTAAAAGCGTTTCATTCACCGGGAAGGCCAGGTCCGTTTCCACGCGGTACACCGCGGGATTGGGCAGCTGGCGGTAACGGCGGATGAGCACTGTTTTAATATGCTCACTGGAGTTACCGACATTCTTGTCGAACGCTTCTACAAAATGGGTGTGGATGCCCCGGTACTTTTCATCGTGGCGCTCAAAGATGCTGAGGCGGTAGGTGTATACCAGCGTATCGCGGTAGCGCCCATCGCAGAGCAGCAGGTAACCCTCGCGGATGTCAAGCGGCAGCAGTCCTACCGGAGAGATGTGCAGGGTGTCTTCCACCAGGTCATACAGGGCGGTGCCTTCCTTGATCGTGTGGTCCAGCGTTTGCAGGGCAAAGCGCAGGATGTTTTCCAGCTCCTCCATCAGCTCGTCATCTTCCACGATACGCTGGTACAGCAGTTGGAGTTTTTCCATGTTCACGGCCGTAAGCTGTTTGGGAAAGCGTTGCTGCAGGAACTCCTTGTTCTCCTTAAAGGCGCGCAGGTTATTAAAATGAAAGATCACGTCAGACAGCTGCGGGTAGAGCATGTGCTGGTTAAAAAAACGGTTAATTTCCTGGAGGTAGGCCAGCAGGGTGTATTTCTTTTGTTCAAAATCAATATACCCGTCGGCAAACCAGGTTTCACTCAGAGATCCCATAGGCAAACATTTTAATATATACTTATCCATAAGTTACAAAAAAAAGAGCAGCCTGCTAGTGGTGAATTAGCGGTGCTTAAATAACCCATAAACAGGCCGGGAAGGCCATTTCCAGGACCTGGGGCGCATTTTGAAATATTTTGGGGGTGGGATAAATATTTGATAGAATTTACCTATCTTCAAGGATATTATTTCATTTTTTTAATTTCACCATCATGAACATCTACGTAGCCAACCTGCACTATAGGTTGAACGATGAGGACCTCCATCAAATTTTTAGCGAATTTGGTGAAGTAACCTCTGCTAAAATTATCAAAGACCATGAAACTGGTCGCTCCCGCGGTTTCGGTTTCGTGGAAATGCCTAATCAAGAGGAAGGCGCGAAAGCGATGGAGAGCCTGAATGGTAACACTATTGAGGGCAAACAATTAACAGTTAACGAAGCAAGACCTAAACAGCCGAATAATAATTTCAGAAGTGGTGGTGGTAACCGCGGTGGCGGTGGATACGGCGGCGGCTATGGCGGCGGTCGTGATCGTCACTAATGATGATTCCCCGATGTTATTTTCGGTCGTTTTGCAAGAAACGACGGTAAGGCGCTCCGGAAGGGCGCCTTTTTTGTACCCCGGCCATTCCCCTCCCCACCAGTGCATTTCCCACCCCGCAACGCACTAAAAAAGGCCCCCGCTTACACGGAGGCCCTTCCACTATCCTTATACCTTATGCATTGTGCCAATCCCTAAAACTCCCGCTGCGGGTCAAAATGCTCCAGCTCATGGGCTACTGCGCTCAGGAAGGTAGAGCCCAATGCCCCATCGATAATACGATGGTCATAGGACAATGACAAATACATCATATGGCGGATGGCTATGGAATCGCCCTGGGCCGTTTCCACTACCACGGGGCGTTTTTTGATGGCGCCCACCGCCAGGATAGCCACCTGCGGCTGGTTGATGATGGGAGTGCCCATCAGGCTACCAAAGGTGCCCACGTTCGTAAGGGTGAAAGTGCCTGCCTGGGTATCTTCCGGCTTCAGTTTGTTGGTGCGGGCGGCATTGGCCAGGTGGTTCACCTGCTTGCTCAGGCCTACAAGGTTCAGCATGTCCGCGTTGCGGATCACCGGTACAATGAGGTTCCCGCTGGGCAGGGCCGCGGCCATACCTATATTGATGTCTTTCCGGAGAATGATCTTTTCGCCATCCAGGGAAGAGTTGATCAGGGGGAATTTCTTGATGCACTTCACTACGGCCTCAATGAAGAGGGGCGTAAAGGTGAGCTTCTCCCCTTCTCTTTTTTCGAAGGCATTTTTTGCGGCATCGCGCCAGCGCACCAGGTGGGTCACGTCGGCTTCGGCAAAGCTGGTCACGTGTGGGCTGGTTTGCACGCTGCGCACCATGTGCTCTGCAATGAGCTTGCGCATGCGGTCCATTTCCTGGATCTCCACGTTGCCGGTGGTAAAGGTTACCGGCGCGGCAGGAGCGGCCTTGGCGGCTACACCATTGCTTTCTGCCGCTGCCGGCTGTGGGGCCGGGGCGGTGGTAACGGCGGGAGCCGCGGGCGTTGCAGCCGGCGCGGTAACGCTGCCCTGCTGCCTGCGGGCAATGTAGTCCAGCAGGTCTTTCTTGGTTACCCGGCCTTCATTGCCGGAACCTGCAATATTTTCCAGTTCGTTAAAGCTTACGCCTTCCTGCTGGGCAATGGTAAGTACCAGCGGGGAATAAAAGCGCACGCCACCGGCGGGTTTTTCCAGCACAGGTGCGGCTTCCGCTGCGGCAGCTACGGGGGCCGGCGCGGGCGGTGCAGGTGATGCTGCAGGAGCGGCAGGCGTGGCAGCGGCGGGCGATGCGGCCGATTCACCGGCAGCAGTGCGCACCCGCGCAATCACGGTGCCCACGGGCACTACATCGTTCTCTTTGAACAGGATCTCAGTAATCTCTCCGGTAGCAATAGAAGGCACCTCGCTGTCCACCTTGTCTGTAGCGATCTCCAACACCGTTTCATCGGCGTTCACCGCATCCCCTACCTTCTTGTGCCATCGCAAGATGGTTGCTTCCATGATACTTTCACCCATCTTGGGCATTACCAATTCTACTATGGCCATAAGATTCTCTTTAACTGATACGGCGACAAAAATAAGGGAATTTGCAGCATTACTGCCAAATACAGTTCTGCTCCTGCTTCCCGCTTCCTGGTCCGCTCATTTTGTTTTGGTGATAGATTTAGAAAATGAAATATTTAGTGGCCATTGGCCAGTATAAATTTGCGCAATTCATTGATGGCATAAGCCGCTGTCATTTCAATATTATGCCTGCGGTCATAACGCAGCTGGTACTTCACCGCGGTCTGGCGCTTTTTATCGCCCACGGCCACCCACACGGTGCCTACCGGCTTTTCCGGGCTACCTCCATCCGGCCCCATGATGCCGGATACTGCAATGGCGTAATCCGTTTTCATTGTATCCAGCACACCGTTCACCATGGCCAGTACCACGGCTTCACTCACGGCACCGTGCGCCGCCAGCGTGGCTTCCGGTACGTTCAGCAAGGCGTGCTTCACCTCGTTGGCATAAGACACCACGCTGCCCTGGAAGTAGGCAGAGCTGCCGGGGATGAGTGTAAGCAGGTGTGCAATATAGCCACCGGTGCAGCTTTCTGCCGTGGCCACGGTTTGGCCCCTGGCCTTCAGTAATTTACCCAGCACCGCGCCCATGGGAATATCTTCCTCATCCACGGTAATGTCTGTCAGCAATGACTTGAGGGTGGTGAATTGTTGAGTAAGGGCCAGCGCAGTAGTGAGCTTGTCTTTCCCGAAAGCGGTAAGGCGCAGCTTCAGCAGGCCATAACTGGGCAGGTAAGCCAGTTTGATGTTGGGGGGTAATGCCGTTTCAAAGTCCGCGATGCGCTCTGCCACAAAGCTTTCGCCCATGCCGGAGGTCAGTAAGGTCTGGTGCAGTACGGCTGGTGCATCGTAGATCTCCGGCAGGCGGGGCAGGATGTAATCCAGCATCATGCCCTGCATTTCGTACGGCACGCCCGGCATGGAAATAAAGATCTTCCCGTTCTGCTCAAACCACATGCCCGGAGCAGTGCCCCGCTTGTTGGGCACCACGGTGCAGGTATCCGGCACCAGGGCCTGGTCCAGGTTGCGCTGCAGGGTGGGCAGGCCGCGGCCCTCGAAAATGCGCAGTACATTTTGCAGCGCTTCTTCATTCTGTACCAGCACACCGCCAAAGTAATCGCAGAGCACGGGTTTGGTAATGTCATCTGCCGTGGGGCCCAGGCCACCGGTGATGAGGATAAGGCTGGACAGGCTGCCTTCTTCATCCAGGGCACGCAGGATGGCCTCGCGGGTATCGCCCACGGCCACGCGGCGGTGCACCCAGATGCCAATGGCATTGAGCTGTTGCGCTATCCAGGCAGAATTGGTATCAATCGTCTGGCCAATCAGCAGTTCATCGCCGATCGTGATAATGCTGGCTAATATCTTTTCCATGTGCGGTGAAAATTAGAACTCCCTTTAGTAAGCAAGCATAATGCCGTAGCGGCTCATGGCTGGTCCTCTTCTGTAAAAAAAGGCAGGAAACGCTGGCGCATGGCTTCCGGCATGGAGGCCCGGCGCTTGGTCTTTGCATCAATGAAGGCCAGGGTTACGGTGCCCACATTGAGCAGCTCTCCTTTTTCGTTATACAGTTCTGAATTAAAAACGATCTTATGCGAATCCGGCATGGCTTTGAGGATGGTCTTCACGGTGATCAGGTCATCGTAAAACGCGGGCCGGATGTACTTTACATACATTTCCGCCACAGGCATCATGATGCCCATGTCTTCCATTTCCCGGTAAGTAAGCCCCAGGCTGCGGATGGCGTCTGTACGGCCTACTTCATAATACAGGGCGTAATTGCCATAATACAAATACCCCATCTGGTCTGTTTCTCCATACCGCACGCGGATCTGGGTAGTGCTGGTGAACATGGTGTTAAAGTTGTCTTAGGTATTAGGTCTCAGGTCTTAAGTCTTAGATCCTAAGTACCAGGGAATGAACTTCACAGCGCCTGGTACCTAAGACCTAAGACCCGGGACTTAGGACAATTATTTTTTCCGGATCAACCCATCCAGTGAAAAACGGCCACCGCCGGCAAACAGGATGGCGGTGAATGCGGCCAGGAAGAGAATGCCCATTTCATGGCCCTGGCTCCCTTCGCCGGTAATGGGCGCATGACGGTTGATCACATAGGTAACAATGGTCATGCAGATCACCACGGGCACGGCGGCCAGGCGGGTAAACAATCCCAGCACCACGAGGGCGCTGCAGAAAAATTCAGCAAAGATGGTAAGTCCCAGCGAAACCGGGTGTGTCACATGCAAGGGGTCGGGGAAGGCACTTGCATATTCAGAAAAATGCGTCAGCTTCTGCCAGCCATGCATACACAGGAAAATGCCAAAGATGGCGCGGATAATGAAAAGCCCAGTGTTTACAGAATTAGGAGCCAGTTTGGAGGAGAAGAACTTACTCATAGGAATTGTTTTGTTTTGATTTGCAAGATAATAGAAAAGTAGCAGCAAACCGGCAGTCCCCTCCTGCCGCGCAAAAACAACAACGGCACTGTTTTCGCTATGACGGGGTGTTCATTACTTATTATATTACGACTATATTTGTAAGATTGGGCGAATCCGGGCCCGTCGCGTAATAATTCCGCGGCCCGGTCGTTTTAAACGCATATTCAAGGTTTTAACCAGGTTACGCATGCAATTGTTCAAGAGATTACTACCCGCCGGTTTGTACTTATGCATCACGGCCATGGGCGCCTCACTGGCCCCCATAACCGCAAAGGCGCAACAGACACGCACTTACACAGATCCCGACCATACCTTCAAGACCGCGCAGGAACTTTTCCAGCAGGAAAAGTACGGCGTGGCCATGCAGCTGTTCAATGAAGTCATCCACGAGATCGGCTATTTCCAGGAAACCAACCGTAGCCTGGTAAACACAGACGCCCACTACTATTATACCGTGTGTGCGTTGAAGTTAGAGAACAACAACGCCGAAAAGCTGGCCAAGGACTTTCTCTCCACCTTCAATAACAACGCCCGTGAACAACTGGTCAGCTACTACCTGGCCAAATATTATTTCCACCACAACCGCGTGAAGGACGCCATCCCGTACTACGAAAAAGCGGGCATCGACAACCTTTCCAACGCGGAAATTGCGGATGCGAAGTTTGAACTGGCCTACTGCTATTTTTACAACCAGGACTTTAAAAAGGCCCTGCCCCTCTTCATCGAGATCAAGGAAATACAGGGTAAATACTACCTCCCGGCCAATTACTACTATGGTTTCATTGCCTACGGTAACCGTAACTACGATGATGCGCTGAAAAGCTTCTCCCGCGTGGTAGACGATCCCAAATACCATAAAGTGGTGCCTTACTACATTGCGGAGATCTATTATTACCAGGGCAAAAAAGACCAGGTGATCTCCTACGTAACACCCCTGGTGGAAAAGGGCGACAACTACTACGATGCCAACCTGAGAGCCCTCCTGGGCCGCGCCTACTTTGAAAAAGGCGACTATAAAAAAGCACTGCCCTACCTGCAGCAATACAGCGATAATGCAGAGGCGGTGACCAAGCAGGATGTGTACCAGCTTTCCTACTCTTACTACCAGACCGGCAACCTGCAAAAGGCCATCGCCGGTTTTAAACAGTTGAGCAGCGAGAAAGATTCCCTGGGCCAGAACTCCATGTACCTGCTGGGCGACTGCTACCTGCGCACCGGCCAGAAGGCCAATGCCCGCAACGCATTTGCCTACAGTGCACGCAACAGCTCTAACCCGCAGCAGCAGGAGATCTCCCGCTTCAACTACGGTAAGCTGTCTTATGAACTGGGCTACTCCGATGCCGCCCTCACAGCGCTGAACAACTTTGTGAAGACCTATCCCAACTCCCAGTACAACAAGGAAGCCCGTGAAATACTGGCCAACCTGTTCCTCAACACCAATAACTTTAAAGAGGCCCTCACCACCATTGAAGGCATTAAAGATAAGTCGCCCAATGTGCTGAAAGCCTACCAGACCGTGGCTTACGGCCGTGCTACAGAGCTGATCAACGATGGTCAGCTGGAAGACGCCAGCCGCCTGCTGGACATTGCCATCAGCAATAACTACGATCCGAAGATCAAGCAACTGGCCCAGTTCTGGAAAGGGGAAATTGCCTTGCGCCAGCAACAGCATGACGTGGCGATCCCTAATCTCCAGGCTTACCTGGCCGGCAACCCACCCGCCTCCGGTGAGGCCAATGTGCAAACCGCCAGCTACGATATGGGCTATGCGCTTCTGAAAAAAGAGAATTACAACGGGGCCCTGCCCTACTTTGAGAGCGCCCAGCGCGCCAGCGGCCCCAATGCCGCCCGCATCAGCAACGATGCGGTATTGCGCGCAGCGGACTGCTACTACATGCTGCGTGATTTCCCGAAAGCCACCGCGCTGTACGACCGTGTGATCAGCAGCAACCAGCCCGGCGCAGACTATGCCCTATACCAAAAGAGCGTGATCCTGGGCCTGCAGGGCAAGCAGGTGGAAAAACTGAACCTGCTGAAACAACTGGGCAGCAAGTATCCCTCTTCCGACTATGGCAACGATGTGGATATGGAAATTGCCAACACCTACCTCTCCCAGGAAAAATATACAGAGGCCATTCCTTACCTGGAAAACGTGGTGACCAAACAGCCCAACGGCCCCAATACGCCGAAAGCCCTGCTGAAACTGGGCCTTTCCTGGTTCAACAAGGATAACGATACCAAGGCGCTTACCTACTACCAGCAGGTGGTGGCCAAGTTTCCCGATGCACCGGAAGCCAACGAGGCCCTGAGCAGCATCCGCAGTATTTATGTAGACCAGGGCAAGGGCGATGCGTATGTGGCCTTCCTGAAATCTACCGGCAAAACCGTGACCGTGAACGCAGAGGATTCCATCACCTATGCCACCGCGGAAACCCGCTTCAGTAACGGGGATTATCCGGGTGCCATCACAGCGTTCAACACTTACATCCAGAAATTCCCGAACGGCCAGTTCATTGTGCCGGCCAACTTCTTTAAAGCGGAAGGCGCCTATAATACAAAGGACTACGCCGCGGCACTACCGGCCTACGAATTTGTGCTGGGCAAAAATGCACCGCAATACGCAGAACGTGCCGCATTGCAGGCGGGCAATATCCAGTTCTACCAGAACAAGGATTATGAAAAGGCCCGCGCTTACTACCTGCAGCTGCAGGACCTGAGCACCAGCAAAGAGAACACCCTCACCGCCACCCGCGGCCTGCTGCGGAGCAACTACCAGTTGCAGCACTGGGATGAAGTAGGCAACTATGCAGAGGTGCTGCTCTCCACTGCCGGCATTACCAGTGATGACCAGGTGATCGGCCATTTCTACCTGGGCAAGTCCAAACAACAGGCTGGCCAGTATGAAGATGCGCTCACCGAATACAAGACCGTGGCTGGCCTCACCAAAAACGAGATCGGTGCGGAAGCCCGCTACAACAGCGGGGTATGCCTCCTGGCCCTTAACAGGCTGGAGGACGCCGAGAAAGCCGGCTTTGATGTGATCAAGAACACGCCTTCTTATGATAACTGGGTAGCCAAGGCCTACATCCTGCTGGGCGATGTGTACATGGCAGAAAAAGACTACTTCAATGCCAAAGCCACTTACCAGAGCATAGCGGAAAACTGCCCCATTCCTGAATTGAAACAGGAGGCCAAAGACAAACTGGCCAAGGCAGAGGCCACCGAGAAAGCGGATTCAAAAATTAAAAAACCTTAGCAGTTGTTACGCATGAACACAACGCAACGTCACCTGAAATATATGCTGCCGGTACTGCTGGCACTGGGCGCAGCCACCACGGCTCACGCACAGAAGAAAGACAGTACCCTCAAGCAGGAAACCATCGACATTATCTCTTCTTACCAGCCCAAGCTGAAAGAGGCTACCAAAGTGAATCTCACCGCATCGCTGCCTAACCGCGATACGGCCCGGCCCCGGCTCACCTATGACGTGCCGGCGCTGAACCTGAACTTCATGTACCAGCCCATCCACCTGCAGCCCCTGGCCCTGGGCAAGGATTCCCTGCCCCCGCTGCTCAACAATTTCGTGAAGCTGGGCTACGGCAACCTGAACACGCCCCTGGTACAGGTAGGCTTTGGCAGCAACCGGAATGAGAAATTCAACTTCGGCATTTTCGGGAACTACCAGTCATCCAAGGGCAAGGATGTGCAGTACCAGGACTATTCCACCCTCAACGTGGGCGCCGCCGGCACCTATCTTTCCCCGAAGTTTGAGATCAAGGCAGGCCTGGGTTTTGACCAGAACGTAGTGCACTACTATGGTTACGACCATGACTCTTTTCCCAATCTTACCAAAAGTGACCTGAAGCAGGTATTCAACCAGGGCAGCGCCAGTTTCGGGGTGAAGAACCGTACAGAAAACAATCCCTGGGCATTTTCCTACGCCCCCCACGCCAAGTTCTATTTCTTTGGCGACCACTTTAAGCGCAGTGAAAGCACCGTGATCGTGAACGTGCCCCTGAGCCAGCAGATCTTTGAAGATATCTACATCCGTGCGGAAGGCATCCTGGACCTGTCTACCTTCAACGAAGACAACCGCGATCATATCAATAACAACATCGTGTCCATCCACCCCTCCGTGGATATAGATAAACCGGGCTTTGTGCTGCATGCGGGCGTAAACCCCACGTGGACCAATTCCAAGTTCTACCTGCTGCCGGACGTCGTGAACGAATCGCACCTGATCCGCAAGAAACTGATCCTGAGCAGCGGCTGGATCTCTTATTTTGATAAGAACAGCTACCGCAACCTGGCCCAGCGCAATCCTTTCCTGGCGGGCCTTCCGGACGGTATGCGCAATACCCGCATTGAAGAAAAGTATACCGGTATCAAAGGCACCCTGGGCAGCCACTTTAATTATAATACCAAGTTCGGATCTGTAACCTGGAGCAACCTGCCCCTGTTTGTAAACGATACCACGGTATCTTATAAATTCATGACCCGGAACGAAGAGCAGCTCAAGGCATTTGAACTGCATGCGGAGGTAGGCTACATCCAGGAAGAGAAGTTCCAGGCAAGGGCCAGCATCGACTGGTTTAATTACGGCAAGCAGACCACCGAGCCCAAACCCTGGGGACTGGTGCCTTTCCAGGCAGACGTTTTTGCGGAGTACACCTTTGCCAAGAAACTGAAGGTACATGCGAACCTCTTTGCCCTGAGCGGCAGTGATTACCTGGTGTATAACAAGGACTTTGGCAAAACTAAAAGCGCCCTGGACCTCAACGCCGGCGCCAGCTACGACATAGGCCAGCACTTCCAGGTGTGGTTCACCGCCAACAATCTTTTCAACAGCCATTATCAACGCTGGTACGGCTACCAGAATTACGGGATCAATGTGCTGGGTGGCGTGATGTTCAAATTTTAATGTAAACTTGTGCCATAAATCACCGTTTTGATAATACAGCAATACCTCCAGGAAGTACTGTTTAGCCGGCAGGTAGCCGTGGTGCCCAGGATAGGTACCTTCCACCTGCAGCATGTGCCCGCGCGGTATCATGCAGCCGACCGTACCCTTACACCTCCCCAGCAACTGATCACTTTTTCTCCCCTGTGGGACAATGATGGCGACTGCCAGCGTTGGATAGCCCATAATGAAAACCTCCTGGACTATGCCGCGGAACTGCGGATGAATAAAGGCCTGGAAGAGGTCCTGCAGCCCCTGGCCGCCGGGGAAAAAGTACAGCTGGAAGGTATAGGTACCCTGGAGCAGGATGCCCATGGCCATATCACCTTCCTGCCGGTGGTGCTGCCCGGTTATATGGACACCCTGAACGTAGCGCCACAAACCCATTACACACCCATACAGCCGGAGCCGGAGCAACCCATCGTGCCCGAAACCCTGGACGAGGAAACACCAGAAACGCTGATCCCCGAAGCCCCGGTGGACAATACCGGTGGAGACGACTGGGACACCCCGGAAGCCCCCCGCAAAAGCATGGCATGGATAGCCATTCCCGTGGTGATCATCATCCTGCTTACCGGCCTGGGTATCTGGTGGTACACTTCCCAGCAGCCCGCCCCCGCGGAAGAACAGCCCAAGCCCCTGGTAGATTCCAGCCTTACGGAGCAGGCCTCCGTGCAGGACAGCACCGTAACCACCACGCCGGAAACCGCCACCACAGCGCCTGTCGCTGCAGCGACCACTTACCGCGTAGTGTTCCGCAGCTATCCCCGCAGTGACAGTGCCAAGGCTTATATCAAATACAACCAACTGCAAACAGATTCCAGCTTCCGCACGGTGATGATCTATCCCAGCAGCGATACAGCTTTCTTCCGCATCGCCATGCCTACCGCAGCAGCAGATACGGCCAGCATGAAGAAGAAAATGGCCAGTTATAAGCTGGGGAAGGTTTATGTAGAACAGTAAATCGTACAGCGTACAACGTACAACGTACAGCGTACAACGTACATTGAGGCGAAGCATAAAGCGAAAGCCGCATCGGGATGATGCGGCTTTCGCTTTATATGTTTTATAACCAGGTCTTGAGCTGATCACTAACGCCGCGAAGGAAAGTACGTTGTACGCTGTACGTTGTACGTTGTACGATTTTATTCCAACTGCCCTGCTACGATCTCCAGTCCTTCAGCAAAACTTCTCGGCGTATAGCCAAGTACGTTAGTAGCCTTGTCGATAATGAAACCTGTTTTTGCCGGGCGCTTACCCGCTTGTGTAAACGTATCCGCGGTTACCTTTTCCATCAGGGCTGCATTGAGCTGGAAATAATCCGCCACCTGCAGCGCCATCTGGTAAGGCGTAAGCACTTCCTTTCCGGAAATATGGAACACTCCCGTAGCCCGTTGGTCCACTACCAGCTTGCACCCCAGGGCCAGGTCCTGCACCAGGGTAGGTGTGCGCCACTGGTCATCCACTACTTTGATGGACTTCCCCTGTTCCAGGTTTTGCTTCACCCAGGTGATAATGTTGCTGCGGCGCGGATCGTCTGCCACGCCATACACCAGCACTGTGCGCACAATGGCCCAGGGCAGGGCGGCATGTTTTACCAGCCGTTCCGCGGCCACTTTGGTGGCGCCATAGTAGCTGATGGGATTGGGTGCATCGTCTTCCTGGTAGGGGCCCGCCAGGCCGTCAAAGATGAAATCTGTGGACAGCTGCAGGAAAAAACTTTGCAGCGGGGTGGCCGCTTCCAGCAGGTATTGCGTGGCATCTACATTGGCAGCCCAGCAGGCTTCCTTGTTGCGCTCACAATCATCTACCTGGGTCATGGCCCCGGAGTGGATGATCACCTGCGGCATATGCTTTTTTACCAACGCCGTTACGGCATCCTTGTCTGTAAAGTCCAGCGGCTCATAGGTGTAACCATGGCGGCGGCGCAGGCGGTTTTCCCCGCGGCCCGTGGCAATGATAGTGTAACGCGGATCGGCGGCAAAGGTTTGTATCAGGTACTGTCCCAGCAGCCCGTTGCTGCCGGTGATGAGAACTTTCATGCGTTGTTTTTTTGCTGGCTTACTGCTTAAAATCCATGCCGAGATTCCACATGGTAAATGACCATACATCTGTGGCTTCGTCTATCAGTTTAGACGTGGGCTTACCGGCACCATGGCCTGCCTGGGTTTCAATGCGGATGAGCACCGGCGCCGGGCCGCCCTGGTCTGCCTGCAGGGTAGCGGCAAACTTGAACGAGTGGGCGGGTACTACGCGGTCGTCATGATCTGCCGTGGTCACCAGGGTGGCGGGGTAATGCACCCCTTTTTTCAAATGGTGCAACGGTGAATATTGCACCAGGTATTTGAATTGTTCCGGCTTATCGCTGCTGCCATATTCTGTGGCCCATGCCCAGCCAATGGTAAATTTCTGGAAGCGCAGCATGTCCATCACCCCTACCGCCGGCAGGGCCACTTTAAAGAGGTCCGGGCGCTGGGTCATGCAGGCGCCTATCAGCAAGCCCCCGTTAGATCCGCCACGGATGGCTATCTTAGACGGGTTGGTATATTTTTGTTTTACCAGGAATTCGGCCGCGCCGATGAAATCGTCAAACACGTTTTGTTTCTTTTCCAGCATGCCTGCCTTGTGCCAGGCTTCCCCATATTCACTTCCTCCGCGCAGGTTCACCACTGCGTAAATGCCACCCTGCTCCATGAAGAAGAGGTTAGACACACTGAAAGCCGGTGTCATCGGGATGTTGAAGCCTCCGTAGCCATACAGCAGCACAGGTGTGTTGCCCTTCATTTCCAGGCCTTTTTTATAGGAAAGGAACATGGGCACGCGGGTACCATCCTTGCTCTGGAAAAACACCTGTTTGGTTTCATAATCTTCGGGATTGAACTTCACTTCCGGCTTGCGGTACACGGTGGATTGGCCAGTGGCTATATCATAATGATAAATAGTGCCGGGTGTTACAAAAGACGTAAAGGTGTAGTAGAAATCCTTGTCTTCTTTTTCCGCCCCAAAACCGTCCGCGGTGCCAATGCCTGGTAGCTGGATATCGTGTTCCAGCTTGCCCTGGTAATCATACTGCATTACGCGGGTGGAGGCATCCTTGAGGTAGGAGGCAAACAGCTTTCCTCCACCGGTGCCCACGTGGCCCAGCACTTCCTGCTGTTCCGGGATGATGGTTTTCCAGTTTTGCTGTTCCGGGTGTTTGGGATCTACCAGCACCACTTTATAATTAGGTGCATCGTGGTTCGTGAGCACCAGCAGTTTATCCCCGTCATTATCTATCACGGAAGGCTCGTGGTCAAAACCGGGGATGAGCAGTTTCAGCTCCGTTTGGGCAGGGTCCTGCAGGTCGCGGTACCAGATGGCGGAGCCACTGGTGCCTTCACTGGTGTGGATGAGCAGGAAGCGCTCATCTTCCGTTACGGAAGCGCCGGCGTTACGCAGCGGGTGGTTTTTATCCACGTAGATCAGTGCATCCATTTCCTGGGCATCGCCCAGTTGATGGTAGTATACTTTATGGTATTCGTTCTTGCCGGATAGTTTGCTTTGCTCCGTGGGCGCGTCGTAGCGGCTGTAGTAAAAGCCGTTGCCCCGCCAGGCTATGCCGCTGAATTTGATCCATTCCAGCTTGTCCGCCAAATCCTGCCCGGTCCGGGTGTCCATCACCTTGGCGGTTTGCCAGTCGGACCCGGCGCCGGCCACCAGGACGGCCACATAGCGGTGGTCTTTGGAAAAGCTGATGCCGCCCAGGGCCACGGTGCCCGTGGCAGAGAGTTGATTGGGATCAATAAAAACCTCCGGGGCACCATCCAGTCCGCGCTGGCGCATCAGTACGGCCTGGTTTTGCAGGCCGTCATTTTTATAGTAGTAATAAAAATCCCCGCGGCGGAAGGGGGCACTGTAGCGCGGGTAGTTCCACAGCTGCTCCAGGCGCGCGTGCACCTGTTTGCGGAAGGGAATATAGTTCAGGTACGACTGAGTAAGCTGGTTCTGGGCGGATACCCAGGCGGCGGTTTCCGCGCTGTGGTCATCTTCCAGCCAGCGGTAGGGATCAGCAATATCGGTACCATGATAGTGGTCTACGGTGTCGGTGCGCCGGGTCTCCGGGTAGTGGATGGTGGGCTGTTGTTGTGCCGCTGCGGTATCTGTCATTATTACATTTAATATTAAACAAAGGGGCAAAAAGGGATGAACTTTTTTTAGCATACATGCATTTTTTAAAAATTTAAGGAGTTCTTTAAATTAATTTAAAAAATCTCGTAATTCATAAGATAACATTACGAAAACAATTGCAAAATGCTATTTTTGTGCGCTCTTGTGATATTCTTTTAGCAATTTACTATGAAAAAAGTGAACAATATTGCTGTGCTTACCTCTGGTGGCGACGCGCCCGGCATGAATGCGGCGGTGCGCGCGGTGGTAAGAACAGGCATTTATCACGACCTGAACGTGTACGGCGTGATGTATGGTTACCGTGGCCTTTTAACTGACGACATTTTCCCGATGGAATCCAAATCGGTGGCCAATATCATCCAGCGCGGCGGAACCATCCTGAAAACGGCACGCTGCATGGAGTTCTACGAATATGAAGGTCGCAAGAAAGCGTACGAAAATTTAAAGAACAGAAATATTGACGGACTGGTAGTAGTAGGTGGCGACGGCAGTTTCAACGGCGCCATGAAATTGAGCCAGGAATTTGACATACCTTGCATCGGCTTGCCGGGCACCATCGATAAAGATATTGCCGGCACCGATTTTACCATTGGATTTGATACGGCGGTAAACACCGCTGTGGAAGCGATCGACAAGATCCGCGATACGGCCGACGCACACGACCGTCTTTTCATCATCGAGGTAATGGGACGCGATGCGGGCTACCTGGCCTTGCACAGCGGCATTGCTACCGGTGCGGAAAACATCCTGGTTCCCGAGCACACCACTTCAGTAGAGGATATTATCAACGACCTGCAGGCCAATGAGCGCCGCAAAAAGATGGTGAACCTCATTGTGGTGGCGGAAGGCCACGAGGCCGGCGGTGCAAACGGGCTGGCGAAACGCGTGCGCGAACAGTGCCCCCAGCTGGACACGAAAGTGTGCATCCTGGGCCATATCCAGCGCGGCGGCAACCCTACCACCATGGACCGTATCCTGGCCAGCCGCATGGGCTACGCCGCGGTAGACGCCCTGCTGGAAGGCATTCACAACGTGATGATCGGTATTGTGAACGACAAAGTTGCTTACACCCCCCTTGATAAGGCTGTAAAAGCCAAACAAGAGATAGATCCTGAATGGTTTAAGATTGTTAAAATACTTGCGAGTTAAAATACCTGAAACTATGAGCACAAACGACTTGTCGAAATATTATCACAAGGACATGAACAACGAAGCGGCCCGCGAGCATGCTTTTCACAAAACCAAGATCGTTGCAACAGTAGGACCTGCCTGCGACACCTATGAGAAAATGCTGGAACTGGTAGTGGCCGGCGTGAACGTGTTCCGCCTCAACTTCAGCCACGGCGCCCACGAAGACAAAAAACGCATCATCGGTTATATCCGCCAGATCAATGAGACACAACCCTACAACGTGTCCATTCTGGCAGACCTCCAGGGCCCCAAACTGCGCGTAGGCGAGATCGAGAACAACGCCCTGCCCCTGCACAAAGGCGACATCCTGACCTTCACTTCCAAAGAAAAAGTAGTCGGTACCAAAGACCTGATCTATGTGTCGTACCCCGACCTGGACAAGGACCTGCGCCCCGGCCAGAAAATACTCATCGATGATGGTAAGATTGAAACCATCGTAAAAGAGATCACCCCGGATGGCCTCATCAAGGCAGAAGTATCCCTGGGTGGTATCCTCTCCTCCAAAAAAGGCTTCAACCTGCCGGATACCCAGGTATCCCTGCCAGCCCTCACCGAAAAGGATGAAGTGGACCTGCAGTTCATCATCGACAACGAATGCGACTGGGTGGCCCTGTCCTTTGTACGTGAGGTGAAAGACCTGCTGCTGCTGCGTTCCCGCCTGAAAGAGCGCAACTCCAAGATCAAGGTGATCTCCAAAATCGAGAAACCCGAAGCCATCCGCAACCTCAAAGAAATTATCTGGGAAAGTGATGGTGTGATGATCGCCCGCGGCGACCTCGGTGTGGAACTGCCCGTAGAGCAGATCCCCATGATCCAGAAAGATATTATCCGCAAATGTATCCACCGCGCCAAGCCTGTGATCGTAGCTACCCAGATGATGGAAAGCATGATAGACCGCAGCCGCCCGAACCGCAGTGAGATCACCGACGTGGCCAATGCCGTACTGGAAGGCGCTGACGCCGTGATGCTGAGCGGCGAGACCGCCACCGGCCAGCACCCCACCCTGGTAATTGAAACCATGGTAAAGATCATCAAGGAAGTAGAAAAAGAAGACATTATCTATAACCGTAACCTGATCCCCCACCGCCACTCTCCCACCTTCCTGAGCGATGCGCTGTGCTACAACGCCGCCAAGATCGCGGAAGACCTGGACGCGGAGGCCCTGATCGGTATGACGCAGAGCGGCTACACCGGCTTTATGCTGAGCAGCTACCGTCCCAAATCCCCGCTGTACATCTTTACCAAGGAAAAGACCCTGGTAAACCAGCTGAGCCTGAGCTGGGGCGTACGTGCCTTCTATTATGCAGAAGAACCCGCCCTGGATACCATCATCAGGGACCAGCTCAACATCCTGAAGGAACGCGGTTTCCTGAAGGCCGGCGATGTAGCTGTGAACACCGGCTCTACCCCGGTAGAAGAGCACCTGCCTACCAATGTGCTGAAGATCACACGGGTACAGTAATCCTTACGGTATTATATTTTTTTAAAAGCGCCGCAGTGGTTACTGCGGCGCTTTTTTTGTAAGTTTCCTTTCCATGTCACATCCACTACTCAATGCCACCGTGCACCGGCCCTACCCATTGCCCGGAGGGCCCTGGATCTACTACCAGGAATGGAACCGCGTGATCTTCCTGCACTGGCAGGCAGATGCCGCCAAACTCAGTGCCCTCCTGCCCCCCGGCCTGGAACCGGACCTTCTGGAGGGCCTGCACTGGGTGTCTTATGTATTTTTTGACATGCAGCGCATCCGGCCCCGCTTTGCGCCCGCCCTGGCGCCGGTATCTGATTTCTACGAGGCCAATGTGCGCACCTATGTAACCCGGGATGGTAGACCCGGTGTGTATTTCCTAAGCATGGAAGGTTCTGGCAAACTGGCCGTAACACTGGCCCGTGCCATTTCCGGCCTGCCCTATACTTACGCGCCCATGCAGCGCCGGCCCGGCTTTGTGAGCCTGGACAACGCAACCGCCCGTCACCACTTTGACCTTACCTATCAAACCGGCAACATCCTGACATCCACGCCTGCCGATCAATGGCTTACAGAACGCTACTGCCTGTATTATGAGCACGGCAAACGCCTGGCCCGGTACGACATCCACCACCAGGCATGGCCCCTGCAATCACTGGAGATCACAGACATGCACCAGCAATATGGCTGGTTGCATGAACTGATACTGCCCGGTACGCTGCAGGTGCGTTATTCCCCCGGGGTGCAGGTGCTGGCATGGAGAAGGCAGTATTTATAAACCATTGTTTAAGCCGCCTCCAGCACTACGTCTTTCTTATACGTCAATACGTACACCGCCAATGCAATGCCCATGAGCACCACCGCTGCAAGGCAAACGGCCGGCCAGTGGCCAACGGGCCATACGGCCAGGCCAATGGCAGAACCCGCAGCCGTGCCAATAAATGCACACGTCATGTACACGGTGTTGAGGCGGTTGCGCGCTTCGGGATGCAGCGCGTAAATACGGGTCTGGTTAGACACGTGGATGCTTTGCTGGCCCAGGTCTATGAAAATAATACCGATGATGATGGCGATGATGTGGGTGCTGAAGAAATAGAACAAGGCAAAGCCCAGGAACACGAAGCCAATGCCATACCCCACAGCAATGCGGGGGCTCCTGCTATCCGCCAGTTTACCAATGAGCGGTGCACAAAGCGCGCCGGCAGCGGCGGCCAGGCCCATGGAACCTATGAGGTCACTGCTGTAATTGTACGGCGGCGCGGACAGCAGGAAAGTAAGCGTGGTCCAGAAAAGACCAAACATCGCAAAGCTGCATACGCTGATAGCCGTAGCTTCGCGCAGCAACGGCTCCCGCTGGATAAGATGGAGCAGGGAGCGCATGAGATGACCGTAGGTTTTATCGTAATGCGGCTTGCTGCTGGGAAAGGTGAGCGCCATCAGCAATACCATGGCCGCCGTGATGCCGGCCGCGATGCCAAACATGGCCTGCCAGCCCAGGTACCGGCCCACAAAACCGCTCAGGGTGCGGGATAACAGGATACCGATCAGCAACCCGCTCATGATAGTGCCAATCACGCTGCCGCGGTCTTTAGGATCGGCCAGGTGCGCGGCCATGGGAATAATGAGCTGGGGAATGATGGAAGTAAACCCAATGAAAAAGCCGGCTATTTTGAGCAGGGCCGGGCTTTGCGCCACGGCAGATACTACCAGCGCCACCACGGAGAAAATGCCCATGAAAATGATCTGCTTTTTGCGTTCCAGCATATCGCCCAGGGGCACACAAAACAGCAGGCCCATGGCATACCCGATCTGCGTGAAGAAAGACACCTGTCCTGCTTCACTTTCGGTAATGTGAAAGTCTTCCGCAATGAGCTTCAACAAAGGCTGGTTGTAATAAATATTTGCTACGATAAGGCCCGTGCAGGCGGCCATGATAAGAATAGTCGATTTTCTAAGTGCCATTTTTCAGTTGTCTTTTTCAGTTGTCGGTTTTCCCGGTACAAAATTAGGCAATTCAACCCGGGCATACCTGGGATCTTCTGGCGATATTGTAGTAAAATGGGTGTCAATTATAAGACAATTCCTGCCAGACCACCGGCACATAACTGTGCAAAAAAGCTTTGCAGGTCCGCGCGCCGGCGTACATTTACCGGGCATGATCATTGACCACGTTTAAAAAAGACAACCATGTTCAAGAGCATCTATCCCTTCAACGGGGAAACCGTGGCGGAGTACCAGTCTTACAGCCCTGCCCAGGTAGAAGCCAGGCTGGCCCGGGCCGCCCAGGCCTACACCGCCCTGCAGCAAACCACCCTGGAGCAGCGCTGCAACTGGATGCGGGCCACCGCACAGCACCTGAAAGACAAAGCAACAGCATACGGCACGCTCATTACCCGGGAAATGGGCAAAACCCTGAAGGAAGCCAAAGCGGAAGTGAACAAATGCGCAGACTCCGCCCTGTTTTATGCAGACCATGCGGCAGAAATGCTGGAACCCCGCATCATTACAACCGGCGCCCGCGCCAGCTACGTGCATTACGAGCCCAAAGGCACCATCCTGGCCATTATGCCCTGGAACTTCCCCTTCTGGCAGGTGTTCCGCTTTGCCATTCCTAACCTGCTGGCCGGCAATACCGGGGTGCTCAAACATGCCAGCAACGTAAGTGGCTGCGCCCTGGCCCTGGAAGCCATTTTCCGCGAAGGCGGCTTCCCGGAGCACACCTTCCAGGCCCTGCTGGTCTCTTCCGACCACATAGCGCCCATCATTGCCGATGCGCGTATACAGGGTGTAACCCTTACCGGCAGCACACCGGCGGGCCGCAGCGTAGGCGCCCTGGCTGGTAAGTACATTAAGAAAAGCGTACTGGAACTGGGCGGCAGCGACCCGTTCATTGTGCTCCGCGATGCAGACCTGGATAAGGCTGCCGCCACCGCGGTGCAGGGCCGCATGCAAAATGCGGGGCAAAGCTGTATAGCCGCCAAGCGCTGGATCGTGGAAGCCCCTGTGGTGGAGGCTTTCACGGCAAAAGTAAAAACCATCCTAGCGCAAAAAGTACAGGGCGATCCTTTTCACGAACAGACAGACATTGGCCCTATGGCCCGCCCCGACCTGGCCGAAGGCCTCAAAAAACAAATGGACCAGACCATCGCCGCCGGCGCCCACCTGGACATGGGCGGCGCCGTAAATGGCTGCAACTTCACCCCGGCCCTGCTTACCGGCGTACATCCCGGCATGGTGGCCTTTTCCGAGGAAACCTTTGGCCCCCTGGCCGTTATCACCGCGGCAGCTACGGAGCAGGAAGCCATTGCCCTGGCCAATGATTCCCAGTTTGGCCTGGGCGCCTCCCTCTGGACCCAGGATTTTGAAAAGGCCCGGCACCTGGCCACCAAGATCCAGAGCGGCAGCGTGTTTGTAAACACCCTGATGCGCTCAGACGCCCGCGTGCCCTTTGGCGGCATCAAGGAATCCGGCTACGGCCGTGAATTGTCCCTGGAAGGCATGCACGAGTTCCTGAATGTGAAGACAGTGTGGATAGAATAAAATGTCTTAGGACCTAGGACCTAAGACATGGGACCAATCCATGCATTGTACAACTTTAAAAACTACCTTTACGCCCGCAACAAGCAACTGCTATGACTTTTGAGAAAACTGCGCGTTATTCTCCTTACCAGACCATTGATCGGGTAGACTGGGCTAGGAGAAGCGATGATGCGATGCTCCACGTTTTTGAACAGGATATGGATGCCCTGCGGGGAATGAATGAGCCACTGAATATCAAGGAGATTACGGAAGTGTATGTGCCATTGTCGAGGCTTATTAATTTTTACGTGAAAGCTGCACAGGAACTGTATGCCGCTACCAGTTCATTCCTGGGTAGTACGGTGCACAAGGTCCCTTACATTATAGGCATTGCCGGCAGCGTGGCCGTGGGCAAAAGTACCACGGCACGCGTGCTGCAACGGCTGCTCAGCGCCTGGCCAGACCATCCACGGGTAGACCTGGTGACCACCGATGGTTTCCTGTACCCCAACAGCGTGCTGGAATCCCGCCAGCTCATGAACCGGAAAGGATTTCCTGAAAGCTATGATATACGCGGCCTCATGCACTTCCTGGCAGAGGTGAAAAGCGGCCGGGAACGCGTGTCTGCGCCTGTGTACTCCCACCTGGAATATGATGTGCTGCCCGGCCAGCGCCAATGGGTGGAATCGCCGGACATCGTGATCGTGGAAGGCATTAACGTGCTGCAGGTGAAGCAGCGCCCGGAACGGGAAGACGCCGTGTTCGTATCCGACTTTTTTGACTTTTCTATTTACGTGGATGCCAAGGAGCACGACCTGCGCCAGTGGTATATAGAACGCTTCAAACGCCTGCGGGCCACGGCTTTCCAGGATGAAGACTCCTTCTTTCACCGCTACGCCAGCCTCAGTGATGAGGAAAGTGTGCAGATGGCTACTTATATCTGGAACACCATCAACAAACCCAACCTGGTAGAGAACATACGGCCCACCCGCTACCGCGCTAACCTTATCCTGGAAAAAGGAAAAGACCATTTTGTGAAGTCCGTACAGCTGCGCAAGATCTAGCGGTTTTCCCTAACTTAGAAGGGCAAAGCCAATTTCAGATTTCCATGCTTTACAAAGCCAGTTTTGATACGGTGGTAAAGATCCTTACCAATGTGATCATCCTCTTCGCACTGGGCTTACTGGGCCTGCAAACCTTCACCCAATGGGCGCATACCGGTGGCTGGATCGCAGTGCTTATCCTCCTGGTGGCCATTACCCTTTCCTGGGGCCTGCATCCCCAGTACTATTACGTAAGTGACCGCAGCATTATCGTCCAGCGCCCGTTTGGCAAGCTGCGCATCCCACTGGAAAACGTCATCCACGTGCGGCCCCTGATGGGCGATGAACTGGGCTTCAACCGCCGCCGCCTGGGTGCTGGTGGCCTGTTTGGCTACCTGGGGTATTACCACAGCAGCCGCATTGGCAACTACCAGATGTGGGCCACCCACCGGGACCGCCTCGTAGTGATAGAAACGCAGAAAGGCAAATACGTGATCAGCCCGGACCTTCCCATCCACTTTACCAACGATGTAAACAGCCGCCGCTACCGGCGCTAAACCCGTATACCCATTGCCGTTATATTTGCAAAAATTAAATATTATTTAACCCGAAATTGGTTGTTGCAACGCACAGATAACCCTCTTTACGGCTAACTTTGCACCGCTGTTTACCTATACCGGCCGCTATGAAGAACTTTTTCAGGGACATTAGCCTAAGGAAGCGCCTGTTTCTTTCTTACTTTTCGATCTTGCTTATCAATTTCGTTATCATTTTCTGCTGCATAAATGTGTACGATAAGCGCGACCGCATTTTGCGGGTGTATGTGAAACTGGAATCTGTAACCCTGAAAACATTGCAGTCTGTAGCGGCGGAGCAGAATTTCCTGCTCAATGATATTGCCAATGAACAGTTTTACAAGACCGGAAAAAGCAGCTATCTTATCCAGCGCAAGGCCCTGGTGACCAGCATTTACACGGATATCCGCGCCATCCGCGCCTCCCATAGCAACGACCACCTTACCCCGGAAGTAGATACCATCATGGCCTATATTGCCGTGCACGAAAAGTTGTTCAACGACGTGCTGGACTCCCTGCGGGTACGCGGCTTCCTGGAGTACGGCGTGGAAGGCAAAATGCGCCAGTACGCGCATGAACTGGAAAGCATGGATCAACTGCGCAGCACCTCCATCCTGCAACTGCGCCGCCGGGAAAAGGACTTCCTGCTGCGCAAGGACAGCATTTACGTAGGCCTGTTCGATTCTACCGCGTCCTCTATCCTCAACAGCGTGGATAAGAAAAGCAAAGAGGCAGCGGTATTGCAACAATACATCGCTTACTTTAAGCGCCTGGTGCAAATGGAGTACAACATCGGCATCAACAATGAAACCGGCCTGCGCAAGCGCCTGCAGGATGAAAGCCAGCTGGCGCAAACCCTGGCGGAGAAGACCATCCAGGGGCTGCGCAACCAATATGACAAAGAACTGGAGCAACTAAAGGCATCTTTCATCATCCTGGTGCTGCTGGCCGTATGCTTTGGCATTGTGCTGTGTGCCGTATTTGCCCACCAGATCACGAAGCCCATCATTACCCTGGATGAAAGCGTGAAACACGTGATCAACAGTGATTTCAAGACCTTGCACCTGCCCCCCTCCGACCCTACGCGCAATGACGAAATAGCCACCCTCTATCACAACCTGGGCCTCATGGCCACCAAGATAGACCACGACTTCATGCAGCTGGAGCAGAATAACCTGCAGCTGCAGGATGCCAACGAACGGTTACGCATCAACGAAACCAACCTGCAGAATGCCAATGAACTGAAAGACAAGTTCCTTTCCATCATTTCGCACGATATGCGCGGGCCGTTGGTCAATATTGTAGGCTTCATGCAATTGTTCCAGGAAAACACAGAAAGCTTTTCCATGGAAGAGCTGATCACAGTATCAGGGAACCTGAGCCGGAATGTGAAGCAGGTGGTGGACATGCTGGACAGCCTGTTATTATGGTCGCGCAGCCAGAGCGGGGAAATGAAGCCGGACTTCCGCATGATAGACGCCAGTGAGGTGATCAAATCCACCATCACGGTGCTGAGCCAGAGTGCCGGTGCCAAGAACATCACCATTTATCATGAGCTGGAACCCGCTATGGTACAGGCAGATGAGAACATGCTGGCTTTTATTGTACGTAACCTGCTCAGCAACGCTATTAAATTCTCCCGGCGCCACGGCAATATTTCGATTTCCGTGCACGCCACAGACCAGCAGCAGTGCATCAGCATCACGGATGAAGGTGTGGGAATGGACGAAGCTACCCTCTCTAAACTGTTTATCAAAGACCAGAACATCTCCACGGCCGGCACGGAAAAAGAGAAAGGCATAGGCCTGGGGCTTTTGCTGTGCAATGATTTTGTGAAGAACAACGGGGGCTGTATTAAAGTAAGCAGTAAAAAGGACAAAGGCACCACCGTACAGGTATGCCTGCCTGCTGCCCGGGTATAGGCCTGTTTTCTTAAATTTCCTCTAAACCCGCCCCGCTAAATGACTGATAACAAGCAAGTTTAATAAAATAAATTTTATTAGTCTACTAAACCTGTAGGTTATTAGTATTATTCACCTATATTTGCATTGTAAAACTTACAAATACACGCGTAATGATCAGTACCAGACAAACATATCTTCCTGCTATACGATGTTGATGCCGTAGTACACCTCCCGGCGGTTTTCCGCCTTGTCTTTACAATTTCCTTATCAACAACCAGCAAAAAAACAAAAAGATATGTCCACTCTCCACAGATACGCCGATATTCTCGATATACAATTCCCTGATCGCTTTGAGCCGAAGCCGCTGAACCGCAAACGCATCAATCCCCTGCGCAAACACGCTATCTTCCCGGACACCCTGCTGCGCAAAGATGCATTGGTAACGCCTGCCGGCTTCTGGCCCCACGAGATCTCCCTGCCCCTGAGCCTCCTCACGGACCGCCCGCTGGTAGTGGCTTTCTTCTCTGTACACTGGAACCGGTACGGCATTGACCTGCTGCAGCAGCTGCAGTCATTGCACCAGGATGTGAAAGTAATGGGGGGCCGCCTGCTGGTGATTGCCGCCGAAGGTGAACAAGCCCTGCGCCCCCTGGTGGAAAAGTACCAGCTCACCTTCCCCATCCTGCACGACCGTAACAATGCCATCGCCGCACTGGCAGGCCTGTACGAAAAACAGGATCCTATCTGGGACCGCGTATCTGGTGTGGATGCAGATGTGCCCATCCCTGCTACGTACGTGATCAACCCTGCCCAGCAGGTAAGCTTTGCCGCGGTAGATCCTTACCTGCAGCATAAGCTGGACCAGCGCGCCCTGCTCAGCGCCGTTTACGACGCCCGCGAGCAGTTGCAGCGGGTACAGGTAGCCTGATTCTTTGCGCTTTCTATATCATGTACTAAACGCGCCGCGGTACCCGTCCGCAGCGCGTTTCTTTTTATGCAGCTACGGGTAAACCCCTCTGAACCAATATACATTTCCCTTACATTTGTTTCCGTATCAAAACCCCAAGAACGATACTATGGAAACAATAAAGATCATCCTTACCAACAAAACCGCCCTGGTCAAGAAATACGGAGACCAGCACAAGGCCATCCTGGCCGACCTGGAAGCGCTGCGCAAAGCAGATAAGGCAAAAGGCACCACCAGCTACGTAATATTCATGGACGACGCCACGCAGATGAAATCGTATAAAGCCAGGCCCGTGAAGAAGGCAGATGACATGAAACAGAACAAGGATGCGGTGGATGCCCTGTACAAGTATTTCAGCCCGGCTTACATTATGCTGGCCGGTGCGCAGGACATCATTCCTTTCCAATTGCTGAAAAACCAGCTGAGTGGCGAAGCAGACGAGGACAAGACCGTGCCCAGCGACCTGCCTTATGCCTGCGATGCCCCCTTTGACCTGAACATTACCAAATTCGTAGCGCCGTCCCGGGTGGTGGGCCGCCTGCCGGATGTACCCGGCCAGGGCGATCCGGCCTATTTTCATACGCTCATACAGCAGGCCATCACCTCCAAACCCGCTACGGCGGCCTCTTATCACAACTATTTTGCGGTAAGCGTGTTTGAATGGACCAAGAGTACGCAGCAAAGCGTGCAGCATATTTTTGGCAACAATACCCACCTGCTCATCAGTCCCAAGGCAGGCCCGGAGTACACCGCCGCCCAGCTGAAGCCCAAGGCCCACTTTTACAACTGCCATGGCTCCCTGCAGGATGCTAATTTTTACGGGCAGCAAGGGTATAATTATCCTCCTTCGCTGAATGCCGGCGCACTGAAAAAGAAGATCACCGCAGGCACCATCGTGGCGGCAGAGTGCTGTTACGGCGCGCAACTCTTCAACCCGGCGCTATTGCAGCCCCAGTCCATGAGCATTGCCAATACTTACCTGAAGAACAAAGCCGTTGCCTTCGCAGGCAGTTCCACCATTGCCTACGGCCCGTCTGACGGCCAGGGCCTGGCAGACCTGCTCACGCAATATTTTATGATCAATGTGCTGAAAGGAGGCGCCTCCACGGGCCGCTCCTTCCTGGAAGCCCGCCAGCGTTTCCTCACGGAAATGGGCCCCACCCTGGACCCTTATGAGCTAAAGACGGCAGCCCAGTTCTGCCTCCTCGGCGATCCTTCCGTGGTGCCGGTAAAAGACACCCCGGGCACCGCGGATAAAGCCACGTCGAAGGCCGTGGTGAACAGTGTGCAGAACCGGCGCGACAACATGGTGGCCAAGGGCCGGCTGCTGAGCAGCTTTATAGCCCCGCCCCAAAAGGCCCGGGCCACCCCGCTGAAACATAAAATGGCCGAGGATTTGAACAACTTGTTAAAAGAGTGCAAATACAAACAGGGTGTTACAGAAAAACAGACCTTTATTAACCGCACGCTGATAGCCTCCGAGCAGCCCGGCCTGGGCAGCTACAAGACCACCGTACGCTTTCACGTATATACCAATGCCATAGTAAAAAAAGGGAGCTTCAAAGACACCCGGGTGCTGGTGGTGAAAGAAAAAGATGACCAGATTGTAGGCTACCGGGAATACGTGCGCCGCTAAATACTCAACATATGTCAGCAACTAACGATGATGGCTATACGCTCGTTACCATCCGTGGCCGCCTGGAGCCGCGTGTCTTTGGACGTACTACCAAAAGTGAGCACCTGGGAGTGTACATTGTGACCCCCCAGGCCTCTTATCTCATACGCCCCATGAACAGCAATCCTTTCATGGACAACCCGCTGGAACCCCTGTGTGGCAAGACCATTGAAGCAGAGGGCCGCATTGCAGACTACGTTTTTTTTGCGAAGAGCTGGAAGATTGTAGAGTAATGGGGGTTTAATACATTTCAGCCCCCGTTCCCGGGCGGTCTGCATAAATTATTTTCCCGTCGTTTATTTTTATGCCCGTCGCTATGTCCTGCGCCAGTAGCAGGGGGCCGTCCATGTCGGTGTAGTCCAGGTAAGGCAGCAGGTGGGCTATGGCGGAGGTGCCTACGGTGCTTTCGTTCATGCTGCCCGTCATTACCTTCATGCCCAGGCGCTTGGCTTCAAAGATCATCCGGCGCGCGGGGGTAATGCCGCCACACTTTGTCAGCTTGATGTTGATGCCATGAAAATGACCGGCACAGCGGGCCACATCCCCTTCTTCAATGCAGCTTTCGTCTGCAATAATGGGCAGGGCGCTTTTTTCATATAGGTCGCGCATGCCTTCCCACGCCGCCGCTGGCAGGGGTTGTTCAATAAATTCTACACCCAGCTTAGCCAGTGTATCTGCCTTGTGCAGGGTTTCTTCCACCGTCCACGCACAGTTGGCATCCACGCGGAATACCGCATCCGTATGGGCTCTCAGCGCTTTGATGATCTCCACATCATGGGCGGTGCCCAGTTTTATTTTATAGATAGGCCAGGGCATTTCTTTCAGCTTGGCTACCATGTTGTCAATGCTGTCTATCCCGATCGTAAAATCTGTCATGGGGTTATGGGAAATATCCAACCCCCATACTTCGTACAATTTCTTCCCTTGCATTTTTGCGTACAGGTCATGGGCCGCCAGGTCCAGTGCGCAGAGGGCAAAGGGCATGTCTTTCAGCAGCGGGTGCATTGTTTCCCAAAATGCCTCGGGCGTGTGCAGCGTATAGCCTTCTATGAAAGGGCGGTGGGTATTAATGGCCTCCATGAGCATGGGCACCGTAATGTGGTAATAAGCATTGTCTGCCGTCTCTCCCAGCCCATATCGTCCATCCTGCTCCAAACGCGCCACCAGCAAGGGTTGCACATCCTTTGATTTCCGGGAAATGGTGAAGGTGTGTTTAAATTTCAGTTCAAAAGGGAGGAGTTGAAGTTGCATGGGAAATCATTGTACACGGTACTGTATACAATGTACAATGATTTTGTGAAGCACAAAAAAGCACTGGGACAAAAAAATGCGCTCATTATTTGCGCAGCAATTTCCTGTGCGCACAAAAAAGCGCGAAGGTTAAAACCTGCACGCCCACTAATCGTGTGAATGTACCCCGTCTCTTATACAACTATTTCCTGGGCACAAAAAAGCGCGAAGGCTTTGGCCTGCGCCCTCATTAATCGTGTGAATGTACCCCGTCTCTTATACAACTATTTCCTGGGCACAAAAAGCGCGAAGGCCAAAGCCTTCGCGCTCATTAATTTAGGTACGTTGTACCTTATTTTACTTCTTCAAACTCTGCATCTGTTACACCTTCACCAGCAGTGCCGGTGCCTTCGTTACCGCCGGGCTGGGCTCCGGGTTCACCACCCTGGGCCTGTCCCTGGGATGCTTTGTACAGCTCTTCGCTGGCAGCAGTCCAGGCGTTGTTCATTTCAGCTACAGCAGCATCGATCTGATCAATGTCCTGGCTGGCGTGAGCAGCTTTCAGTTTGGTGAGGGCAGCGTCGATCGGGGCTTTTTTGTCGGCCGGGATCTTGTCGCCGTACTCCTTGATCTGTTTTTCGGTCTGGAAGATCAGGCTGTCGGCCTGGTTCACCTTCTCGATCTTATCTTTTGCAGCTTTGTCGGAAGCTTCGTTGGCTTTCGCTTCTGCTTTCATTTTTTCTACTTCTTCCTTGCTCAGGCCAGAACCAGCTTCAATGCGGATGTTCTGGGTTTTGCCGGTGCCCTGGTCCTTTGCAGTTACGTGCAGGATACCGTTTGCGTCAATATCGAATACTACTTCGATCTTGGGAACGCCACGGGGAGCTGGCGGAATATCGGACAGGATGAAGCGGCCCAGGGTGCGGTTCTGGCTGGCCAGGGGACGTTCGCCCTGCAGCACGTGAATTTCTACACTGGGTTGGCTGTCTGCCGCGGTAGAGAATATTTCAGATTTCTTGGAAGGAATGGTTGTGTTGGACTCAATCAGTTTGGTAAACACACCACCCATGGTTTCGATACCGAGAGAAAGCGGGGTAACGTCCAGCAGCAGTACGTCTTTCACGTCGCCGGAGAGTACACCACCCTGGATAGCAGCACCTACGGCTACTACTTCATCGGGGTTCACCCCTTTGCTGGGGCGTTTGCCGAAGAATTTCTCTACTACTTCCTGGATCTTGGGGATACGGGTAGAACCACCTACCAGGATCACTTCGTCAATATCGGAAGTAGACATGCCAGCGTCTTTCAGTGCTTTGCGGCAGGGCTCCAGTGTTCTTTCCACCAGGGAGTCGCTCAGCTGTTCAAACTTGGCGCGGGTCAGTTTTTTCACCAGGTGTTTGGGCACGCCATCCACCGCGGTGATATAAGGGAGGTTGATTTCAGTTTCCTGAGAAGAAGACAGCTCGATCTTGGCTTTTTCAGCAGCTTCTTTCAAACGCTGCCATGCCATCGGATCTTTGTGCAGGTCTACCGCTTCGTCCTTTTTGAACTCATCGGCCAGCCAGTCCATGATCACCTTATCAAAGTCGTCACCACCCAGGTGGGTATCACCGTTGGTGGATTTTACTTCAAATACGCCATCACCCAGTTCCAGGATAGATACGTCGAACGTACCACCACCGAGGTCGAATACGGCGATCTTGCTGTCAGCATGTTTTTTATCCATACCATAAGCCAGTGCAGCAGCAGTAGGCTCATTGATGATACGGCGTACATTCAGGCCTGCGATCTCACCGGCTTCCTTGGTAGCCTGGCGCTGTGCGTCATTGAAGTAAGCGGGCACCGTAATTACGGCTTCGTTCACTTCCTGGCCCAGGTAATCTTCAGCTGTCTTTTTCATTTTCTGCAGGATCATTGCGGAAATTTCCTGCGGTGTATACAAACGGCCGTCGATATCGATGCGGGTCGTATTGTTTTCTCCTTGTACTACTTTGTAGCTCCAGTGCCCGATCTCATTGCCTACTTCGTTGAAGTTGCGGCCCATGAAACGTTTTACGGACATGATGGTGTTGTGGGGATTGGTGATAGCCTGGCGTTTGGCCGGGTCACCTACTTTTCTTTCCCCGTTTTTCAGAAAAGCTACCACGGAAGGGGTAGTTCTTCTGCCTTCGTCGTTTGCGATAACTACCGGCTCGTTACCTTCCATAACGGCCACACAAGAGTTGGTAGTTCCTAAGTCAATGCCTATTATTTTTCCCATAGTGATTATATTCTTTGAGTTGTAAGTCTTTGTTTTTGAACGTGAATTCAGGGTGAGTTTGTCAATGATTATGCCAAGCAAAATATTTATGCAATTATGTCAGTCGCGTTGGAAAACGGGCTATATTTGACGGGAGAATGCCCCTGGCATATGACATGGCTGACAGGGCTGAAAGACTGTACACCGGTCAGCTGCCCCCCAATTCTGCGGGTTTGTCATTTGCCACTGTACGTGCTTATTGATTGTTTCCCGGAAACGCGACCCATTTCCCCGTCCTTCTATCCCGACCTAGCTGTTTACTTCACCCTTTAAATTTTCTTTATGAACACCAAGTTCCTAAGAACCGTCATTGCGTGTGCCTGCCTGATGCCCCTGGCAGTAAAAGCCCAGACCACTGCCACCCGGACTCCCTTTAAAGCCGTAAGCCTGTTTGATGGCACCGCTGATTATCGCACCTTTTCCATTGGCGTAAATGGCGGCGCCCTGGCACCGGTATCGCCTACCGGCGGCTCCAATGATTTTACTAAATGGAAGGCCGACTTCGGGTACGGTGCTTATGTAAAATGGCAGATCCTCCACAGCCTGGCGCTGCGGGCAGACTACCTGGGCGGCAAACTGTCCGCCAACAATGACAATAACCTTGGCAATGGCTCCCGGCCCCAAAGCCCTTACAGCGAGTTTGAGACCAAGTTGAAGTATACTGCCTCCCTCAGTGCCGTGGCCACTGTGCTTAATATCAACTGGCTGCACCGGGAGAATTTTGTAGGCCTCTACCTCTCCGCAGGCGCCGGCCTGGCCGGCTACAGCCCCCGCATTACCCCGGTGGGTGGCGCGGCCCAGGATTATAAAACGGGCGGTGGTAATATCAATGAACTGGTGATCCCCGTGGGCGCAGGTGTTAAATTCAAGCTTACGGACCTGCTGAACCTGGACCTGGGCTACACCACCTACTTTACAGACGGTGATAACCTGGATGGCTACAACAAGCCACCCCAAAAAGATAAATTCTCCTACGGCTATGCCGGTCTTGAGTTTGTATTTGGCGCCCCCGGCAAAAAACAGCTCCAGTTCACCAACCCCGCGGTAGTGCTGTATGACGAGCTGCAGGCCCAGAAAATGGCCAATGACCAGATGCAGGCCCGCCTGAACAATGCCCTGGCCAGCAACGATTCCCTGGCGGCCAGTGTTGCCCGCCTGACTGCCGACGAGGATGGCGACGGGGTTTCCAACTTCTTTGATAAATGCCCCGGCACCCCGGCCGGCGCCAAAGTGGATGGCAGTGGCTGCCCCCTCCCGGTACCCGAACCGCCCAAGGTAATTGAAAAGGTGACCGTTACAGAGGAAGATAACCGCATTGTAAGAGAGGCCGTGAAGAACCTGGAGTTTGCCACCGGCAAGTCCGACATCAAGCCCCACTCCTACGAAACCCTGAACCGGGTGGCAGACCTGCTGGTCAAACGCGGTTTCAGCCTGAAACTGGCCGGCCACACCGATAATGTAGGCCGCCCGGACAAGAACATGATCCTCTCCAAGGAACGCGCTGAATCCGTAAAAGCCTACCTGGTAGCCCGTGGCGCCAACCCGTCGCGCATAGAGGCCACCGGCTATGGCCAGACCCAGCCCATTGCCAGCAACAAAACCGCCCAGGGCCGCCAGACGAACCGGAGGGTGGAGTTTACGATATATTAGGGAAAATGGACTTAAGTCTAATGGTCTTAAGTCTTAGGTCTTAGGTCCTAGGTAACAATCCCTCACGGCGATGGATCATGTGCATTAAGGTATCGCACCTAAAGCCTAAGACCTAAGACCTAGGACCTAGGACCTAGGACCCAGGACCCAAGTCCACGACCCAAGCCAATTCCTCACAGCAGCCAGTAATGTTTTGTAACATCACTGGCTGCTGTTATTTTTGCAGTCCCCTGTGGGAAGGCCAACCGTACAAACTGCGGCCTTGCCGCAACAGTTTGGGGAGCTAAAAAAACGGGAAGACATACCGCATGGAAATTAAGATCAGAAGCATCGCCCCCGGCGACAACGCCGCACTGGCCCACATTGTCCGCGCCGCATTGCGGGAGCATAATATGGCCAAACCAGGCACCGTGTATACAGACGAAAGCACGGACCATCTTTATGAACTGTACCAGGCACCCCGCGCCGCCTATTTTGTAGCGGAAGAAAACGGGGAGATCCTGGGAGGCGCCGGCATTGGTGCCCTGGAAGGCGACGTATGTGAACTGCAGAAGATGTACCTTGCACCGGCCGCCCGCGGCAAAGGCCTGGGCAAAAAGCTCATCCTGCAAAGCCTGGCATTTGCCAAAGCCAATGGCTATACACAGTGTTACCTGGAAACATCACCCGAACTGGCCCAGGCCGTGAAAGTGTATGCCCACCTGGGCTTCCGGGACCTGCCCGGCCCCCTGGGCAATACCGGCCACTTTGGCTGCGACCGGTGGATGATCCGGGACCTGTAGCCACCACATAACAACTAATAGCCGCCGGCACCGCTGCCGGCACCGGACAAAATAGAACAGATGCAAGTAATCCAAGCCATCAAAACCGCCGCTGCGCAGGGCGTGAACGCACTCTACCAGCAATCGCTCACAGCGGCAGACATTGCCATTAATATCACCAAACCTGAGTTTGAGGGGGAGTACACCGTAGTGACCTTTGCCTTCACAAAATTCAGCCGCCAGAAGCCCGAAGAAACCGGCGCCGCCCTGGGCGAATACCTGGTGGCCCACTTCCCGGACCTGGTGGCCCGCTACAACGTGGTGAAAGGCTTCCTGAACCTCAGCATTGCCGAAGTATACTGGACCAATTTCCTCCAGCAGCAATATCACAATCCCCGCCATGGCCTGCAGGCTCCCAATGGCAAAAAAGTGATGGTGGAGTACTCTTCCCCCAACACTAACAAACCCTTGCACCTGGGCCACCTCCGCAACAACTTCCTGGGCTACTCCGTGTCCGAGATCCTCAAGGCCGTTGGCTATGAAGTGATCAAGGCTAACCTGGTGAATGACCGCGGCATCCATATCTGCAAATCCATGCTGGCCTGGCAGAAACTGGGCAATGGCGAAACGCCCGCCAGCACCGGCCAGAAAGGCGATCACCTGGTAGGTGATTATTATGTGAAATTTGAAAACCTGCTGAAAGAGCAGGCGGCCCCCATCATAGCCCGCGTGAAAAGTGGCGACTACAGCGATTTTCAGGGCGAAGCGCTGCTGAAGAAGATTACAGGCCTGGGCACTGCTTACCAGCAACCCGAAGTACAGCAGGACGCAGAGAAAAAGGCTAAGGTGGAAGATGAGATCAAGGAACTGGCGCGTAACCAGACCGCCATTATGCACGAGGCCAAGACCATGTTACAGCAATGGGAAGCCGGCGATCCGCAGGTACACAGCCTGTGGGCTATGATGAACGGCTGGGTGTACGAAGGCTTTGACGCCACGTACAAAGCCCTGGGCATCGATTTCGATAAAATGTACTACGAAAGCGAAACCTACCTGCTGGGCAAAGACCTGGTGGCCAGTGGCCTGGATAAAGGCGTACTGTTTCGCAAGGAAGATAACTCCGTGTGGATAGACCTCACCGCAGAGGGGCTGGACCAAAAGCTGCTGCTGCGTGGTGATGGTACCTCCGTATACATGACCCAGGACCTGGGCACCGCCCGCCTGAAGTACGACGAGTTTAAAATGGATAAGAGCCTGTACGTGGTGGCAGATGAGCAGAACTATCACTTCAAGGTGCTGCAGCTCATCCTCCAAAAGCTGGGTGAGCCCAGCGCCGCGGGCATTGTACACCTCTCGTATGGCATGGTGGAACTACCCCATGGCCGCATGAAAAGCCGGGAGGGCACCGTGGTGGATGCCGACGATATGATCACAGAAATGATCACCACCGCCGGTAACCAGACCCGCGAATCCGGCAAACTCAAAGACTGGAGCGATGACCAGTTGCAGCCCCTCTTTGAAATGATAGGCCTGGGCGCCATGAAGTTCTTCCTGCTGCGCGTGGACCCGAAAAAGAAAATGATCTTCAATCCCGAAGAGTCCATTGACCTGCACGGCTTCACCGCTACCTTCATCCAGTATGCGCATGCCCGTATCAAGTCCATCCTCCGCGAGGTGGGCGAGGCCGCACAGGCAGGCCTGGAAAACTTCCGCTATAACGGCACGCTGCTTCCCCTGGAAAAAGAACTGATCCTGCTCAACGAGCAGTTTGAAGTGATCCTGGAACAAGCCGCGGCAGAATACAGCCCCGCTGTAATAGCTGGCTATGCGTTCCAACTGGCACAGCAGTTCAACTCCTTTTACGGCGAAAAAGTAAATGGTAAGTACACCTACTCCATCCTCGACGCAGAAAACGAAGACAAGAAAAAACTGCGCATGCAGATAGCCATCCTCACTGCCAATACCATTGCACAGAGCATGCGCCTGCTGGGCATCAAGGTGCCGGAGCGGATGTAAGGAATCGTACAACGTACAGCGTACAACGTACAGCGTACAACGTACAACGTACGTTGCGCTGTTGAAATAAAAAGCCCCGTAACGCTGTGTTACGGGGCTTTTTCATTGACAAAAAATATTGTAAATCGAGTACGTTGTACGTTGTACGTTGTACGCTGTACGTTGTACGCTGTACATTTTCCACAGCAAAACACAGTGCATGAAGGGAGCTTGCCGGCCCCGTATGCACCGTGTGCACATTCGCTGTGGGTTTATTCCCGATTATAGAAATCTTGTTGAAATGCTTTGCAGCATAGCATGTGGTTGTTTCCGGGGTGCCGGGTTACATGGTGCCGGACACGCCACTGTTCATAGACAGGGCTTTGTCACAAAGCGCGTTTCCTTTTGCAGTGTCACCTGCTCCCATATACGATTTGCCCAGCATGAACAGGGCAAAAGCGTTATTGGGTTGCAAAGATAACAGTAAATTCCATTGTACAATGGCTTCTTTGAAATCCTGGGTATTATAAAGGGTGTGGGCCAGGGTATAAAGGGTGGGGATATCCCTGGGGCGCTGGTCCAGTGCGGCTTTCAGCTGGGCAATACCTTTGGAGGTCTGTTCCAGTTTCAGGCAGGCCACGCCCAGGTTGTAGTGGTAATCGGCATTGAGGGCCTGGCCCAGGCTGGCAGCGCGCTCAAAGGAATGGATGGCACGGGCATAGTCACCCAGGTTAAAGTACATCATGCCCAGCTCGTAATGTAACTGGGAGCGGTTGCTGTCAACGCGGATGGCCTGTTGGTAGTAGCGGATGCTGGCGCTGTAGTTCTCATTATTGGCACAAAGCTGGGCCAGCAGGTAGGGCGGCTCACTATTGGCGGGCATTTCTGCACAGGCCACCATTAAGGCATCCAGGGCAGCGCTATCATCGTTAAGGGCCTGGTAGCACTGGCCAATGAGCAGGCTTTCACCGGAAATGCCCTGCTGGCGCAGGCGCAATGCGTACGTGAGGGCCTTTTCATAATCCTGCTGCTCGTAAGCCACGGCGGCCAGCCCACGCAGGGCGCCAATGTGGCCAGGCTGGTAGCGCAGCGCGGTTTCATATTGTACAAATGCTTTTCCCGGCTGCTGCTGGATACGGTAAATATCGGCAAGCTGCAGGTAAGCATCTGTAAAGGATTGACTGAGATTGATGGCGGCGGAGAACCGGGTGGCAGCGGCCTGTAACTGGCCACTGCTGCGGAAAGCCAGGCCTTCCTTGTACAATTGTCTTGCTTTGGCTTCGTGATCGCCGGGTGCTGCCATGGTTTTCGTAAAACTAACAAAGCCGATCATCAAAAGGCACAGGATACGGGGAGGCGTCATGCTTTACAAGCTGTTTCGGTTCAGAACAAATATACCCAAAACTTCCATAAATAAAATACATAATATATGGTTTTCCCCGGGTAGTTTTTACATTACAAGATAAGTGGTGCCAACGGACTTTTCCAGGCCTTGCGGCAGGCACTGCCGGACCTGCGGTAAATGGCTACAGCATGTCTTCATTGGAGAAGGAAAATGGCAGCAACTGGCTGGCTTTTTCCACGATAAACACCTTCCCGGTCTGCCCCGCCATGATAAGGCGTATAGGCGTGGACGTGCGTTGCTCATGCTCGGTGAGCGACTGCCGGCAAATGCCGCAGGGCGTAATGGGGTGACCACTCTGGCCCAGCTCGTTGAAATAACTGATGGCCAGGGTTTGAATGGCCATACCTGGAAATAGTGATGCCACGGCGCTCAGCGTAGTGCGCTCCGCGCAGATGCCCACGGGGTAAGATGCATTTTCCTGGTTGGTACCGGTCACCACTTCTCCGTTGGCCAGCAGGGCGGCGGCTCCTACCCGGAAATGGGAATACGGCGCATAGGCCTGCTGCGTGGTTTCCCGGGCCTTTTGCAGCAGGGCGGCATCGGCAGGGGCCAGTTCGGCCGCATCGTTGTATACTTCGTATTGAAAAGATTGTTGTTGGAGTTGCATAGCAGAAAGTTAGTAACAAATGCAGCAAAAAAATCCCGCCATTACGGCGGGATCCTTGGACCAATATGTTTATCCGTTACTTGATCAGGTTAAACAGGCGCTTCCAGCGGATGCTGCCATCCCCGTAACTCATCCAGATCATCCAGGCTTTACCCACCACGTGATCCTCCGGCACAAAGCCCCAATAGCGGCTGTCCAGCGAGTTGTTACGGTTGTCACCCATCATCCAGTAATAGTTCATTTTAAATGTATAGCTGTCTGACGGCTGGCCATTGATCACGAACTTACCATTGTTCTCTTCCAGGGTATTGCCTTCATACACGCGGATAATGCGGCGGTAGAGGGCGATGTTTGCCGTGTCCAGGTGCACGGTGGCGCCTTTCTTCGGGATGTAGAGCGGGCCAAAATTGTCCTGTGTCCATTTGAAATGGGCGGTGTCCTGGGGCCAGGGCTCGGTGAAGTTCTGGGAGATCTGCAGGTGAATGTCTTTCACCACGGAGAAGTTCTTCAGGGCGTCAGCGGCGCTGTGGGTCAGGTTGGCATAAAAACGGCCGGCACCCGCCACGGCAAAGGCGCTGTCAGATATATCCAGTTCGCGGAGACGGTCCGGGTTCACGGGGTCGCCGGTGGTGGTTACATCATAGTTATTCTGGCTGGCCGGGGGCACGGGGGCTTTCTGGCCATTGATGTATACGAAGGTATTGATGATCTGCAGGGTATCGCCCGCCTGCGCCACGCAGCGCTTGATGTAGTTCTCCCGCTTGTCTACCGGGCGGCTGGTTACATGATACGTGTTCCACACCTGGTCACGGCCATAATCGCGCACCAGCTGGTAGTAGCTCTGGTCCTGGCGTTCCAGGGCCACGGTATCCCCTTCGGGGAAGTTGAAAACGACCACGTCATTGCGGTGGATATCGGAAAAGCCGGGCAGGCGGTGGTATTTCCACTTTACGGCTTCGGAATAAGCTTTGGTATACTGGGTAAAAGGCAGGGTGTGATGCACAAAAGGCACTGCCAGGGGGGTCATGGGCGTACGGGGTCCGTAACTGATTTTGCTGACAAACAGGAAATCGTTTACCAGCAAGGTCTTTTCCATTGAAGGCGTCGGGATCGTATAGGCTTCAAAAATAAACGTGCGGATCAGGGTAGCGGCAATGATGGCGAAAACAGCTGCATCCAGCCATTCGCGCAAAGCCGACTTCTTTTTCTTCTGTCCATCCGTGTTCCTGCGCCAAAATGCAAGGTTCATTCAGTCGGATTTAGGTATTTTAAAAGAACAAATATAATATTCTGGCCATTGCTACCTAATATTCGGGCATAAAAGTTTCTTAAAATTTCTGGGTGAAGACCTACATTTGTTTAACTAAGGAAGCTGCTAAATTGAACACGTTTACGATCAAAGACATTGAGAACCTTACCGGCATAAAGGCCCACACGTTAAGGATCTGGGAACAGCGTTACAACTTGCTGCTACCCCGCAGGAAAGAGACCAATCACCGGATCTATGACAACGACGCCCTCAAAGCCTTGCTGCGTGTAGCACAGCTATACCACAGCGGGATGAAGATATCCCGCATTGCCGCCATGACCCCGGAAGAGATCCGTAACGCCACGCTGGAGCACCTGGAGGGAGAGCATTTGTACACCAGTTACGTAAGCCAGTTGATCGAATGCTCCATAGAATTTGACCAGCCCCGTTTTGAGCGCATTTTTCACAGCATTTTGCTGCATATGGGGTTTGAAAAATGCATTACAAAGGTGATCTACCCTTTCCTGCACCGTATAGGCCTGCTGTGGGTTACGGGCAATGTGATCCCTTCCCAGGAACATTTTGCCTCCACCATTATCCGCAGTAAGCTGATCGTGGCAACAGACGGGCTGAACGTATCCATCGCCTCCGACGACCATTACCTCACGTTCCTCCCGGAGGGGGAACTGCATGAAATTCCCCTGCTCTACGTCAATTACCTGCTGAAAAAAAATGGTAAACAGGTCACCAACCTGGGGCCGGACGTACCGCTGGACGATGTGACCTGCTTTGCACGCTACAAAAAGCCCTCGCATGTGCTCACCTACATGATGACACATGTTTCCAAGCCGGATATGCATGCCTATATAAGCCTGGTAAAAGAGCTGGGACAACAAACCAAAATGCTGGTGATGGGGCCGGCAGTGGGCCACCTGGCGCACGTTGAAGGCATCACGGTTATAAAAACAGCCGCGGAACTGGAGGCTTACGCTGCAATACAATGAGGCAGACCGTTGTTGCGGAGGCCGGCTTTTGCCGGCATTAAAAGAAACAAATGGGCCTGTGGCCCATGTTAACCCAGTATTTCCTGTAAAATAGCATTCATCTGTTCGTGCCGGTTCAGCACCATGAAATGGCCACCTCCTTTGATCACGTGAGTGGGCGTTACCCGGTGGAAGGGAAAGGGCCTGTCCTTGGTACCATGGATGTGGAACACCGGCGCCGGCGTAGCATTGCTCTGCCAGTTAATGATGGTCTTGATGGCCCAGCGCATGTAGCTGTTCTTCTGGCGGGCCAGGAAGGATTTGAGCAGCGCGGCGTCTTCTTCCGTCTCAATGTTGTTGTAATATTTCACTACCGGGTAGCGGGGCTGGAAGATCATCTGGTCTGGCAGCTCATTGAGGCGGAGGCGGCGCACCCAGTTGAAATAGGCCGGCTTCTCCCCTGCGTGTTTGATGCTGGACACCAGCACGATCTTTTTCACGGGGATCTGTTTGGCTATTTCAATGCTCATGATGCCACCAAAGGAAACGCCCAGCAGCACCGGGTCCGGGTGGGCTATCTGCGCTACGAAGCGGGCCGCATAGGCTTCAATAGATTCATCTGCACTGGCCGGGTCCAGCCAGGGCAGATGATGGACCTCGTAATCCCCGGGGAAACGTAACTTCTGGAAGAGCCGTTCATCGGCCCCCATCCCGCTGATGAGGTAAATGTGCTGTGGCATGGCCGGGTTATATTTTTAAATGCGTAGGTGGGATCAGGCGTTGACTTTCTTCTTGTCGCGTGCCGGGATCACGTAGTCTTCCACGTCTTCCGGTACAATGGTCTTGCCGGAAAGGATGACCAGGCGCTCCACCACGTTGCGCAGCTCGCGGATATTGCCCGTCCAGTTGTGCTCCTGCAAAGCCTTCATGGCAGCGGGCTCTATGGTCTTTTTGGCAATGCCGTATTCCTTGCACACGCTGTCCAGGAAATGATCTACCAGCAGGGGAATATCGTCCCGGCGCTCGTTGAGTGAAGGCACATGGATCAGGATCACACTGAGGCGGTGGTAAAGGTCCAGGCGGAAGTTCTTTTCTTCCACTTCCTTCAGCAGGTCTTTGTTGGTAGCTGCTACCACGCGCACGTCCACCGCAATCTCTTTATCGCCACCCACGCGGGTGATACGGCCTTCCTGGAGGGCACGCAACACTTTGGCCTGCGCATCGTGGCTCATATCGCCAATTTCGTCCAGGAAAAGGGTGCCCCCGTTAGCCTGTTCAAACTTACCGATGCGTTGTTTTACGGCGGAGGTAAATGAGCCCTTTTCATGGCCAAACAGTTCACTTTCTATCAGTTCACCCGGGATGGCGGCGCAGTTCACTTCCACAATGGGGCCACTGGCGCGGTGGCTCTGCTGATGTAACCAGCGGGCCACCAGTTCCTTCCCTACCCCGTTCTCGCCGGTTACCAGTACGCGGGCGTCTGTGGCGGCCACTTTTTCAATGGTTTCTTTGATCTTGAGGATGGGAGCAGAATTGCCGATCATTTCCTGGGTTTTGGCCACTTTCTTCCGCAGGGTACGGGTTTCCTTTACCAGGGAAGTTTTATCCATGGCATTGCGCAGGGTAATGAGAAGGCGGTTCAGGTCCGGCGGTTTGGAAATGTAATCGTAGGCGCCTTTTTTCACGGCCTCCACGGCAGTGTCTATGTTGCCATGGCCGGAAATAATGATCACGGGAATATCGGGATTGATCTCCTTGCTTTTTTCCAGGAATTCGAGGCCGTCCATTTTAGGCATTTTGATGTCGCACAGCACGGCATCATAGGTTTTGGCCTGGAACATTTTAAATCCTTCCGCCCCGTCTGCGGCTTCGTCAATTTTATAGCCTTCGTAGCCGAGGATCTCGGATAATGTTTTGCGAATGGATTTTTCGTCGTCGATGATTAAGATATTGGCCATGGTAAATGCTGGTTAGTGGTCAAAAATAGGGGATTTTTTACTGCTATCCGGATTATTAGCGGGGTGCTGCTCCCATTTTTCAGCCTACTATCCCATAGATTAGCTTAACTTTACCCACCTAATTACCTGTAATTTCGCCAACATGAAGGACTTTTTGGATGAACTGCACCGGAGGCACCAACAGGCGGCCGATCATGCATTTCCGGCCACCCCCTCGGTGAAGGATTTCACGCAGAACCTGGTGAACTGGCTCTTCCCGGAGCACACCGGCCGGGTACTGACGGCTTATGATGTGCTGACGGAATATGCCACCTCCCTGCAAAGGCAGCTCCAACACCTGCTGGAGCCCATGCAGGCATCCCTGAAGGCCCCTGCGGCCAGCCTGGCACAAACATTTATGGACCGCGTGCCGGAGATCTATGCAGACCTGAACAAAGACGCAGCAGCGGTGTTGCTGGGCGACCCGGCCGCCACTTGTTTATACGAAGTGATCCGCACCTATCCCGGGTTTTATGCGATTGCATTTTACCGCATTGCCCATTGCTTATACAAACTGCAGGTACCACTGCTGCCCCGCATTATTACAGAGCTGGCGCATGGGCAAACCGGCGTGGATATACACCCGGCGGCCGTGATAGGCCCTTATTGCTGCATTGACCACGGCACCGGCGTGGTAATTGGCGAAACCACCATGATCGGGGAGCACGTGAAGATCTACCAGGGCGTAACGCTGGGGGCCCTGAGTATTGAAAAAGAAATGGCGCAAAGCAAACGCCATCCTACCATAGAAGACCATGTGGTGATCTACGCGGGCGCTACCATCCTGGGAGGCGATACCGTGATAGGCCATCACAGCATTATAGGCGGCAATGTGTGGCTGATCAAGAGCATTGAACCATTCAGCCGCATTTACTACCGCGCCGATGGCGCCATGGTGGCCCGGTGATATAACCATGCTTTCAAACGAATTTGCTATGACTGTGAACAAGAACACAAAGTTGCTGGATCTTCTGGGCAACACGCCCATGGCGGCTTTGCAGCGGATAAACCCTAACCCTGCGGTAACCATTTATGCAAAACTGGAAGGCACTAATCCCGGCGGCAGCGTAAAGGACCGTGCGGCGTACAGTATGATCAAAGGCGCACTGGACCGCGGTGAACTGAAACCCGGTATGCAACTCATTGAAGCTACCAGTGGTAATACCGGCATTGCCCTGGCGCTGATGGCCAGTTTGTTTGGTCTTTCCATAGAACTGGTGCTACCCCAGGACGCTACCCGGGAGCGGGTGCTGAGCATGGAGGCTTTTGGGGCCAAGGTAACGCTGGCGCCAACCATGGAAGGTGCTATTGATTATGCCAATGAGCAGGTAGCCAAGGGTGGTTACCTGATGCTGAACCAGTTTGCCAACCCGGATAATTATGGCGCCCATTACCGCACCACCGGCCCGGAAATATGGCGGGACACGGAAGGCCACATTACACATTTTGTATCCGCGATGGGCACTACCGGCACTATCATGGGTGTATCCCGCTACCTGAAGGAGCAAAACCCCGGCGTGCAGATCGTAGGTTGCCAGCCGATGGACGGATCGCGCATACCCGGCATCCGCAAGTGGCCGGAAGCCTACCTGCCCAAGATCTTTGAACGGGAACGGGTGGACCGTATCATGGAAGTAAGTGAAGCAGATGCGGTGCAAACCACGCGGCGGCTGGCGCGGGAAGAGGGCATTTTCTGCGGCATGAGCGCGGGTGGTGCGGTGGCAGCGGCCCTGCGCCTGGCGGGTGAATTAAAAGAAGGGGTGATCGTGTGCATCATCCCGGACCGCGGCGACCGTTATCTTTCCAGTGATCTTTTTGCAGGCTGATCTTTCCTGCTATCCTATTATTCAAAGGATGCATCATTCCGTGCATCCTTTTTCATTTTGAGCCAGGTGAGATCGCGAAAAGTTAATGTACTGTTATGCCAAATATTGGAGCAACTTGTTGGAGCGAAGGAATGTAGCCCTTAAATCTATTGGAAAATGCAGGCCTGTCATTACGAGGATGCTGTGTCATTTTTACCTACACCACTGCAATGAGTGGGGGCAGCAGGGTAAAAACAAAAAAGTCCCGCCTTGCGGCAGGACCTTTCATTATTTCATTTCTAATTTCCACTATTTCTTGGCGTACATCACTTCCTTCACCAGCTTCACGGTGCGCGCTACGTCCGGCAGGTAAGCCTTCACCAGGTTGGGGGCGTAGTGCATGGGAGCATCGGCAGCAGTGATACGGCGGATCGGCGCGTCCAGGTAATCGAAACCTTCTTTCTGGATGCGGTAAGAGATCTCGGAAGATACGCTGGAGAACGGCCATTGTTCTTCTACGATCACCAGGCGGTTGGTCTTCTTCACAGACTCCAGGATGGTGAACCAGTCCAGCGGGCGGATGGTACGCAGGTCAATTACTTCGGCTTCAATGCCTTCTTTTGCCAGTTCTTCCGCAGCACCCAGGGCTACTTTCATCATCTTGTTGAAAGAAACGATGGTTACATCGCGGCCGGCGCGCTTGATGTCCGCTTTACCGATAGGGATGATGTATTCCTCTTCAGGTACTTCACCCATATCACCGTACATCACTTCGCTTTCCATGAAAACAACCGGGTCGTCATCACGGATGGCAGCTTTCAGCAGGCCTTTCGCATCATAGGGATTGGATACGGACACTACCTTCAGACCGGGAATATTGGCATAATAGCTTTCAAATGCAGTAGAGTGCTGTGCGCCCAGCTGACCGGCAGAGCCGTTAGGGCCACGGAACACGATGGGGCAACCTACCTGGCCACCGCTCATCGCAAGCATTTTAGAAGCAGTATTGAGGATCTGGTCCAGTGCCAGTACAGCAAAGTTCCAGGTCATAAATTCAACTACGGGACGCAGTCCATTCTGCGCAGCACCCACACCGATAGCTGCAAAGCCCAACTCGGCAATCGGGGTATCGATCACTCTCTTTTCCCCAAATTCTTCCAGCATACCCTGGCTAACTTTATAAGCACCATTGTATTCTGCAACTTCCTCCCCCATGATAAATACTTTGCTGTCGCGGCGCATTTCCTCCTGAAGGGCTTCTCTTAACGCTTGTCTGAAAGCTATCTGACGCATGCTATTCGTAATAAAGTTTGAAATATGAATTGCCTATTTCTCAAAAAAGGCAGGGCAAAAATATCGTTTGTTGACGAAAATGCAAAGGATTTCCAAAATGATAGCCGCCGCCTGACGAAGACCCGCCACCCCGGCCGCTTTGCCCCTGAAGGAAATAATATATTATATAGAATTTATATGTAAATTTGTTTTATTGCGTTTGATAAACCAGACAACTATCCCGAAAAACCTGTCCCATGATCACCATTACCCTGCTCAGCGTCAGCTTCCTGTTAGCCATCTCCCTTAAGATCAAGCATTACCAGGACCGTCACCTGGCCACCATCTGCTGGTACCTACACTTGTTCTTCGCCGTCCTTTCCGGGATCTGCCTCCTCCTGTTCTGCAATGGCTATGTGTTCAAAGGCATTCATACAGACCGCATTATTTATTCCCTCTACGCCGGCTCCGGCATGGTCCTGTATGCCCTCATGGAGGACAAGGTGTCTGGCCGCCGGGGTTACCTGTCCGTGTTCTTTGCCCTGCCGTTCATTCTCCTGGGCGCCCTTATACTGCCGCCCCTGCGGATTTACGCGGTGGTAGCGGGCATCTGGCTGCTGGTAGACGGGGAATTTAAACGCTATCCCGTAGATGACCATTACGCCCTGCAAACCCGGACCACGGCTGTCATCAACGCCCAATATCCTACCTATAGCCTGGTACAGAATAAATACTGGCTCCTGGAAAAGATCACGGATGATGTGATCAATCCCCGGGAGGCCGCTTACAACGTGCAGGGCACGCGCATTAAGCCGGACAGTATCCAGCTGCGCATTTTCACGGACCGTAAGGAGATTGATACTACTATTGGCGTGCAATAAAATTGTCCCAGGTCTTAGGTCTCAGGTCCTAAGTCTCAGGTACGTGGTATGCATTGATGGTACGTGCATTACATCGTTTTTATACCCGGAATTCAGGAACCAATACACCACCTACACCCTTTCAATAATAATGGCACTGGCGCCGCCTCCACCGTTGCAGATACCGGCTACGCCGTAATGGCCACCTTCGTGGTGCAGGATGCTGGTGAGCGTTACCACAATGCGGGCCCCGCTGCAACCAATGGGATGGCCGAGGGACACCGCACCGCCCCATATATTCAGTTTATCATTGTCCAGGCCCAGGTCCCGCTGATTAGCCAGGGGCACACAGGAGAAGGCTTCATTGATCTCCACGAAATCCATGTCCTTTACCGTCAGCTTTGCCTTATCCAGCGCCTGGCTGATGGCCTTTACGGGGGTGGTGGTAAACCATTCCGGCGCCTGAGACGCATCTGCAAAGCTGATCACTTTGGCCAGGGGTTTCAGGCCCAGCGCTTTCAGCTTTTCCCCGCTTACCAGCACCACGGCGGCTGCACCGTCATTGATGTTGGATGCATTGGCCGCGGTCACCGTGCCTTCTTTGGTGAAAACCGGTTTCAGCGTGGGGATCTTGTCAAAATTCACCTTCTTGTAATCTTCATCTTCCGTTACCAAAGTAGCCTGCTTACCAGGCACTTCCACCGGCACGATCTCATTTTTGAAATACCCTTTTTCCGTGGCGGCAGCGGCGCGCTTGTACGACTGGATGGCGTAGGCATCCTGGTCTTCGCGGGAAAACTTGTAGGTGGCAGCACAAAGGTCACCGGCATTGCCCATGGCAAAATCATTGTAAGGGTCCCACAGGCCATCCCGTACGATGCCGTCTGTTACGCTGCCATGGCCATATTTATAGCCATTGCGTGCCTTGTCCAGGTAGTAAGGCACGTTGCTCATGCTTTCCATGCCACCGGCTACTATAATGTCGTGTTCACCGAGCATGATGCTTTGTGCACCGAGCATAATGGCTTTCATGCCGGAGGCACATACTTTATTCACGGTGGTACAGGGCACGGTGTTGGGCAGCCCTGCATAAATGCTGGCCTGATTGGCGGGGGCCTGGCCCAGGTTGGCACTGAGCACATTGCCCATCAATACTTCCTGCACCTGGTCCGGGGCAATATTTGCTTTTTCCAGCGCGGCCTTGATCACTGCTGCGCCCAAACGTGGAGCCGTAACTGCAGCCAGGGCTCCATTAAAAGATCCAATGGGCGTACGTACCGCAGCTACGATAAAAACTTCTTTCATGACGAGGATAAGATTGGTTTTGGATGCACCAAATATAAGGGAACATCTGCTACCGGCCACATAATGATCTCAGCACCTTAATGTTTGAGCTTGTTCAGGAGGACAGCTATCCGGAATCCCAGGGATATCGACGTTTGCCAGCGCGCCGCCCTCAGATCTGCTTCTGTGGGCGTGAGATCAAACAACGCTGTTTTACGGTCGGGATCGGGAGATTCATTGATCATGGACGGCGCACCATGCAGGTTCAGATCGCGATAACAGACACCTATTCCTGCATAACACTCCAGCATAAACCTGCGGCCCAACATCCTGTTAACCCCAAACACAGGTGTAAGTCCCCAGGAGGTAAGTGTGCGGGGCTCTGTGCGGGCCGGTTGAAACAGGTACCCTCCCTCGTCATATGGAACAAGATAATTATCAAGGTATACCAGGTGGGGCCGGTAGACGGAAAAATCCAGGCGTTTTACCCGGCCCTCCAGGCCCAGGAACAGCCGGTTACGCTTGCCGGCTGGTAAAAAATATTTGGCATCTATTGCCAGGCGGAATCCTTGTTTGTAAAAAGATGGCTGATCAGCATAACCTTCCTCTGCAAAAGACCTCAAAATGGAGAAGATTCAATGGACCTCATTAAAACCGGTACGCCATTTTAAACGTCACCGGCACAATAACCTGCAGGTGCTCGTGCTCCGAATAATAGTTCCCATTCCCCTTGTCCTGTATAAATACCAGGCTATTGGCACCATGCGGAAGCGGGTCGAGGTAATCAAACGTACGGTACTTGAAACCCATGCCTACCGCCCATTCCAGCAGCAGGTGGCGCCCGGGGCCCAAGGCGTACTGCCCACCAAACCGGCCGGCCAGTTGCCAGCTGTTCTTAGCCCTGCGATAGTAGCCCAGTTGCTGGTAAGTATCATTATCCACACCTGGTTTGGTCGCTATCCATCCTTCATACACTACGGCATGTTTATAGCCGGTTTGTACGCCAAAAAAATAATGGGAGGCCCCGTGGCGGCCGGGCAGGAAAAACCGGACCTGGGGGAGGATGCGGTAACCCCGTTCCTTGTCAAAGGTTTCGCTGTTGTCATGCACATACAACGTGCCTTCCAGCTCCACTCCCAGCAGTTTGGAAAAGCGGTAGCCCACATTTAAACTGGGCCCCATATCTACTTCCACAAGGGTGGTCACGTTGGTGCCTACATTCAGGCCCATCGGCACTTTACCAGCGTCGTGCCGCGTATCTTTTTGCTGCGCAAAACTCAGCGGAATGCCTGCCAGCAGCAGGCAACAGAGGGTGTATAATTTTTTCATCAGCGCGGTAATTTGGCCAGCAATGCGGGAGCTTGCGGCTGGGTGATGTCATAGAAATAAAACTGCTTGTCGCTGCGCAATACCAGCTCGTTCCCGGCCAGGGACGCGTCTTCCAGGCGTTCCTCACTGGCAGCCAGCGGGATAAGTTCCTGCAGCAGGGTGTAATGATCATTGCCAATACTCAACACCATCACCCGTCCTACCGTAACCGCGTATACGATGTTATCCTTTGCGGCGAGACCCATGTACGGACCATAACTGGAAAGCACAGTATCCAGCGGGGCCGTCATGCCGGGATCTGCGCCAGTGCCGGTGTTAGCTGCGTTGTAAAGCAACAGGGAAAAGGAATCCCGGCTGAATAGCACGGCAATATTTTGCCCGTAAGTGGCCAGTTGTGTGCCCTGCCGCCACGACTTGTAAGCCCCCAGCAGCCCGGGTTGTGCCAATGCGCTGAAGCGCTGGAAGCCGCTGTTACCCTGCAAACCCACGATCAGCTGATTGCCGGGCAGGGCATAAAGGGTATCCGTTGCGTGGTGCAATGCCATGCTGCCCACCTTTACCAGGGTGTCATTGCGACTGATGTCGTACCCCTGCAGGTGATGCTGGTTTACCAGGAACAGGTAATTGCCAGACAACGCCAGGCCGCTACGGGCGGCGTTTTCATTGGTTTGTTCAGGAATGTAGGTGATTTCCGGACTGCATGCTGCCATCAGCAGGGCGCAGGCGCCGGCCAGTAGTAACATTGTTCTCATCAGGTGCGGCATTTAGGGTTGGTCAAAGTAGCGGGTACCCAGCCTATGACGGTGCCACGGGTGGTGTCCACGCATTCAAAATACACTCCTCCATAGGGCGGGTACATGCCGGCCTGGATGGCGCCTTTTGCACGGGCAGTTTCCTTCAACTGGGGCAGGATGGAAAGGTCCAGCGTTACCAGGTCGTTATAATTGGACACGTAAAGGAAATTGCCTTTGGCACCGGCGGTTACAAAGCCTGGCACCTGCAGGAAATATTTGTTTTGTGGCGCCCGGGGGTTGCTGTTGTCCAGCACGTGAATGCCTTGCAGGGCACTATCCGGTACCAGCAGGTAATGACCACAGGCCAGCACCTTACCAGGCAATTTCGTGGCCATGGGGCCCGCCAGGGATAAGGTTTTCAGCGAAGGCGAGTTGTCGTATACCGGTGCGTAACCGGCTACCCTGCCCTGCTCCCAAGGCCTGTCTGACAACGGCTTTTTACGGCACGCTGCAGCACACAGGATCAAAGCGGTGAGGGGTATCCATTTCGGGAATGGCATATGTGTAGATTTAGGTTGCAGTTTTGTACAGTAATCTGGGCGGTTGTTTATGGGATTCGTCTGTTGAAAATTGTAACCGTTTAGCGTCATAGTACCGCAAAAGTTACAGCGCGTGGCAATGCGGTAATACGTGCCTGCGCTCCAACCCCAATACCGGAAAGGATTTGCAGCGAATGCAAAATTTATGTTAAAGCCTTTGCGGCAACGAGGCCGCGGGCACGCGGAAACGCCCTGCCATGGCTGGGCGCAGGTCTTAATGCATAATACCCTCTTATCCAACCTTTTATTTCCGGCAACAACCGGCGGGCGCTTCCCCTTCTTCCGGAACACATTTTTCCCGATATTTGCCATCTTACACCATCCAAACTTTGATCTCACAACAGACCATACAACAGATTCTTAGCCGCATCGACATCGTAGAGATCGTGGGTTCCTTTGTGAAGCTGAAAAAGCGGGGCGCCAACTACCTGGGCAACTGTCCTTTTCACAATGAGAAGTCGCCTTCCTTCACGGTATCGCCCAGCAAGGAGATCTACAAATGCTTTGGCTGTGGCGCCAGCGGCAATACCATTTCCTTCCTCATGGAGCACGAAAAGTACTCCTACGTGGAAGCCCTGAAATGGCTGGCACAGAAATACAATGTAACCATCGAGGAAAAAGAGGTAAGCCCGGAAGTGAGGGCCCAGATGCAGATTGCGGACAGCCTCTTTATCATCAATAATTTTGCACGCGAGTATTTTACCAAAACCCTTTTTGAAACGGAAGAGGGCCGCAACGTGGGCCTCAGCTACTTTGAGGAACGCGGTTTCAGCGAGGAGATCATCCAGAAATTCCAGCTGGGCTATTGTGCCAATGAAAAGGATACGTTTGTAAAAACCGCCCTGTCCAAGGGCTACAACCTGGAATACCTCCAGAAAACAGGCCTGGTCTCCATCCGCTATGAACAGCCGGTGGATAACTACCGCGGCCGCGTGATCTTCCCGATCCACAACCAATCCGGCAAGGTGCTGGGCTTTGGCGCGCGTATCCTTGTAAAATCCGACCGGGCGCCCAAATACATTAACTCTCCGGAAAATGATATTTACGTAAAGCACAAGGTGCTCTACGGCACCTACTTTGCGCGCCACGCCATTGACAAGCTCAATGAGTGCCTCCTGGTGGAAGGCTACACAGACGTGATCTCCCTGCACCAGGCAGGCATTGAGAACGTAGTGGCATCCAGCGGTACCTCCCTTACCCAGGACCAGCTGCGCCTCATCAAAAAATATACGAAGAACCTTACCATCCTCTATGATGGTGATGCCGCCGGCGTAAAAGCCGCACTGCGCGGGCTGGACATGGCCATTGAAGAAGGCCTGAACGTGAAAGTGGTGCTCATACCGGACAATGAAGACCCGGACAGCTACGTACGCAAAATTGGCGCGCCTGCTTTCCGTGAATTTGTGGCGGAAAACAAACAGGACTTCATCCTTTTCAAACTGCAGGTATCCATGCGCGATGCCGGCGCGGACACCCAGCGCAAGTCACAGCTGGTGAACGAGATCGCTGAAACCATCGCCCGCATTGACAAACTGGAGGATTTCACCAAACAGCAGGACTATATCCGCCAGTGCAGCCAGTTGCTAAAGATCGATGAAGAAGGGCTGGTGAACCTGGTGAACAAATACATCCGCGAGCGCATGAGCAAGCGGGAGCAGCAGTTCAACCAGCAAAACAACAAGGCCGGCAACTTTGAGGGTGGTGATGACGACCTGCCACCGGAAGCCCTGGCCGCCATGGCTGAAATGGAAGGCGCCGATATGGGCGGGGCGCCGGCAACAGACTATTTCAACAAAGACGACAAACAGGAAAGGGAACTGGTGAAGATCCTGCTGCGCTTTGGCGACAAGGCCTTCAACGACGACAACCCCACCGTGGCGGATTACATCTTCCACCTGCCCTACGATTTTGAATCACTGGCCAACGGTGAGTTTGTAAAGAAGATCCTGCGCGAGTACAAACATTTCTACGATGAAGGCAGCCTGCCCGACAAGAAATGGTTCCTCTATCACGAGGATCCGGATATTTCCAAACAAACCACATCTATCCTGGAAGACAAAGAAGCAGACCTGAGCCCTGCCTGGGCAGAAAAATTTGAGATTAAAACCGTGTACGGCGACAACGCCTACCTGCGCGATACCATCTCCACCACCAACTACCTTATTCTCCGGAAGATCAAAAAAATGATCCTGGAGAACCAGCAGGAAATGCAGGCCGCCAAAGATGCAGAAACCCAGATCGCCTGCCTCCAGTTACAACAACACCTCAAAAAGCTGGAGCAAGAGCTTACGCAGGGATTGGGGACGGTGATATTCAGGTAATTGTACAATGTATAACGTACAACGTACAGCGTACAACGTACGGTAGCGCTCCTTTGCACCCGCTAACGATAAATAAGCATATAAATAAGAAGGCCGGATCTCAAAATCCAGCCTTCTTTGTTGCTAGCAAAAAATACGTTGTACGTTGTACGTTGTACGCTGTACGTTGTACGTTGTACGTTGTACGCTGTACGCTGTACGTTGTACGAACTATATCCTATCCCACACCTGGAAATCATACGCTACGGCATGCTTTTCATCCGGTTCGTGAAAATCGCTTTTTGTCAGTTTAAATTGTGATTCATCGATCACCGGGTAGAAAGCATCCCCATCATAGTTCCCCATGACGCGGGTTACGTATTGGCGATGGCACAGGGGCAGGGCCTGGTGGAAAATTTCACCGCCGCCAGTGATGAAGATCTCGCCGTTGCTGTAGTGGCGGGCCAGTTCCAGGGCGGCTTCCAGGGAAGGTACTACGTGCGCGCCATGGGCCTTGTAGTCCTTGTTACGCGTGATCACGATGTTCTCCCGGTTAGGTAATGCTTTGCCCAGTTCATCAAAGGTTTTGCGGCCCATGATGATGGGGTGGCCGGAGGTGGTTTGTTTGAAAAATTTCATGTCATTAGGCAGGTGCCAGGGCAGGTGTCCGTCTTTCCCGATCACGTTATTCAGCGATGCCGCTACGATAAAAGCAATAGTCATGTAAGGTAATTTTATATGGCCACCGGCGCTTTGATGCCCGGGTGGCTTTCGTAGTTGAGCAACGTAAAGTCTTCGTATTGGAATGCAAAGATGTCCTTCACTTCGGGATTCAGTTTCATCACCGGGGCGGCAAAGGGCTGGCGGGACAGCTGGAGGCGGGCCTGTTCCAGGTGGTTGCTGTACAGGTGTACATCGCCAAAGGTATGTATGAACTCGCCGGGCTCCAGGTCACACACCTGTGCCATCATGAGGGTGAGCAGGGCATATGATGCAATATTGAACGGTACGCCCAGGAACACGTCTGCGCTGCGCTGGTACAGCTGACAGCTCAGTTTTCCATTGGCTACGTAAAACTGGAACAGGCAATGGCAGGGGCTCAGGGCCATTAGCGGCAGGTCGCCTACGTTCCAGGCATTTACGATGATGCGGCGGGAGTCCGGGTTCTTTTTGATGGTGTTCACCGCGTCTGTGATCTGGTCTATCACGCGGCCGTCGCGGGTTTCCCAGCTGCGCCACTGCTTCCCGTACACGGGGCCCAGGTCGCCATTGGCGTCGGCCCATTCATCCCAGATGCTCACGCCGTGGTCTTTCAGGTATTTGATGTTGGTATCGCCTTTCAGGAACCAGAGCAACTCGTAAATGATGGATTTAAGGTGCAGTTTTTTGGTGGTCACCAGCGGGAAGCCCTGCTGCAGGTCGAACCGCAGCTGGTAGCCAAAAACGCTGGTGGTGCCGGTACCGGTGCGGTCTGTTTTGGTAGCCCCGGTATCGATAATATGTTGTAAGAGACGCAGATACTGTTCCATGGGGCTAAGATACAGAAAGGCGCGGTCCGGGAGAGGGCCGCGCCTTGGTTTTTATCAACGCGATGTGCATAATCGTTTTTTGTGGAACAAAAGTCTTTCCCATGGCGGATCTCCGCCCGGGAGCAACTTACTTTTTCACCGCCGCCCGGCGCCGGATCTCCTTGCGGATGAGGCCCAGCTCACGGCCGGTTTGTCCGGCAATGGAGGTATTTTCCTGGGCGCGGCGCAGCAGGTAGGGCATTACGTCCTTTACCGGGCCGTAAGGCAGGTATTTGGACACATGATAGCCGCTGTGGGCCAGGTTAAACGTGATATTGTCGCTCATTCCCAGCAACTGGGAAAAGCTCACGTGCGGGTGCTGGGCGGGAATACCTTTTTCCTGCATGAGGCGGGCGGCCAGCATGCAACTGTCTTCATTGTGGGTGCCGATGAACACGGCCAGGGTATCCAGGTGCTCCATGCAAAAGCGCACCGCTTCGTTATAATCCTTGTCCGTGGCGGCTTTATTGGGCTGTACCGGATCGGGATACCCCATTTCCTCGGCGCGCTTGCGTTCTTTTTCCATGTAAGCACCCCGTACCAGTTTGGCACCCAGCAGGTAACCACCTTTCACGGCTTTTTCATGGGCGGCTTTCAGGGCGCCCAAACGGCTGTGCAGGTATAGCTGGTACGTATTGAACACCACAGCCCGGCCCTGGTTAAAGAGCGCCATCATGGTATCTGCCAGGTCGTCCACCGGCTGCTGGATCCAGGATTCCTCTGCATCTATCAGCACACCGATGCGGTTTTTAGCGGCGGCGGCGCAGATGGTTTTGATACGCAGGCCCACCCGGTCGTACTCCCCCTGCTCTTCACTGCTGAGGCCCGTGGCGGCGGCTACTTTTTCCAGCAGGGCAAAACGGGCAAAGCCGGTCACCTTGATGGCAATAAAAGGAATATGTTGCTTGCCGGCGGCAAATTCGATGGCGCGGGTGAATTCATCCACTGCGTGATCGTAATTGTCCTCTCCTTCCATGGCCTCCACCCCGTAGTCCAGGGCCACGCCCACGTGGTACTTACCCAGCACCTCCGATGCGGCGGCGGCTTCGGGCATGTTCTCCCCTCCGCAGAACTGGGAGAAGATGGTGGACTTGATCAGCCCTTTGATGGGCAGTTTCATTTTCAGGGCCAGGGGCAGGGTGGCTCCTCCCAGTTTTACGAGCCAGGGCTTGCCCATGGCGGTGAAGAGGAGGTTGGCTTTTCTTAATTGTTGGTCGGTTTTGGCTTCGAAGGCGATGCCGGTGTCCTCAAAAGACAAGTCTAGCTGTTGTTCCATGGGGCGCAAAGTTAGGGGAAAAGGGATTGTCAACCTTCAGGGAGCACACACACGTTTGTGGGAGGGGCGGTAGTTAGTGGGTTGGGAAGTGGGACAGGCTCCGTTTGACGCTGAATGCCACAAAAAAGCCCGCCCCGTTTCCGGAGGCGGGCTGTATTTGCCATAATGACGTTTATGCGTAGAGCAACTGCTCGTCGCGGTCTTCCACTTTGATCTTTCTGAGGAATTCGTCGAAACCGTCATCCTCGTGGTTACTATAGGCCCCAAAGGCATCCAGTACGTAACCTTTGCTGCCCTCCTTGTCTTCCAGTACGTAGATCACGCTGGAGTCTGAAGGGTCTGATTCGCCTTCAAAGCGGTAGGTCTTTATGATGAGCAGGTCTTCCGGATCATAGATCTTGCCTGTTTTGGGGCTTTGCATGCGACCGTGATCCGTCATCCTGAATTCATCGTCAAATCCTTTTTCGCGAAGCTTTTCCATCACCCGGGTGAGGGTGGTCATTTCTGCCGGCTTTTCCATGATGTGTAGTGTTTTTTGTTCTGTTTGGATGGGACATAAATCGTGCCGGCCCACCTGGCACGGTACAAGGTTTTACGTCCTGGCCCTTAGGTGCTATTCATGCCCAAAAGCTTCAAGAAGAAGGTACCTAAGACCTAAGACCTACGACCTAGGACTTAAGACTTAGGACCTAGGACCTAAGACTTACGCCCTACCCCTCAGGACAACTGCGCCCCCACCTTCTCCAGCAGCGCCTTTGTCTTTTTAACGCCTTCTTCCTCGCTGAGATTGTTGCCTTCATATTCAATACCCACGTGGCCGGTGTAGCCGGCGGCTTTTACGATGCCCATCATTTTGAGGTAGTCGGTTTCAATGCAGTTGCCGGCCGCGTCAAAATTGTAGGTTTTGGCGCTTACGCCGCCGGCGTACGGCATCAGTTCTGTGACGCCTTTGTAGCGGTCATATTCTTCCTCGCAGACCTCTTCGCCGTTCACGGGCTTACCGCGTTTGATACAGAAGTTGCCAAAGTCCGGCAGGGCGCCCCCGTTGGGCACCTGGCGCAGCACGTTGGCCAGCCACTCCCCGTTGGAGGAAATACCACCATGGTTTTCCACGATCACGCGGATGCCGTGGGGTTTAGCAAATTCTGCCAGGGCGCGGAGGCCTTCCACGCTGGCAGCCGCCACCACGGCGGGATCGCCCTCACGGCCGGCATTTACGCGGATGGCGTGGCAACCCAGGTACTGGGCGGCTTCCACCCACTTATAATGGTTCTCCACGGCCTGCTGGCGCACCTTGGCGTCGCTGTGGCCCAGTTCGCCCTCTCCATCACACATGATCAGCACACTGCGCACGCCATTGTCGGTGCAGCGTTGCTTCAGTTCGGCCAGGTATTGTTTGTCCTTGGCTTTATCCTTAAAGAACTGGTTTACGTATTCCACGGCGTGGATGTCGAATTCTTTTGCTGCCCGTACGGGGAAGTCCAGGTGTTTCATCTTGCCGCCAAAGAGGGCTTTATGAAAGGACCACTCCGCCAGGGAGATCTTGAAGAACAGGTCCTTTGCATCGTGGGCAATGGGTTGCGGTTGCGCGGCGGTACTACCCGTGGGCGTAGCAGCGGTGGCCAGGCCGGGAATTACAGCGGCGGCCATGGATAACCAGCCTAGCTGGCGCAAAAAGTCCCTGCGGGTGGGTGCGGTAGGATGTTGCATGCTTTGTTTTTTGACGTGGAAGAAAATATACAATACGAGGCATGGTGATGCGGTAAACAAAATACAACAAAATCGTTTCAAAACACATTACCCGTTAACAAACTATTTACATCACAATAACAACCCGTTTACAAAACACGCAGGCAATAACAAAACGTTTACAATAACATTTGATTTACAAACAAGTTTCAAATTAATCTGAATTTTATCACGGGCGCACACTACCTGGTGGCAGCACCGAAGGGCGCATTCCCCTAAGACCCTTTGGGGACGGGGATTTCACTGCATATAGCCTTTATTACACCAGCTTGCTAACGGCATGCATCACAAGTATGCCCCGCTTCCCGCAGTGCAAGCAAACGGTGCGGTGTTACTCCGGCAGGATACCTCCCTGCATGGCAGACCGTACGGCAACCAGGAAATTTTATGATGGAAAATAAAAAGGGGACACGGCAGGATCCTTACCAGCAGCGGTTTTCATAGGTTGTATAAAAAAAGATCGGCCCGAGAAGAATCAAAGGCCGATTAAATATATATCCATTGTTTGTTAACCCGCAGTAAAATTCGGTAATTGAATTTAATATTTATGTTAACTGCTAGTTAATGCAAAAAGCGCGCTCACAGCACATCCGCCGGCCATGCGTACCCAACTGCCGGAACGAATTATTTTGTAATCATCCAACTACAGCCGGGCGCATTTTCTTCATAAAGGAATCCTAATTATAAAACCGGTAATGAGTGGAGGAAAAGGACTTTTGCAGCAGGGGCTTCGTCTCCGCAGCGTATGCTTACATAAACCGCGATGCGCGGAGGAAAGGACTTTTGCAGCAGGGGCTTCGTCTCCGCAGGGTATGCTTACATAAACCGTGCGATGCGAAGCACCAAAGATCCTTTTCCGCAGCACCTTCCATCCCGCGCGACCCACTTACAAAAAGCCAGCAACGCCCGGCGCAAAAGCTCCTTTACCACAGGGCCTTTCCCTCGCCGGGCATTCTTAAAAAATTTCCTATGTTTGTTAACACTATGCAGGAAAATGGAACAATAGAACAGGCGAAGACGGTTTTAAAACATTACTTTGGCTACGCACAATTCCGGCCGCTGCAGGAAGAGATCATTGAAAAGCTCCTCCAGCAGCAGGACGTGCTGGTGCTCATGCCCACCGGCGGAGGCAAATCCATCTGCTACCAGGTGCCTGCCCTGGTATTCCCCGGCCTTACCATCGTGATCTCTCCCCTCATTGCCCTCATGAAAGACCAGGTGACTGCCCTCCAGGCAAACGGCATAGGCGCCGCTTACCTGAACAGCACCATCGGGATGGACGAGGAACAATGGATCAAGCATGAATGCGTACAAGGGCGGATCAAGTTGCTCTATGTTTCGCCGGAGCGCCTGCAAACAGAGCTGCGCTCCTTCCTCCCTACCCTGCCCGTAAGCCTCATTGCCATAGACGAAGCCCACTGTATTTCCCAGTGGGGGCACGACTTCCGCCCGGAATACACGCAACTGGCTTCGTTGAAAACGCATTTTCCTAAAACACCCATCGTGGCCCTCACCGCCACGGCAGATAAAACAACGCGCAAAGACATCCTGGCCCAGCTGGCATTGCCGCAGGCTAATGTATTTGTCGCTTCCTTTGACCGGCCTAACCTCAGTCTCCAGGTGCGCAGCAACGTACAGAAGAAAGACAAAATGGAGGAAATCCGCGCCTTTATCCTGGCCCGGCCCAAAGACAGCGGCATTATTTACTGCATGAGCCGTAAAACCTGCGAGGAAGTGGCGGCAGACCTGAACCAAACCCTGGGCCGACAGGGCATTTCCGTGGGTTACTACCACGCGGGTATGGCCCCGGATGCCCGGGACACGGCCCAGCAGGACTTCATCAACGACCGCTTGCAGGTGATGTGCGCTACCATTGCCTTTGGCATGGGCATAGACAAAAGCAATGTGCGCTGGGTGATCCACTACAACCTGCCCCGCAATATGGAAGGGTATTACCAGGAAATAGGGCGCGCAGGGCGCGATGGTGTGTCCAGCGATACCATCCTGTACTTCAACATGGGCGACCTGAATATGCTCACCCGCTTTGCCCAGGAAAGCGGCCAGCAGGAGATGAACATGGAAAAACTGAACCGCATGCGCCAGTATGCGGAGGCCAATACCTGCCGGCGTAAAGTGCTGCTCTCCTATTTTGGCGAGACCCTGGAGCAGCAGTGCAACAACTGCGATGTATGCGCCAATCCCCGCTCCTTCTTCGATGGCACTGTGCTTACCCAAAAAGCACTGAGCGCCCTGCTGCGCCTCAACGAGCGCGTGGGCAGCCAAATGCTGATAGACGTACTGCGCGGCTCCCACCGGGCAGACATCCTGCAAGCGGGTTATGATAAAATAAAGACCTATGGCGCGGGCGCCGATATCAGTAACCGCGACTGGCAGCAATACATCCTGCAGCTGCTGGACCAGGGCATCATTGAAATAGCCTACGATGAGAACTTCACCCTGAAGGTGACGGACTTTGGCAAAACCATCCTGGCAGAAAAACGCCCGGTACAACTCACCCGCCCGGTGGACTTTACACCCAGCGCCAAGCCCGCGGCCAAAGAAAAGCAGGGACGTGAAAAGAAACTGAAGTCGGAAATGACGGCGGATGAACAGTTGTTTGAACAGCTGCGCAAGCTGCGTTACGGCATTGCCAAGGAAGAGAACATGCCGGCTTACGTGATCTTTAATGATAACACGCTGAAGGAAATGGCGGCCCAGATGCCGGTGAACATGAGCGCTCTGAAGCGCATACCCGGTGTGGGCGACGCCAAAGCCGCCAGATACGGGGAACGCTTCACCCATGCCATCCAGGACTTCATGTACAAGTACAATAAAAAAGATACCTATTCAGAAACCTGGGACCTGTACGAGCGTGGCCTCAACGTAGCGGAAATAGCAGAGCAGCGTGGCCTTACCCAAAGCACCATCATCCAGCACCTGCAACACTGGGCGGAAAAAGGAAAGGAAGTCAGCTTCCGCGACCTGGTGGCGCCGGACCTGCTGCTGCGCATGCGGCCCGTGTATGCACAACTGGGCCTTACAGATAAACTGAAACCTTATTACGAGCATTTCAGGGGCGCGGTATCTTACGATGAGATCCGGCTGGCGCTACTGGCCTTACAGGAAGCGTAAAAGGCTGCAAATCCATTATTCTCTCGGCTTATATCCAAGGCACTCATACACCATGAAGGTGCGCACCACTGTGCCGCCCCGTATAATGCGGATCTGCTTCAATGGTTTTACACTGTCAAAATATTTGTGGAGGGCTACAGGATAATAAACAGTATCGGGCACAGGCCTGTCGCCATTGTTGTTAGAGTCTACAAAGAAAGCATTGCGGCCTGCCAGGTCGTCCAGCTCCGTGCCAATGAAGTCAAACTCCAGGGCCGGGCGGTGCAGAATGTTTTCTCCATACACATCATCGCGCAGGTAGAAGTTGAGGACCGCGGAGGTCTTGTAATCATCCGCAGAAAAAACAAAATAATCCGGGTGCTGGTTTGTGAGCACCTGCATTTCATGGGACAAGGTTTTCCAGCCCACCCAGGTATCATCAGAGCGCACAGGCACCACGTAGAACAATACTTCAACTGCCAGGGCCACATGCACCACGATGGATACCCAATACTGCGCCCGCAGCCACTTCCAGGGAAAATATATGCTTACCCAGATCAGGCCTGTAATATAGGCGGGCATCATCCAGTTCAGCTTCACCCAATAAATGGGCGACAGCGCGAAGAAACCAAAGAAGGTAGGTGCAAAAAAACTCAGCAGGAATAACTGTTCCGCAGATATCTTTTTCCAGCGGGTAAACATGCGTCGGGCCGTTTTCCAACATAACAACAATAAAAAGAAAAACAAGACCGGCAGCAGCAACGCAGACTGGTGCCCCACCACGCCCAGGAAATCCAACGGATTAAATGTAATGCCATGGCTGGCATCCTGCATACGCGAGGCAGACTGGAAGCGGAAGGACGCAAAACCATTCCGCACGTTCCAGATCACCACCGGCAGTGTCATGATCACAAAACAAAGCATACTGGCCCAGTACCAGCCGCTTAAAAGCCAACGCCGGTGGGGCTTTGATAAGACCAGGAAGATCAGCAATCCTGCCGGCAGCAGCACGGCGGTGTATTTACTGTCAAACGCAAGCCCCATGAACACTCCTGCGCCTATCCAGCTCCACTTGTGGTTGTCAAAAACAGCGTAGTAAAGAAAACGCAGCGCAATGGTCCACATGAGCAGCAAGGGAATATCCGGCGTGGAAACCAGGCCAAGGATCGTGACCATGAGCGTGGACAGCAGGAGTATTACTGCCCGCTGCTGGCGTGCCCTGGACAGGAACAAGCCTGCCAGCTGGTAAAACATTACCACGGTAAGCGCGGTGACCACGCTGTCTGCCAGCTTCAGCGCAAACACATGCCGCCCGAACACGGTGGTAAAAATGCGCAGCATCCAGGCAATGGCTGGCGGATGATCAAAGTAAGAAAGGGAAAGGTGTTGACTGTAGAAAAAATAGTACGCGTCCTGCGGCATCATGCCCATGAGCGGAATAAACACCAACCGGAGCAGGGTAACGAAAAAAAGGGCTATCCACAAAAAACGGTCGTGTCTAAGACCTGCAACAATACGGTTATCCATTATAAAACTGTCCTTAGTACAATTTGCGGAGAAAGAATAGCAATGGCATGAAAGACGTAAACAAGCAAATGATTCTGTGCATATTCTGAAGTGCCGTGAAAGCACCGGGAGGTTTTGCACACGTTATGTATTGCTAATGTACATTAAAATGAGATTAAAAGACAGGAATGATTAAGTTTCGTGCCGGGGGGAAATTGCACAAAGCACGGTGTACAGGCTAATAAGGCCCGTGTGCAGGATGCGTAGCTGGCGAAACCACCGAAACCATCCGTGTTACACGGTACTTTTTCGCCTGCTGTATGGCACAAAAAAAACGCCGCAAACACGCGGCGTTTCTTGTAATCAAATTGTGATCACTAGTTAAAGAGGTTGATAAGCAGTGCTACCTCGTAGGTGCCATCCACGTAGGTTTTGATACCACCGGTCTGCGAGGTGTAATAGCCCTGCAGGCGGAGCAGGTTCTTATACTGGAAACCCACGCCCGCCGTGAAGCTCTTGGTGGTGTGATAGAGGCCTGTCACGCTGAACACGTTGTGCAGGAACTCCACATTAGCGCCAAAGTCCCAGATGTTATCATATCCCTGCACGCCCCGGTAGGCGATCTTGGGCTCCACGGAACTTACGGCATCGCCGCCCAGGAAGCGGTAGCCGATGGCAGTGTAGTAGATCGTTCCTCCATTTACGGCGTCGTTAGGTTCTTTCTTAAAAAGGCTGAACACGTTTGGCAGCGAACCCTGAATGGTCAGGTGCTTATCGGTGTAGGCCATCCCGTACTCTGCTTCAAAGTAATTATCCCGCTGGTTAAAGCGGCCGATGGACGGGTCTGAATTATCCCCATTGATGTTCTTACGGTCAATGTAGGCTGTGTTGAAGGCCAGGGTAAGACCAAAGTGCAGCTTCTTCACCCCATCACCCGCCAGGGGCAGATGGTAAGCGTAAGAACCACCCACGCGGGTGCGCTGGATAAGGCCTGCCTGGTCGTTGAAGATATTCAGCCCCACCCCTACCCTGGCGCCGGCGTAATAATCTGCCGTAAGGAATTTGGTAGTGGGAGATCCCTGCACATCTGACCACTGGCGGCGGTAGGCAGCGTTGATATGCAATCCTGTGTCCAGGCCTGCCATGGCCGGGTTGGCCAGGTACTGGTTCTGGAAGTACTGGGTGGCAGAAGGCTCCAGCAAAGCCGGCGTGGTACCGGCCACCTGCGCCCATGCCTGCCCGGCCAGTCCCGGGCAGCCTGTTACCAGGGCCAGTACAACCAATAATCTTCCCGCCGCCCGCAGGGTGGTGCGGGCCTGTCTTACGCTGGTACCGGAAAATGTCTTTTTCATGCTACTACGTATAATCGTGAACGTTATTAATACTTATCGCGGACAATGGTGATGTATCCTTTCGCCACCGGCTGGCCGTTACCGTAATCAATGATATAATAGTAAGTGCCTTCTGCCAGGGGCTGACCGTTTACGGTGCCTGTCCAGTCGTTGGTGTAGCCTTTCTTGGTGTACACCAGGCGGCCGCTCCGGTCAAAGATCTTCACCTCGTTATCCGGGAACAGGTCTATGTTCTTCACTATCCAGTGGTCGTTCTGGCCATCACCGTTGGGCGTCAGGATGTTGGCGGCATTTTGTTTCGCTTCCGGTGATACCTGCAGGTTCACGGAGGCGGTGTTGCTGCAACCCTGGTCATTGGTCACCGTTACGGTGTAGGTGGCGTCAGAGAGCGGTCTTACATAAATGGTGGCGGTTTGCTGTCCGCTGATGATCTCTGTAGTACCTATCCAACTGTAGCTGGTGGCCTGGTCTGCATTGGCTTCCAGGTGCACATAATCGCCCTTGTTAATGGAGAGGCCCACATCGCTGGTGATGGTCACTACCGGCGGTGCGGCAATGTTAATGGCGAAGCTGGTGCTGCGGGTGTCCTTACCACCATTGGCCTGGCCGCCATTGTCTTTCACCACCACGGTCACTTGTACGCTGCCGCTTACATCCGCTTTTTCAGTGTAGTGGATGGTGGCTTTACCGCTGCCATCGTCTGTGATGGTAAGGGCGTCAAAGTAGTTGCGGTTAGCACTTACGGCCAGGGTATAGGTCTGCCCGGCTTCCACCGCGGAGATACCGCTTACCGCCACGGTTTGCGGCGTAGTGGTGGCGCAGACAGCCTGGTTCGGGATGGTATTGATCACCGGTGGCTGGTTCACAAAGTTCACGTTGATGGTGAAGTCTTTCTCTGTAAACTGCGCGTTACTATCCGTGCTGCGGATGCGGATATGGTAAACCGGCCTGGTGGCGTAGTCCAAGGTGGTATTGGTTTGCAGCTGGTCCCCACTGATCGTGAAGGCAGCGTCATCCGCCCCGCCGGCAAAGGTGTAGGTGAAAGTAACATTGGGCTGTGCCGTTACCGTGGTAAATGTACCCACCGCGGTATGCAGCGGTGCGCGTTCATTCACGGCATTGTTGCTCAGGGTAATGTCTGTGGGTGCCAGGAACTTGGGCTTAATGAGCACCGCTACCGTTTGCACCGCGCTGGTGTTGTAGCCATCAGATACCGTCACCTGCAGGGTGATGGTTTCATTCACATGCTGGTTCAGCACCGTGGTGTTCTTTACGGAAAGCACACCAGTAGTGGCATTCAGCTGGAAGGCTGCGAGGCCCACGCCTGCGGCGTCATCGCCGGTGAGGGTCCAGTGCTGCAGGGTACCGTTGCCACCCGGATCATTACCCGCCAGGGTACCAATGCTGGTGCCCACGGGGCTTTCTGTAATGGCGGTGAAGCTTTGTGCCGCCGTGATCACCGGCGGTACGGCGTCCACCTTCACACCCGTGGTAGTGCCGGCACCATGCAGGGTAGGGTCTGCCGGGTTGCCGGCGGCATCTGCTATGCTGCCACCATTAAGACTGAGGGCTGCCGGCAGGGTAATGCCGTCTGCATCTGCATCGCCCGGCTGTACGGTGTAGCGGAAAGTAGCGGTGGATGCCGTACTGGTTTGCAGGGCCGCCTGCCTGGTGCTGCTTCCCACCACGATGTTCAGCGTGGGCGCACCGGTAATGATCACATCACTGTTGAAGGTCACAGTGAAGTCGAGGTTTTCTGCCGCTACATATGTCTTCGGCGCCGGTACGCCCACCGCGGTAATGGTGGGTGCAGTGGCGTCGTAAACGAGGGTCAATATATTGGAGGCCGTATTGTTGTTGCCTGCTGCATCCTGCGATGCGCCGGCATCTACCTGCGCGGTCACCGTACCATCCGCCGTGGGGATGATCACCACGGTGAAGGTCTTGTTGTCTGTAGTAGTGACGGTACCGGCTGTAGCATTGTGCAGGTTCAGGCTCAGGGCGTTCACCGGTTCAGTAAATGCAACCGTGATGGTGAATGCATGGTTCACCGGTGAAACGGCGGCAGTGCTCAATGTCACATCCGGCGCCTGGGTATCCACCAGCACCTGGGTGGTGTTACCCACGCCATGCAGGGTAAGATCCGCATTATTGCCAGCATTGTCTGTTATGGTGCCACCATTGAGCGAGAGGGTGCCCAGGGTAATACCATCATTGTCATTATCGCCCGCTACCACGGTGTAGGTGAATACGAGATCTGTGCTGCCGCTGCCACTTACGTAGCCGGCATTTACCGTACTGCTGCCAATGGTGTATGCCAGCTGCGGCTGGCCGGTTACAGTCACCGGTTCGCTGAAATGCACGGTGAAGGTCTGGGTAGTACCTGCCTTGTAGCTGCCCGCTGCGGGCGCTGCCACGCTGCTCACTACCGGTGCCGTCAGGTCTACCACCAGGCTGTAAGGATTGCTTGCTACACTGGTGTTGCCGGCGTCGTCGGTGGCGTTGGCGGTAAAATTATAAGTGCCATCTGCCAGGCCGGCGGTGGTGTAAGACCAGTTGCCACCGGCATTCGCCGTAACAGAGCCCGCCACCGCGCCGTTTTGTGTGAGTGTCACGGTACTATTGGGCTCTGCGGCACCGGACAGGGTATTGATCGCAGTATGTGACGGGTTGCCGCCGGTTGCGGCAACGATCACCGGCGCAGCAGGTGCTGTATGGTCATAGCTGTAGACCAGCTGGTTAGAAGCATTGTTGTCATTGCCCGCTGCATCCTGGGCTACACCTGCATTTACCTGCATCGTTACATTACCATCTGCTGCCGGGGCAATGGTGGCAGTATACGTTGCCCCGCTGCCGCTGAAATTCAGCACAGCGCCATTGCTTACGGTAATGCCGCCAGCCGTGAAATTGTTCGCCGGTTCTGTGAACGTGATATTGATATTAATGTTCGTCTTCACCGGCCCGGTGGCATTGGGCGCCAGGGTTACATCCGGGACCCGGGTGTCTACCAGCACATTGTTAGTCGGATCCACCATATGCAGCATAAGGTCTGCTAGGTTGGAAGCGGCATCTATGATCGTGCCCCCGTTCAGCGCCAATGCGCTGCCTACTGTAATACCATCGTTATCATTGTCACCTGCTACCACCGTGTACCGGAAGGTAAGGTACATCGTGCCGGAGCCACTTACATAATCCGCATTTACATTGCTGCTGCCAATGGTGATGGGCAGCTGCGGTGTGCCGGTTACGTTCAGGGCTTTATTGAACGATACGATGAAGGTGAGCAAACTGCCTGCTTTGTAGCTACCCGTCGTGGGCACCGCTACGTTCATCACCGTGGGTGTTACATAGTCTACCACCAGCGCATAAAGATTACTTACACCGCTGGTATTGCCGGCGGCATCCGTGGCGGTGGCGGTGAAGTTATAAGTACCGCTTACCAGGTTGCCGGTAGTGTAGCTCCAGTTGCCCAGGGCATCTGCACTGAACGGGGTAATGGCTGTACCATCCTGGGTAAGGGTGATCATTGCATTGGCCTCCGCCGTGCCTTTGATCGTATTCACCGCTACGTTCGACGGGTTGGCCCCTGCCACACCCGTGATCACGGGCGGTGCCGGTGCGGTGCCGTCATATACATAGGTCAGTGTGTTGGATACTGTGTTGCTGTTGGTTGCGGCATCCTCTGCGGCGCCGGCACTTACGGTAGCGGTCACGTTACCGTCTGCCGTGGGCGTAATGTTGACCGTATAAGTGGTACCACTGCCGGTGATACTGCTCACAGCGCCATTTGTTACTGTTACACCAGCGGTGGTGAAGCCGGTTACCGGTTCACTGAAGGTGGCAGTGAGCGCAATGCTGTGATTCACCGGCCCGGTGGGTGCGGGTGTCAATGTTACGGTGGGAGCAATTGCATCTACCAGTACACCGGTAGTGGAAGGCACATTGTTCAGCCTGAGGTCAGCTGCATTGTTGGCAATATCCAGGATGGCACCGCCATTCAGTTCCAGCGCGCTGCCCAGGGCAATGCCGTCATTGTCATTGTCGCCGGTAACCACCTGGTAAGTAAAGACCAGGATATTGCTGCCTGTACCACTTAAATAGTTTGCATTTACCGTGTTGGTGCCAATAGTGACGGGTAACGTCGGTGTGCCGCTAACACTTACAAAGTCAGAGAAATGCACCTTGAAAGTGAGCACCCTTGTTGCATTGTAGCTGCCATCTGCAGGCACTTCTACGCTGGTTACTGTAGGAGGTGTGGTAATGATGAACACCATGGAAGTGGATGCAACACTATTCAGCGTGAGCGTGGCGTCATTGCCCGCGGCATCTTTGATGGAGCCGCCGTTCAGCACCAGGGCACTGCCCAGGGCGATACCGTCCCGGTCGTTGTCGCCGGCTACAGTGGTATACGTAAAAGTTAGATCTTGTGACCCGGTGCCGCCGGTGTAAGCTGCATTCACCGTGGTAGTGCCAATGGTAATGGGCAGTTGAGGTACACCGGTGGCCGTTACATTTTCAGAGAAGTGTACGGTGAAGGTGAGCGCCTGGCCGGCCTGATAATAGCCATTTGCCGGTACACTTACACTGCTTACCACGGGCGCGGTGTGGTCGTAAACGTAACTGAGGATATTGGAAACAGTATTGTCATTGCCTGCATTATCCTGTGCGGCGCCGGCGTTCAGGGTAATGGATACATTGCCATCTGCAGCAGGGATCACGGTGAAGGACCAGTTAGTACCACTGCCACTCAGTACGGACACCGTACCATTGGTAACGGCAACACCGGCCGCCCCAAGATTGTTCACTGCTTCTGTGAAAGTGGCCGTTACGGTGATATTCCCGTTGGTTGGATCTGCGGTGGCGGAAGTCAGCGTTACGCCCGGCGCATTGGTATCTACAAATACAAGGTTGGTACTGCCCATGTTATTCAGGGCCAGCGCAGCATCATTGCCTGCACCATCCTGCACGGTACCACCATTCAGCTGCAGGTTGCCGTCTGCTGTAATGCCGTCAGCATCATTGTCTCCTGCTGCTACGGTATAAGTAAACGTAAGCGCATTGGAACCAGAACCGCCGGTAAACATGGCCTGCCGGGTTACACCGCCCAGATCAATATTAATGGAAGGTGTACCGGTCACCGTTACATTTTCACTCATGTGCGCGGTGAAGGTCAGTGCCTGCCCGGCTTTATAGTAGCCGGTGGCCGGTACGTCCACGGAAGTAACAGTGGGCGCCACGGCGTCTATCAGCACGTTGCTGTAGGTATTGGCGAATGCCAGGCCACCATCATTCTGTGCTGCATCCCGGATTGTTCCTCCATTCAGCTGGATGCCTGCAGGGTTGGCCGTTGGGCCATCCAGGTCCAGGTCGCCATTAACCACAGTATAACTAAAGGTAAGCGTGCTGGTACCGGAGCCGCCGCTGTAGGCAGCCTGGCGGGTAGTGGCGCCTATTTCAAGGCTGATGTAAGGTGTACCCGTCACGGTCACCGGTTCACTATAGGCAGCCGTAAATGTGATGGTATTACCGGCCTTATAAGTGCCGCCGGGGGTAGTTACCCCATTGAGCGCGGGTGCTATATTATCATAATCAAAATTCAGGGAGCCGGACTGGTTGCCATTTCCTGCCAGGTCCACCGCCACATTGGCCGGCACAACGATGCTGCCAGCGCCTTGCACGGAGGGTGTTACGGTAGCTGTCCAGATGATGCCACCGTCGGCAGAAGTAACCGGGGTGATAACCAGTGCAGATGTTGTCAAGTCGCTGTTATCAAAACCTGTTACCGGGTCGGAGAAAGTAAAGGTAACGGTGAAGGCATGATTAACGGGTGAGGGATCAGCCATGGTCACTGATACGGTGGGAATGCTTGTCTTCACACGCACGTTCGTAAGAGCAGGGGCTGTAAATGCGGTGGCTGCGTCCAGGCTCACCTGGTCCTGGATGGTACCGCCATTGAGCTGTATGGCGGGTGTAATGCCGATACCATCATTGTCTGCATCACCATTTACCACGGCATACTGGAAGGTGAGGGTATTGGTACCGGAGCCGCCGGTGTAGCTGGCATTGCGGGTTACACCGCCCAGGTCCAGTTGCAGGAAGGGCGTACCGGTTACCGTTACATTTTCACTATACTGGATCGTAAACGACAGGTTCGTCCCGGCGCGGTAATACCCATCCGCAGGCGGTGTAATACTCACCAGCGTGGGGGCATGGGTATCGATGGTCCAGTTGAATGTATTGATGTTACCAGTGTTGCCCGCGGGATCTGTGGCCTTGCCCACCAGTGTATGCGGGCCATCTGCCAGGCCAGTAAGTGTTAAGGGGCTGGTAGCTGGTACGAAAGGACCGCCATCCAGGCTTACTGCGAAGGTGCAATTCGGCTCGCTGGCTGTAAACATGAAGGAAGCCGTACTGCTGCTGGTAATAGCGGCAGGCGTAGCAGTAAAACTAAAAGTAGGTGCCGTGGCATCCAGTGTAATATCATCTGATACCGTGGCTACGTTGCCGGCGGCATCCAGCACCTGCATATATACATTCTTCACACCATCTCCCGCAGGCAGCGTATAAGCTTTCGTAGTCGCAAACGGTTCATAGGCGCTCCAGGTTGCATTGTCCGGGGAGAAGCGCATCTGCAGGGGTGTACTGGCATCCGTGGCAGATGCCGTTAATGTTACACCCGTGGTTTGGGTATACGCTGCGCCGCTGTTAATGTTCAGGGACGCTGTAGGCGCTGTTTTATCAATAGTGTACACCTCTCCCGTTGTAAATGGCAGGTTGGTCACCGTATAGCCCATGCCGTTGTTATTCGTCATATTCAGGCGCAGGGTACCATCACCGGTTACCCCGTTGGCAGTAACAGTATAAGTGGTGCTGTTTACCGGCGTTACGGTAATGCTGCCAACGCTGGCAGTACCCGTTGTGGTAGTGGTAAAGTTACTGGCATTTGCCCCGGTGGCGGTGCTGCTGAAAGTAACGGTGTAAGCGGGTGAACTGGTATTGGTGGGGGATGTTCCGATGCGGGTAATGGAACTTACTGTAGTAGTGGGTGCAGTAAGCCGGTGAAGCTGTCCCCTGAAAATATTATTGGTATTGTCTTCAAAAACATCGGCGGTGTAGATCGCGCCGTTGTCCTGGACGGCAAGGCCCAGCGGGTAAGTAAAAGGATCTCCTGCATTGAGGATGAGATTATTATAAATTACCGTCCCAGGTGCATTGGCTGTAACTGGGTTCGTGTATTTGCGCACATCATAACTGGTAAGGCCTGCATCATATTCCAGTGTATAAAGGTTATTGGAACCATCAAGCGCCAGGGCCGTATAGCCATTGCCGTGTTGCAGTTTCACCGGGCTGTTGTAAGGCGGGGCCAGTTTTACGATGTCGCCACCCACGTCATAGCTTCCACCGCCTTCCAGGAAGGTAGTAAAATAGATATTGGAAAGATCGTCTACCACCAGTCCCCACGGGTTGGACGGGTTAACGGGGGTAAGACCAGACCAGAGCATGGTACGCGTTGTGCTGCCGGCTGTATACTTAGCCACACCATAGAGGCTTGTAGTAGCATCGTACTCCATGGTGTAAATATTATCCTGCCCGTCATGTGCAATAGCGGTATAGTAGTTATCATGCACAAATACATTGGCTGAATAGGAGCCACCGCCGCCCGGTGCCAGCTTCCAGATCTGCCCCTGGGATAATGCCCCGGTAAGATTACCATCCACTACAAAAACATTTCCCTGGCCATCTACCGTGATCCCGTATGGATAAGACAAATTAGGAGGATCGGCGGTAAGCCCGCTGAAGATAACGGTGGGCGTACCCTGGCCGTTAGTATACTTGGCTACTTCATAGGCAGTACCTGCAGCGCCGCTGGGCCGTACTACATAAATATTGCCTGCATTATCCCTTGTGATGGCGGTGTAGCGGTCACGGTCGTTATGTTCCAGCTGTGCATCAGTAAATAACTGGGCCTGCGCCTGTATACTTCCAAGCAGCAGGCTGAGAATGAGCAGCAGGGTTTTTAGCGGGGTAAAAAATGTACGCATAAGCGGGACGTATTAAACACAGAGAAAAGGGTTTTGCCAGCCGGAAATACAATCCCGGTGGATCGCTTCAAATGCAGGTGCATTGAAGTGCATGCCATTACCCTGGTCGATAATGATTTTTTGTATTTTATTGTTCGAGGTGCGGATCTTCATAATATCTGCCTGGGGCAGTGCAAAACCGGACAAAGGATAAAAATTTTTATCCCCGCGGGGGCCTTTGATCACGGCTTCCCGTATCCGGGCCTTCACATAATCCCAGTCGCCTTTACGGGCGGGTGTCAACAGTTCTTTCCAAAGCAACCCGGCCTCGTATCCCATCAATCCAAAAATATTGGCCGGCTGTTTGGTTACTGTTTCAAAGGTTTTCACAAACTTTTTGTTTTCCTTACGCTCATCTTCCCGGTTCCACATCATTGCGGTGTAAAGTTCCATGTCAATGTGTTGCACGTCTTGCAGTACATCATCGTAAGTCATGGTTTCATTGATAAGCAGGGGAAATTTTTTATGCATTCCATATTCCACCCACGCCCGGAGGAAACGGTTGCCAAACTGCCCGCAAAGTACGGCGTGCACATAAGGGGGCGCCTGTTCCTTCAAGGTATCAAACACAAGGTCCAGCCGCATGTCAGTGGGTGTGCGCTGGTCATAAGGCAGTATTGTTACATGCAGGTCTTTGCCGCCGGCGGCTTCAATTCCCTGCTGGAAAGTATTGCCCAGATGGTACCCTGCCTCGTACACGGGCATTACCAGGTGGCCACCGCTGCCAAAGCGCTGCTGGGCCCAATAGCCCAGCGCATACTCTGATTGCCAGAGCTGGTGGGAGGCCCAGAAAATATCCGGGTGCAGCTGCGGGAAATGGGGAACATATTCTCCCATATCAAAGAAAAAAGCAGGCTTGTGACCACTGTCCACCACAGGAATCAGGTGGGCTACCGACTTATAGCTTACCAGCCCCGAAAGCACATCTACCTGGTCAAAGAACTGCAGTTTGCGGGCGGCATCTGCAGTGACCTGCGGGCCGCCCAACTGCGTGAACGCTGCTGTAAATACAACACTTTGCTGACGCGCAGGATCCAGTCCCATACCCAGCATCCAGCCTGTGCACAGGTGGGCGGAGTAAAAAGGATAGATCCCGGAATAAGGCGTCAGGAAACCGATTTTCAAGGGGCGCATATACTACAGGAGCTTAATTAATTGCGACTGGGGAAAATACCTTCCAATGCAACGCAATAGTTGATGCCCAGATAAGGGTTCATAATGCTAAAAGGCTGGCTGCCACCGGCGATGCCAATGGTCACATTACCACTGATAGTACCGGGAGCCAACGTAGTGGTACCGTCTGAAGTGCCATAACCTTTGATGGCCTGGGCGGTAGGCCCGCTGCCAATGGTGGGCAGCTTGGCAGCTGCCAGGGTATTGCCCGGCACCGCGCTGGTACCCGCTTGTGCAGTGGCAGGCATGATGGCCTGGCCACCGGCCGCGATCACACCGGTATGATTATGCATGGGCATGTTAGTGGTAAGCAAGGTAGTGGTGGGCGTTCCGGCTACTTCTCCTAAATTGACGAGCGGTAAACCTGGTCCCTGCCCCTGGCCTATGGGCATGCGGCCCCTCAGGTCCGGCAATCCAAACGTTACTTGCCCGTCACCCCCATAAGTGGTACCCAGCAGGGAAAACAGCGCTGTATTCTGGGCGATGGACATTATCTGCCCCCAGCAAAGCGCCCAGCCACGTGGCGCAAAATTGCCGGCAAAAATCATAATCATTGCAAGAAATGGAGTGTCCATGAGGAAACGTGATTTAAATAAGGGTTATAAAATAATTGATTCGATAAGGGCGACATTAAATACGACTGCTTTGCGGGAATGGCCACATGGGTAAAACAACAACACAGAAGATAACAACGTGGTTTTATCCGGTGGTTAATTTTTTGTTATTTGCTAAACTATACCCCAAGCCTGCAATTCCACCGCATCCTGTCCCTGCCTGGCAGCGCGGCGGGCCACGGCCTGCAGGCGGCTCAAGGCGATGGCGTCATACACCATAGGGGCCGTGCCCCTTCCCGCTTGCAGGGCAGCAATAGCATGGCCGAAAACAGTTTCCGCAACGTTGCCGTCATTCCGGTATTGCTCCAGGTAAGGCCTGCCCGGCTCCCAATGATGTTGCGGCAATGCGGCGGTACGTTGTAACACCCGGGGCCCTTCCAACCAGCGGCCTTCACTCCCCTTCAGTTGAAACCCAATGGCCACCACGCTTTTCCGCGGGTGCGGCATTTGAAGCACCAGGGTCTGTTGTTTGGCGGTAAGCACTTCCATCACAGGCAACTCCTGCCTGGCCAGCACCAGCTGGTCTACTCCACGCCGGTCTTTCCTGTTCACCAGGCATTCCATTTTTTCGCGGCGCAGGGATAAGCGGGTAAAGGGATTTTCCGCATTCACCCCCAGCATGGAAAGCACACTGCTGGCCCCCTGCAAGGCATACACATCACCGGGTAACTGCGCACAGTGTACACCGGTACGCACTTCGTGTATTTCTCCAAACAGTCCTTCTTTTACCATGGCACCTACAGCCAGTTGATCGGCATGGAAGTCTGTTTCATTAAGCGTAATGTATTGCCGGCCGCTTTCAAGACTGGCCCGCAACAAGGCACCATGCCCCTCCGGGGTGGTAGCAGCCACCGTTCCGCACAGCACGTGCTTGCCCGCTTTCAGGGCCGCCAGCGCCATCACACCATGCCATTGCCAGGGCGTGGCAATCAGCACCGCATCAATATGGGGACATGCTATCAATTGCTGCCAGTGCGTATAAATATCAGGCGGCAACGCGCAAAGTGATAATGCCTGCCGGCGCCGGTCTGCGTCCGGCTCACACAACGCACGGACCGATACATCCGGGTGCTGCGCCGCAAGTGACAGATACTGCAGCCCCCAGGCGCCACTACCGATAACGCCTATACGAAGTTTAGACGCCGCCCGGACCATCCCCGCGGGAAGTATACTGAAAGTAGCTGCCAGCATAGACATCTGGCGCAGGAATGCTCTCCTTTGGTATTGACTCATAGTATAGTAAATAAGGTCTGCAACGTGATTTGCTGGTATAAAGGAAATGAATGGAATGTATTCAGTGATAATAACGGCCCTACGATTTACATAAATAAACGATACTCCCTGCCACACCGGGCAGGAAAAAAACTGCGCCGGTCTATGCCGGGCATCATTAAGATTACATCAATGCAATAAGGTTAAAATTGAGGTTGTTGGAGACTACAGTTGGTGTGCATTCGGCTGTGCTATTTACTCACAGCGTCTACAGATTTCTGGTAAAATGGTAATGTGTAGATAACAATCCACCGCGACAAATACAGTCAGTGTATACTTCCTTAGGCTAAAAAAATAATGGATAAGTAAGGATTTACGATATATGCTATCCATGTTCCTTATGCCGCAAATATAGAAAACATTTTAGATATTCAAATAATTTCTTGCGCACACATCACTCCCGTATATTTGCGGCACATGCGCAAAACTCCGCCTATGGAAAGCCGCTTTATCCAGCTCCCCTGCTCCTTTGATCCTGTACGCCTGCAAGCCGACCTGGCCCGCTGCGTAGCCTTGCAATGGCCCCTGCACTATAACCAGTGGGACTATGCCGGCAGCTGGACCTGCATTGCCCTGCGCTCTGCCACCGGGGCGGCAAATGATGTATATGCCCACCCGGGGGCCAGCACCTGGGCCAATACCCCCCTGCTGGGCCAGTGTGATTACTTCAGGGAAGTGCTTTCCTTTTTTCAATGCCCCCTGGAAACAGTGCGCCTGCTGGCACTGGCCCCCGGCAGCAGCATCCACACCCACCGTGATCAACACACGGGTTATGCACACGGCTTTCTTCGTTTACACGTACCCGTTATTACCCATCCGGAGGTGCATTTTGTAGTGGATGGGGTAGTACTGCCTATGCAGGCCGGAGAATGCTGGTATGCCAACTTTGACCTGCCACACTCCGTGAAGAATAACAGCCCGGTAAGCAGGGTGCACCTGGTCATTGATGCGCTGCGCAATGAATGGACAGACCAGTTGCTGGCGCAGGCAGGCTTCCCGGTGGCCGCCGTCACCGCGGAGCGGCCATATACCGCGGGTGAAAAAGCACAGATCATTGCCAACCTGCTGGCCATGAACACCGAAGCCTCCCGTGCGCTGGCCATGCAGCTGCAACAATCTACAGACCCGCTCAATTAAATACATGCAAGCTTTCATTCCCGGCAGTTACCATGAAGACGGCACTTTCACCTGGCTAAACCGCAAAGGCATTGCCTTTACGCATCCCTTCCTTGATGAAACCATTGCAGCCTGCAAGCACCGGGCATTGCCCACCAGGACAGGCACCAGCGCCGAACTGCTGTTGTGGGCAGCTGTGGCAGATGCCGTGCCGCCTACCGCGTTGATCTTCCATGTATCCCGCTGTGGCTCCACCTTGTTATCGCAATTACTGGCGCTGGATGAAAAACATATCGTACTGTCAGAAGCCCCGGTGCTGGACCAGCTCTTGCCGCATACACCGGAACTGGTACCCGCCGCACTGCGCATGCTTGCCCAGCGGCAACATGGGCAGGAAACCGCCCTTTTTGTAAAGACTGACAGTTGGCATCTTTGCTATTATGAAAGCCTGCGCCAGCTATTCCCCGGGGTGCCCTTCATATTACTATACCGGGAACCCCTGGCCGTGCTGCATTCACAACAACGCCAGCGCGGCAGGCACGCGGTGCCGGGCCTTGTTCCTGTACTGGCCCCGCTGTGGGATGTAAACAATACGGAAGCGGTGCTGGATACCTACTTCGCGAATGTGCTGCACCGGTATTACGGGCTGGCGCTGGAGATGGCCGCTACCGATGCACACCTGTTGCTATTGAATTATAACGAAGGCCCCATGGCATGGCTGGAAAAAATAAGCGCATTTACACAAACAGCGCTTACCCCTACATGGCGGGATGCTGCGTACATCCGTAGCAGTTACCACGGGAAATATCCTGGCCAACCGTTTTCCGAACCAGCTGTAACTGCTCCTCCACCTGCATTCTTGCAGGCTGCCGTGCAAAGTTACCATCAACTGGAAGCTATTCGGACCTCAGCCACTCCGGGCAGCGGGTGGGCGGGCATTGGCGGATAAAATCCAACAGGCGGCTCACCGAAGCATCCACGGATTCGTGGCCGGTATGCAGGATAAGGTCTGCCGCGGCGGGGCGCTCATAGGGATCATTCACACCGGTAAGATTATATATTTTTTCCTGGTGCCCTTCGGGCAATGCAGCCCTGCGGTACAGCCCCTTCGTATCGCGCAGCTGTAATACCTCCAGCGGGCAATCCAGCCATACCGTGCGGGCGCCATAAGCGTGCACCATATGCCGGCGGCCGGATTCATAGGGGTTGATGGCAGCTACAATGGCAATGCTGCCCCTGCACACAAAACCATGCGCCACTGCACCCAGCCGGCGTATATTTTCCAGCCGATGCGCCGCGGAGAAACCAAGGTCTGCACAAAGATTTTTCCGGTATACATCCCCATCTATAATGGCTACGGGCTGCCCCTGGGCTTCCAGGGCTGTTTTGATGGAACGCGCAATGGTGGTTTTGCCGGCACCGGAAAGACCGGTGAACTGTAACAGGTGCATGGATAGTAATGGTTATGCGCTAAAGTTAATCCTTTGGTTTCAGATCTTCATTCCCATTTCAAACTGGTTGATGTAACGGGTAAGGCCGTGCTTTTCCAGGAAGCGGGTCTTGGCCGCCTGCCTTACGTCCACGTTGTTGTGCTTCACCAGGTTGCACAGCTGTGAAACACCCAGCAGTAAGGCATTCCAGTCCGCTTCAATTTCCGTGAAAGCATCCAGCCGCGCCAGGTAACCATTTTCCGGCTGCACCACGAAAAAGCCAATACGTTTCCCTTCCCGCCACACGTAGTAGTATTTGAACGCGCCGCCCCGCAGGCTTTCCGGCTGGTGCTCCCAGGCCTGCATGGCCGGGGCAGGAAGCTTATCCCATTCCATGTGATCAAACGTAGTGGCCTCCAGCTGCATGGCTGCATCCGCGCGGGCCAGCAGGATACCTTTGAAACAGGCGTATTCCTTCACAATACGGAAACCGACCTTTTCATACGCTTTCAGCGCCACCGCATTTTCCTGGATCACTTCGAGGGAAAGCTGGGCAATACCTTTTGCTTTCAGCTCCGGGACAGCTTTTTCATAAATGGCCTGCACCATGCGGCGGCCGCGGTAAGCCGGCAGCACCCCCGTGCCATCGTTAAATGCCGTTCGCATGCCAAAACGCGTATCCACCGCATGCAGCACAAACCCTACCAGCTGCTCCCCGTCAAACATGCCATAAGAGCTGTCAAAGTCCACCATGGCGGCTTTCCAGCGGGCTGCGTAATAATTTACATCTTCGGATACTTTTACAAAATAACCATCAAACGCTTTGATGAAACAAGCTACAATAGCGGGCAGTGGTGTATGCTCCAGGGTGCGTATTTCCATGCCTCAAATGTAGGAAGCCCTTTTTATTTTTCCCGGTGCAGGCAACCCTTCATGCCAGGATGCCGTATTGTATTGGTGAACGGTTAACACACTTCATTACTTACCAACAAATACCTCACGATCATGCATGCACAACTTAAAGTTGCGGCTACGGCGGCAATAGGCCTTGCCATGTCCGTATTCGCTTCCTGCTCCAAAGACCACAACGGCGGCAGCACTACCCCGCCGGTGAAAAACCACGCTGTAAGACTGGCCACTAACGGCACTTTTGGCAGCATTATGACCGACAGCGCCGGTCGCAGCCTGTACTTCTTTTCTGTGGACTACAATGGCACGTCTAACTGCAACGGTGGCTGCCTGGCAGCCTGGCCCGCGTTCTACATTGACCCCGCAACGCTTACGCTGGATGCAGACCTGAAGGCGGCAGACTTTGCCACCATCACCCGTGGGGATGGGGCCAAGCAAACCACTTACAAAGGCTGGCCCCTCTACTACTTTGCCCAGGATGCCAGTGCCGGCGAGACCAAAGGCGATAATGTAGGCGGCAACTGGTTCATTGCCAAACCGGACTACTCCGTAATGCTGGGCGAAGGCCAGCTGGTAGGTAACGATGCCAATAACTACACCCTGTCCGGCACTCCCGCCGTGATCAGCGCCGGCACCGGCAGCTCTTTTTACCTCACCGACGACCGTGGCCGCACCCTGTATGCCTTTGCTGCAAAGGACAAGAACGGGGTGAATAACTACACCACTACAGATGCCGCCCATAACGCTATCTGGCCTATTTATCCCCTTGCCCAACTGGCGCGGGTTCCCTCTGCGCTGAATGCGGCAGACTTTAAACTCATCACCGTGCAGGGGCAACAGCAGCTTACTTTCAAAGGCTGGCCTATGTATTATTTCGGTGGTGATAACCTCACCATGGGGCTTACCAAGGGCGTGAGCGTACCCACACCCGGTGTGTGGCCGGTAGTGAATAACCAGAGTGCAGTAGCGCCCGCGTTATAGGAATTTCAAAGAAGCAATTTCCGGCTCCTGGAAAACGCCAATGCCTGTTTATACGAAGCATAAAAAACAAATGGAAGATCACTTTTGCGGTGATCTTCCATTTTATGTTCTAAAAAGTATTCCCTGTTTGGAAAATATGCTGCTACAGCACAATTCTCTTCCCGCTCGCAGCAGACCGTTTGGCTGCATCCAGGATCTGCATGACCACCATGTTGTATTGCAGGGACGAGAGGTCATTGTCGCCGGAAATTTTCCCCTGCAGCACGGCGGCCAGGTATTCCATGGGATCATTGATGGGCGCGGGCAGCGCGGGAGCATCATAAGTGCTCACTTTATTTTCCCGCTGGCGCTTGTAAATATGCGTACCGTCAAATGCATGCAGGTAACCTGTGGTGCCGAATAACTCCATGTCCTTGATGCCGAAGGGCCAGTTCCATGAGCCTTCCAGCTGGCCTGTGCAAGTGGGATATTCCACGAGGATGGTTGCATCGTCATCCACTTTGGGATAAACTGCGGGTTTGTAATGGCGGGTTACCGCAGTTACGGCCAGTGGCTTTTTGCCTTGCATGAACCAGGTCATCAGGTCTGCACCATAGCAACCAAAATCATTGAGGGCGCCGGCCCCGTTGAGCACCGGGTCTGTGAGCCAGCTGAGAAATGCATCACTGCAGCCTATTTCTTTGGGGCCCTGGTGCCCGTCGTGCACGACCAGCTTTTTGAGGGGGCCAATGCTGTCTGCCTGCAGGTCCTGGTACAGTGCATGGAACGATGCATACCACGTGGTCTCATAATTAGTGAGCACCTTTACATGGTACTTTCCTGCCAGCGCCTGGATCTCGCTGGCCTGGGCCAGTGTGGCGGCCAGCGGTTTTTCCACCATCACCGGGATGCCGCGCGGGGCGCAGATGCGCACCACGTCCACGTGCCGGCCTACTTCATTGTAGCCCAGCACTGCATCGGGGTGGGGATGCGCTGCCAGGGCGGATGGCAGGTCACTATAAAAGAGGGAATCCGGCAACTGGTAGGCCTTGGCAAATTTTTGTTGCAGGGCTTTACTGGGCTCTGCGATGCCAATGATGGTGACACGCCCTTCCCGGAAAGCATGCAGGATGTTGTGGATGTGGTCGTGGTTAAGTCCTGCCACTACCACCTTCAAGCGGTTTTGAGCCATGGTGGCAGATTGCAGGAACAGCAGTACTGCCAGGAGCAGGCAGCCCGCCAAAGATTTTTTGCGCATAAGAGTCCGTGAATGTTTAGCTTACAAGATATTATTATATTTTTAGCAGGCGTTACTAACTGATAAGATAGCAATGGTACTAAACCTACAGGCCCACATTGATGCGGCCAGACAAAGACCCAGCCAGCTGCTGGGCAGCCTCAATCACAATGGGGTCGTTAATATTATCAAGTTTGTAATGAACGACCTGCCCCCGGCAGACATTCCCCAACTGAAGGCCACGTTTGAATTTTTCCCGGAAAACCGCGTGCGCGTGCAGTTTGAAAATATTCACCTGGGCCGCCTCTCCGCCCTGCTGCATCCCCAGGCCGATGCGGATACCCAGCAGTACAACCTGGCCCTGGTATCCCTGGCGGCTTACACGAAAGACCTGAAGATCCTGGTAAACTATCCGCAAGCCACCGGCGCCTTTCTGGGCGGTGAAGGCAAGCTGGAGATCAGCACCAGCAATACCGTGGAGCTGCCGGCCAATAGCAGCCTGCTGGAGTTCACCATCGATCCTGCCATCTTTGGGCCACTGGAAGTGAGTTATGCTTTTGTAAACATTTTCCTGAAACAATTTGCCTATCTCTATCCCGGCATTCATATTACCAGCGTGGAAAAAAGAGGCGCGTTACAGCAACGCATTTTCTATTACCCCCAGGGCGTATCTGAGCAGCTGCACGAAACGTTTGCCGCATTGGGGCAAAGCGTGGTGTCCATGGACCTGCACACGGAAATAGATGAGAACCACTACCAGGTGAGCATTGCCTACCCCGTGCGGGTGCCCAAGAACCTCCCTTCCATCCGCACGTATGCCAACAGCGAGACCACCTTTGAAGGCGGTTCCCTGCAAACCGGTGTGATGAAAGGATTCCGCATGGCCATTAAGGAAATAGCAGGGCGCCAGCCGGGTAAGCTTAAAGCGGGCCGCAAGCGCATAGAACCTTACATACAGACCATTGCCGCCATCCGCGGGCCTAATCTTTCTTATGACAATGCGTTTAAAACCAGCCTGGATATGAAGGAAGTGAAGAAGAAGATCCGGCATTATGTATTCATGCAAACACTGGCCTGGTACGAGGCGCATCCCGAAGAACTGGTGGCGCTGGTGGATTGGTTAAAAACGAAACAATAGGTGGTACCCGCTCTTTGTTATACCCGGAAAAATCAGGGGGGAACAAGGGCAGAAAATTTTCGTTTTTATAAATGAAATTTTTCTACCCTTGTGTTTGAATGTACCTCCAGAAATGCAAGGTGCCCGGGTGAAATATCAGGGGCCGTTACGCTGCGCGCAGGTTTTTAACAGGATTGGCCAGTGCCGCGCGGATGCCCTGGTAACTCACCGTGAGCAAGGTAAGCAGCAACGCACCAAAGCCGGTGCCGGCATAGATCCACCACGGCGTGGGGGTATGATACGGAAAGTGCGACAACCATTTATTCATCCCCACGTAACCCGCGGGAATAGCAATGAGCAGCGCAATGCCTACCAGCCATACAAACTCCCGGCTGAGCAGGGCCCAGAGGCCGGTCACCGAAGCGCCCATTACTTTGCGGATACCTATTTCCCGGATGCGCTGCTCCGCCATGAAAGCGGCCATGCCAAAGAGGCCCAGGCAACTGATGAAGACAGCCAGTGCTGCAAAAATACCCGCCAGGTTGCCCACCCTTTCTTCATTGATAAACTTGCGCCCGTATTCTACATCCACAAACCGGTAGGTAAAGGGCGTAGCGGGTGAATAGGTTTTATACACAGCCTCGATCTGCGTCAATGCGTCGTGCATATTTACATGGGGGTTAATGCGCAGGTTCAGGAAATCAAATTCTGCCTTGCCTACCCGGAAAATGGTTTGCTTTACCGGCTCGTATGGCGACTCCATGACCATATCCTTTACAATACCGATCACGTGCAGTTCCTGCCGGCCCAGTTTTAATACGGCGCCCAGGGGATGTTCCAGTCCCATATATTGCACCGCCCTTTCATTGAGCAGCACCGCCATCGAGTCTGTGGCATAGGCATTGGAAAAACTTCTCCCCTGCAACAGGCGCATGCCCACCGTTTGCGGGTAATCCATGGTAACGCGTACAATACCAAAATCGCCGGAGAAGCCGGCAGGCATGCCTTCCCAGTGTACATCCCCACTGTTGTTATTCACGCCGGTAAGGGGGCTGGACGACTGCGCCACCGCTGTTACCATACCGGAACGCAGCAGGTCTGCTTTCACTGCTTCAAAATGATTATGGATATCCATCGTACCAGTGAACACACTTACCAACCCTTCCCGGTCGTATCCTACCGGCCTGTTTTTGGCGAACCGGATCTGCCGGAAAACGATGAGGGTGCCAATGATCAGCAACACGGATACGGTAAATTGTACCACCACCAATACTTTCCTGGGCAATGCGCCTTGCCGTCCCATGTATACATTGCCCTTCAATACTTTTAACGGCTGGAAGGAAGACAGGAACAATGCAGGATAACTGCCGGCAAGCAACGCTGTACCGATAGTAAATGCAGCGCTGGAAACCCAGAACCATGGCCGGCTCCAGGGCATTGCAATTTCCTTATCCGCCAGCAGGTTAAAAGATGGCAGCAGTAATACCACTGCCAGCAGCGCAATAACAAACGCCAGCAGTGCCATCAGCACGGATTCACTGTAAAACTGCACTACCAGCTGCCCCCGCAGGGAGCCCACTGTTTTGCGCAGCCCTACTTCTTTGGCGCGCTTGGCGCTGCGGGCGGTGCTCAGGTTCATAAAATTGATACAGGCCAACAGCAACACAAAGGCACCGATGATGCCAAACAGCCATACGTACTGGATCCGGCCGCCTGCATTGCGCCCATCGCGAAACTGGCTGTAAAGGTGCCAGTTAGCCATGGGTTGCAGGATCATGGCCGGCTCGTACATCGCACCCTCGCGGTTTACATGTTTCAGCTTCACATCCCGGATGCGGGCAGACACGCAGGCGGCATCCATACCAGGTGCCAGCTGCACAAATTCCAGTACAAAGTTATCGCCCCAGTCGTGCAGGGAACGGTCCATGCCCTGCTCCGCTGCCTGGAAGTAAGCCCAGGGCGCCATGAACGTTACCTTATGAAAAGTGGAATTAGCCGGGAGGTCTTTGTATACGCCGGCTACTTTAAAGCTGTTCTTGTTATCCAGTTGCAGGGTTTGGCCCAGCGCTACCTGGTTGCCGTACAAGGCCTTTGCCAGGCTGGCGGCAATAAGGATGGCATTGGGTTCCTTCAGTGCATCGCGCCGGCCGGCAATCATGTCCAGCGAAAACAGGTCCGGGCCATCCGGCTCAATAAAATGGCCGGGTGCGTCTACCACCTGCTCCCCCGCGGCAATCGCGTGGGGCCATACCATGGTGGCCATGGCAATGCGGGAAAAGTAAGGCTTGTACTCCGTGTGCAGCGCGGTGTTCAGCGGAATGGGTACTGCTTCGCTGGTTTCCACCCGCCCATTGATCCGGCGCTGCTGCAGCACCTGGGCAATGCTGTTGTAATTTGTATGCACGCGGTCAAAATCCCATTCATCCCGGATCCACAGGCCAATGAGCATGGCCACGGTCATACCGGCGGAAAGGCCGGCAATGTTGATGAAGGAATGTGCTTTGTTTTTAAGCAGGTAGCGCCAGGCTATTTTCAGGTAGTTTTTGAGCATAATCCAGGAGATCTGCTATCGGGCGGCCAAAACAAATACCAGAAAGAAATGCAATTATAAATCAGGCCATTACACCGGGAGCTATGCTTGCAATTGTTCGCAATCGTACAAATGCCCGTCCGTTAATGGTTCATGAAACCGCGCAGTTGGCGGCTGGTGATCAGCTTATAAACGAGTAAGAGCGCACCCGCTATTTTCAACAAGATGGCGGTAAAGAACAACTCGTTTGTACCGCGCCAGTGGGTGATCTTAAAAGCCGCCGCTGCAAAGTCGGTACAAAAGCCCAGGGCCAATAAAATAACAGCATGTTTTGCTTTCATGCGGGGAAAATAGAAAGAATTTTCCAGATGCCGTATCTTTAAAGCCAACCATCTTACCGTTGTCTTATGTGGCCTAAAACCTTTGCTACCCTTGTACTTTCGCTGCTGGCTTCCGTGACGCTGGCACAGCGCCCCGTGATCTTTGATACCGACATGGGGCCGGATTATGATGACGTGGGCGCCATCACGCTGCTGCATGCCTTTGCAGACAGCGGCCGGGTAAAGATCCTGGCCACCGTGGCCAGTACCAATTATGAAGGCGTGGCGGGCGTGATCAATGTGTTCAACACATACTTCCACCGCCCGGGACTACCCATTGGCGTGCCGCACCGGAACGGCATTGACATGCGGGATACACAGCACTGGACAGACAGCATCCTGGCCCGCTATCCCCACCGCATACAACGCAATGCGGATGTACCGGATGCCGTGGAAGTATACCGTAAGGTGCTGGCTGCACAGCCAGATCATAGTGTAACCATCATCAGCGTGGGCTTTTTCACCAACCTGGCTAACCTGCTGCAATCCGCGCCAGACCGGTATTCCCGCCTGGGCGGCCGGCAATTGGTGCAGCAGAAAGTGAAGCAACTGGTGAGCATGGCCGGGCAGTTTCCTCAGGGGCGCGAGTTCAATGTGTTCATGGATTCCACTTCCTCCCGTTATGTATTTGCCCACTGGCCCACGCACATTACTTACAGCGGCTTTGAGATCGGGGAGAAAATAAAAGTGGGGCTGGCGCTGGTGCACAATGCGCACATCCAAAACAGCCCGGTGAAAGATGTGTTCCGCATCTGCATCCCGCTTTCCAAGGAAGACGCCGATGGCCGTATGAGCTGGGATGAAACGGCTGTACTGGCCGCCTGCAAAGGCATTGCACCTTTTTATACTTTGCAGTATGGGCGCATTGTGTTACATGCAGATGGGGCTAACGGGTGGGAGCATATTGGCAAACAACAGGCTTACCTCTTGGAAAAAGCAACGCCTGCTGTGGTGCAGGCATATATTGAGCGGGGGATCATGCATCAACCAACTACTTCGACATCATTTCCGTAAACGACTTTCGTGCCCACTGGGCATTAAGGCGGCGTGCAAAACGCGGTAATTCCCGGATATCCTCCCGCACGGCCTGGAACTGGGCTTTGGCTTCCGCGGAGCGGCCTTGCTTCTTCAGGAAAAGGCCATAATAATAGCGGGCTTCCAGGGAGTGATGTACACGGATGATCTGCTGGTAGCCTTCTTCCGCCTTTTCCTTTTGCCCGGCGCCATCCAGGGCGCGGGTGTACACCAGGTCGTCTTCCGCCATGTTGATGCGGCCGGTCTTCATCGTCTTCAGTTTGTCAAAATACTGGAGGCTTTCTGCGTATTGTGCATTGCCAAAGTACTGGCGGGCCAGTTGCAGCAGGATGCCCGGATCATTGGCATACATACCGGTGAGGGCGCTCTTTGTCAGTTCTATGGCCTTGCCCCACTGGCCGGCTTCCGCATAGGCGCGGGAGAGTTGCACCCGGTTACTAACGGTATCGGACATACGTACTTTACGTTCCCATTCGTGGATCTGGGCGCCGGGCATAAATACTTTGCGGAAATTGGGCATGAAAGCGCCTGTCCGGATCTCCGGCAGCACTTCCATAAAAAAATACACCAGCACCCCCACCAGCGGCAGGAAGATGAGCAGGTACAGCCAGTTACTGCGACCGGTCCTCAGCGCATGAATGATGGCGATGACCTGCAGGATGACAACGAGGTAATAGGAATTATTCCAATAAGCAAACATAGAGAGCTAACAATAAATTTTGCCCCAAGATAATAAAATTATTCCCGACGGCCGGTAAAATAGGTCATGGTGGCGTGCGTGCGCAATACCTTGCCCACCAGCCAGTCGAACCAGCGGATGGGCAACAAGCCTTTTACAGGCGGGATGAGGTTTACGAGGCCCGGCATTTTCAGAAAGATGCGGTTGCGCTCAATGGCGCGGATGATCCTGCCGGCCGTGGGCGCTGGTTCCAGGATGGGAATGAGGGAACGGACCCCGGCAAACATGCCGGTGTTAATGTAATAGGGCGCCACGGTGGTGATGCGCACACCGGTGCGCTGCATTTCCATTTCCAGGCGCAGGCTCTCTGACCAGCCAATGACGGCCCACTTACTGGCGCAATACACGGAAAGCTTAGGATTGTAAATAAGCCCTGCGGCGGAGGCAATGTTGCAGATATGTCCTTCACCGCGCGCCATCATCCCCGGCAGCAGCAGGCGGGTGAGCTGCATCATGGCCAGGCTGTTCACCTGCATGGTGCGGTCTATATCTGCCGCCGTATGGTCCTGGAATAATTTGCCGGCTACTATGCCAGCGTTGTTGATAAGGATGTCCACCCGCTGCAGCTGTTGCAGCAGGGCATGGCAGGCAGTTTCCAGCATTGTGGTGTTGGTAATGTCTATTGCCAGCGTGTGCAGCCGGGGGCCTGCATCGGCCCATTGGGCGGCAGTTCGGGCCAGCGCTGTGGCATCCTGGTCCCAGATAACAAGGTGGGCTGCCCCGCGGTCCAGGGCCAGCCTTCCCATGATCTTACCAATGCCGGATGCGCCGCCGGTGATCAGTACCACGCGGTTGCGGAAATCACTCATGTGTACAGGTTGAAAAAATACACCCCAAGATACAAAACATCGGGGCGTATCTGGCTTTTTCCACCATGATAGCATTGCTAGTTAGCGCACAGCGGGCCTGTGTACTGCCGCACTACCTGCAGCGGGCCCGCCCGGCGCATTACTTTTACCAGCGCCTCGCCTCCCCTGCCGGCCTGGCGGTGGCGGATCTGGCCCCGCAGCTCCAGCAAATGCAGGGTACTGAGGGCCTTTTGCTTGGCCAGCGTAAACCGGAATAAATGTGGCAGATCCAGTTGGTAGAGGAGGCGTTCACAGCCATACAGGTGGCCACAGGCCTTTTCCAGGAGGTCAAGGTGGGCGGGCTCGTAATCCAGGCGCAGCTTATCCAGGTAGCCCGCGGCCTTTTTGATCCATAACTGTAGCTGCAGCACATCGTTCATGCCTATGAATTCCAATGCTCCCATATGGCGCATGTACAATTTAATCATTTGCATTTTCTCTATCGTGTGTGTGTTTTGCGGATTGGCGCTTCTATTGGCCTAATGGTTCATTTAACAATATCTGAAAGGGGAATGTTCGGCAAAAGGAAATTTTTTTTCAGCAGGATATGCACACGCGATCGTGCCGGGAGTGCAATACAAAAAAGCCCGGTGAAAACGTTTTCGCCGGGCGGAAAAATGCAGGATCGCTGGTCTTTTATCAGCTGTAAAATACCGGCGGAGGCAGCAGGCTGGTATTCTGGCGCTGGTGCCAGTAAGGGTAAACGAGATCGCGGTCGCTCACGGCATCCAGGCGTTTTACCTGGTCTGTGGTGAGCGTAAAATCTGCCGCGGCCAGGTTTTCCTTTAATTGCTGTGCATTGCGGGCGCCAATGATCACATTGCTCACCGTGGGGCGCTGCAGCAGCCAGTTGATGGCCACCTGCGATACATTGCGGCCGGTTTCCGCGGCTATCTCATCCAGCACGTCCACAATGCGGAACAGGTGCTCATTTGCCAGGTCGGGGCCATGTGCGCCGCCCTGCTGCATGCGGTTGTCTTCCGGGCGGGGCTGGTTACGGCGGTACTTGCCGGAAAGGCGGCCGCTGGACAAGGGGCTCCAGATCATGGCGCCTACCCGCTGGTCAATGGCCAGGGGCATCAGTTCCCATTCATATTCCCGGTCCAGCAGGGAGTACAGCACCTGGTGGCCTACGTACTTGGCCCATCCATAGCGCTCTGAAATGCTGAGGCTTTTCATGAGCTGCCAGCCGGAAAAGTTAGAGCAGGCAATGTAGCGCACCTTACCGCTGGTCACCAGGGTGTCCAGCGTTTTCAGGGTTTCATCAATGGGCGTGTTGCCGTCAAAACCATGCATGTGGTACACGTCAATATAGTCTGTGTGCAGGCGTTTCAGGCTATGCTCCACCTGCAGCAGCAAATGGCTGCGGGAAGACCCCTGGTCCCGAGGGCCGCCGCCCATGTTGAAGGTGGCTTTGGTAGAAATGATCACCTGCTGGCGCATGCCTTTGAGGGCCTGGCCGAGTATTTCTTCCGAACGGCCGGCGGAGTACACGTTGGCTGTATCAAAGAAATTCACGCCGGCGTCCATACAGAGCTTTACCAGCTCCCGGGCCTCCTCCAGCTGGGTGTTGCCCCAGGCTTTAAAGAACTCATTGCCCCCGCCAAAGGTGGCGGTACCGAAACTTAACACGGGCACCATCAGTCCGGATGCCCCTAATTGCCTGTATTCCATGGTTCCAATTTTGGTAAATAATGACTTGCCAGTCACAAATATCCATCGCTGCGCCGGCATTTGTTAGTATGAATGAAGGAAATGCTGGTATATTTCTTTGGATAGTTTGTACGTAACTTAACTTTCAAAAAAGCAAGTAACACTTTTTTGCAAGGGAGGGTTCATGGGAAATAGTTAGTTTTACGCCCGTAATATATCCATGCCCGTTAGCGTAAGACACCTAACTATTTTATGCATTCCAGTTGTCGTTGATGAACGGTGAACCTTATTACAAAGACACATTTTTAATTATTGTTTTTTCCAATTAACCGAGCACCAACATGCCCAAAATTTACAATGTACTGGCCATTTCCGGCAGCACCCGCACCCGTTCTACCAACCTGAACCTGATCAGGGCCATTGCGGGTATGAGCACAGATCTTTTTAATGTTACCATCTATGACGGCCTGTTGCAATTGCCCCATTTCAATCCGGATGAGGATATGGAGCCCGGCATGGAGCCCGTTGCCGTAACAGGCTTCCGCAACAAACTGCGGGCCGCTGACGCCATCCTGATCTGCACACCGGAATACGCCGTGGGCGTGCCCGGCGTGCTGAAAGACGCCATTGACTGGACCGTATCTTCCATGGAATTCTGCAAAAAACCAGTGGCGCTCATTACCGCCTCCACGGCAGGCCATCATGCGCATGCCTCGCTGCTGGGCACTTTACTGATCATTGAAAGCCGCATTACAGACGCTACGCAGCTGGTGGTATCGGCCGTAAAAACAAAGGTGAACCATAACTACCAGATCACGGATGCAGACCTGCTGCAGCAATTACAAAAACTGATTCAATCGCTGTACCAGGTGATCTCCGATCCCGAAAAGGCCGGGCCTTACCTGCAAGCCCCCGTGCCGTACTAATACGGACAGGCACTGGCCGCAAGCGGAGCATCTTAACCAGGCTACGGGCAAGCACGTGCAATTCATTTCACGCCATCCCTGGTAGCCTGGATAGGTGCCACTACCCTGCTCACCGGGTTGCTGGCGGGCAGCTACCCGGCATTTTATTTATCCGGGCCGTCGCCGCGGGGCCATCCTGCTTATTACGTTGCTCACCGTTTCCTGGCAATCTGCCAAAGCCGCGCTGGCAAACCCTGTCCGCAGTTTGAGATCTGGATAACGGTGCCGGCTATACGTTAATCGTTTTATACAAAGCACGTTGTACCCTGTGTACAACGTGCTTTGTACGTTAAGCAAGCTGCTATTTCTCCAGTTCCGCCTGCGGGGGATAACGGGTAAGCAATGCATCCTGTGTAAAGTTTTATGTGTGTTTCATTCAAGCAAAAAGCAACCAGGGCGAAGCTTTCTTGCAAGTAGCACAATATGCCCTTTTCCAGGGGCATTTGAGCCAAAAAATTGTATCTTAGGGAAAATTGGAAAACGATGGTAGACCTTGGCATTTTACTAACACGGCACCACCGCCTGCTCAGTGTGGCAGCTATTCTCGACGTGTTTGAAAGCGTCAATAAATTCTGCAAGGCAGACGGGCAGGAACCTGCATTCCGCCTGCACGTTATCAGCCAGCAAAACGCAGGCACCCTGTTCAATCAATATACATTGCAGCCCCTGGATAATGGGCAAAAATACGACCTGATCCTGGTGCCGGCATTTGGCATTGATGATATGCAGGCCGCCATCAGCGACAACAACGCCTGCATGCAATGGCTGCGCAACCAGTATGAGCAAGGGGCGGCTATAGGCAGTGTGTGCACGGGCGCGTTCCTGCTGGCGGCATCCGGCCTGCTGGACCAGCGCAACGCAACCACCCATGTGAGCGCCGCCGCTGCATTTGCGGCCGCATTCCCCTCCGTGCACCTGCAGGAAAACGCGGTGGTAACGCAGGACCAGGGCGTGTACACCAGTGGTGGCGCCACCAGTACTTTCCATTTGCTGCTGCGCATTATTGAGAACTACTGCGGGCGGGATATGAGTATCCGTATTGCCAAGTATTTTGCCATTGATATGGACCGGGAGCAACAGACCTATTTTGCTACGTTTGAGCCCCGCACCACGCACCACGATGAGCTGGTAAGCCAGTTGCAACTGCGCATCCAGAAAGACTTTTCACAAGTGAGCACCATTGAAGAACTGCTCAACGATATCCCCGCCAGCCGGCGCAACCTGGCCAGGCGCTTTAAAACCATCACCGGCACTACACCTATTGAATACCTGCAGCGTACCCGCATTGAGGCCGCCAAAAAGATCCTGGAGCAGGCTACCGGCGGGGTGTTGGAATCCATGGTAGCATCTGGTTACAGTGATGAAAAGGCATTCCGCCAGCTCTTCAAGAAAACGGTGGGCATGACACCGAGCGCCTATCGCAACAAGTACAACAAGCGCGTTGCGGAAACGGCCTAACCGGTTTTCAATAACAATGTTGGCCATCCGCCCCCAATGCCCTGCCGCCGCATCCAGGCCACTGCAGGGCATCTTCATGATTGCCAGCGGCAGTATTTTCAGCCGGCGGCGTTTAACCGCTTCCACATTGGGATAATTAAAATAAAAGCGCTACATTTAAGTATTACAGTATTGTGAGCACCTTACATTTTGCGTAGACCCGCGCTGTTCCTTTCCAGAAGAATCATTATAACCATTGCGTAATCCCCTGCTGCGGCTTTACCCGGCCTGCGGCGCGGAACTTTATTACTATTTTCCACGTTTATGCTCTCCTCATTTTAAATTCATCCACGCAATGAAAAAAACAAAACAATGCCTGTTGTTGCTGATGGCCTGCCTGGCCTTTGGCTGTTCCAAACAAAACAAAGAAGCCTCTCCCGAAACCACGCCCCGTGCAGCCCAGGCCAGCCCGGCAGGCGATGTGGTGGGCAAGGTGATTGTAGGCTACCAGGGCTGGTTTGCCGCCATCGGCGACGGATCGCCCATCAATATCTGGTGGCACTGGGCGCCCAATGCACAGCAAACGCCTTCGCCCAGCAACAACGGTATCAAGTCCTGGCCGGATGTGCGCGAATACACTTCGCTTTACAACACCGGTTTCAGTAACCTGAACAACGGACAGCCCGCCCGCCTGTTCTCCTCCTTCAATGATCAAACCGTGAACGTACAGTTCCAGTGGATGCAGCAAAACGGCATAGATGGTGCCGCCCTGCAACGCTTTAACCCCACCGGTGGCGAAGGCCCCGTGCGCGACGCCATTACTGCCAAGGTAAAAACCGCGGCGGAAGCCACGGGCCGCAAATTCTACATCATGTACGATGTAAGCGGCTGGAGCAATATGCAAACGGAGATCAAGACCGACTGGACCAGTAAGATGTCTGCCTACACCGCGTCCTCCGCGTATGCCAAACAAAATGGCAAACCGGTGGTATGCATCTGGGGCTTTGGCTTTAATGACAGTAACCACGATTTCAGCGCGGCTGCCTGCCTGGACGTGATCAACTGGTTTAAGAACGCCGGTTGCTATGTGATAGGTGGCGTACCCACGCACTGGCGCACCGAAAGCGACGATTCCCGGCCCGGCTTCCTCAACACGTACAAGGCATTCAATATGCTCTCGCCCTGGATGATAGGCCGCATTGGCAATGTGAACGATGTAGATAATTTCTACACCAACGTGCAGACGCCGGACCAGACCTATTGCAACCAGAATGGTATCGATTACCAGCCCTGCGTACTGCCCGGCGACCTGCAGGAAAGACAGCGTGTGCACGGCGACTTTATGTGGCGCCAGTTTTACAACATGACCCGCCTGGGCGCACAGGGCATTTACATTTCCATGTTTGATGAATTCAATGAAGGTAACCAGATCTGCAAGACCGCCGAAAGTGCCGCGTATGTACCGGCCGGTTCCAGCTTCTATGCATTGGATGAAGATGGTACCCCCTGCTCCGCAGACTACTACCTGCGCCTCACCGGCGACGGCGGTAAGATGTTCAAAGGCCAGATAGCCCTTACCGCTACACGTCCCACGGTGCCTTACCCTGGCAGCACTGGCAGCAACCCGCCCTTTGGCCAGGTGATCACCCTGAAAGGCAGCAATAACCTGTATGTATCCAGCGAAGATGCCACCACCTATATGCATTGCAACCGCGCAGCAGTAGGCGGCTGGGAGCAATTTACCGTAGTGAATGCCGGCAATGGCAAGGTGGTGCTGCAGAACAGCGGCTACTATGTGTGCTCCGAGAATGGCGCCACTTCCGGCATGAACTGCAACCGTACCGCCATTGGCCCCTGGGAGCAGTTTGACTGGATAGTGAATACAGATGGCACCATTTCCCTGCAGGGGAGTAATGGCGCGTATGTGTCCATTGAAAATGGCACCAATCCTATGACGTGCACGCATACCACGATCACGTCCACGGAAAAATTCCGCATAAACCAGTAATATTATCCACCCGGGGAGAGCATACCCAGGTCGAAACAAAAAACGCCTTCCGGTGACGGAGGGCGTTTTTGTTATAGTGTCAGTAGCCTGCAACCATTAACAGCTACCGCAGGCGGAAAGCATAACCGATATCTACATTGCCGGCACCGGTGTTGTTATTCCCATTGGTTTCCCCTCGCTGTATTTTGATGAAGCCGTAGTTGCCGCCACCTTCCACAAAGATGCTGCTGCGGCCAAAGCTGTATGCAAAGCCCACGTGGCCGGCGATGCCAACATTGGTTTTCTTCAGTTCGTCTTTGATATTTTCTGTGTGGTCAAAAGACACAGGAGCCGGTGTAATGGGCTGGGTATGCGCGGGGTCCGTGTAGATCATGCTGCTGCCACTTGTTACATTCTTGGCATTGAGCAGGAAGCTGACAAAGGGGCCTGCGCCTACATAGAAGCGCCAGTGCTCGCTGAGGTCCAGGCCATATTTTGCCAGGATAGGGACCATGAGGTAGTTGAATTTCGCCTCGCTTTTATAGTTGGCATACAAATACTGGGGCACCTGGCCGGACGGGAACTGGCTGGCCTGTTCGGCCGTGGGTGTAAAAGCCTGCGCGCCATTTTTTTTACCGCCCTGGGCGGAATACTCCAACTGTGGCTGGAGGGAGAAATGCCTGGTCAGATGAAATTCTGCATGTACGCCAAAATCAGGCCCCACGCGGGAACTATAGCCGGTGTTGATCGGATTATCTGAATTGCCGGCGTGCAGGTTGGGAATACTGATGCCTCCTTTAATGCCAAGGTCAATGTGGGTTTGCGCCAGCGCCGGCGTAAGGGCCAACAGCAGGAGCAGCATAAATAAGTGTCTCATAGCACTTCAATGTTTGATAAGCGTGAACTGAAACGATCGCAAGTCCTGGCCGGATCAGGGAATGGGGAATATGAGGTAATAAGCAGTGGTCCAGCGGGGCCGTGTGTCGGTTAAAGTTACGACTATATTTCCTGAAAAGTGCTGGGCGGGCGGCATTTCCTCCGCCACCATCCCGCCTGGATCATTCATCTTTGGGAAATGAAAAATCCGGTCAAGGTCATGGACATCCTAAACGGGGAATAAAAAAGACATTTTACCGTGGGCAGGAACCTGGCCCTAGCAAAGACGCCTACGCCCTCCGCAGCCGGGTAGCAGCGATCTCGCGGCCCAATTGCGCCGCCAGCACCTGGTCACGGTTACCTACCGCCATCCAGCTTAACCGGCCGCTTTTATCTTTTGCAGGCTTTACACAAAATGGCAATGCACCAATACCTCTCACGAGGAACAAAGTATCTCCCGCCACCCGGCGTTCTTCCACCGGTAGCTCGCGGCCATCCACCTGGATATAGAAATTCATGTCTTGTGCAAACAGATCACCTTGAAGCATAACTGCGCGTTTTAAAAGCTAAAAATTGTAGCGCAATAATACTAATAATTTTAGTATTTCCAACTAAAAAATTTAACTTTTTCACCCGCTCCGACCTTGTCTATGTTCACATCCTCTGCCCCCCACGATTAAAAGCTCTATATTTATTCCTGTTCCAAAATCCTTCTCATGATCTTCCGCAGAACCGGCAGCCTGTTACTGGCAGCCGCTGTAACGCTTACCATATCCTGCCACCAGTCTGGCAGCGGCACTCCTGGCACAGACACCGGTGCTGCTTATTTAAAGGATACTACCTCCGGCATTAAAACCGGCGGCATTCGAATGATCCCCATCAACACGCCCCATGGCAAGTTCAATGTATGGACCAAGCGCATTGGCAACAACCCTGCAGTCAAGGTATTGCTGCTCAATGGAGGCCCGGGCCTTACCCATGAATACCTGGAATGTTTTGAAAGCTTTTTCCCCGCCGCCGGCATTGAATTTATTTATTACGACCAGCTGGGCTGCGGCAACTCCGATAACCCAAAGGACACGTCCCTGTTCGATCTTTCCCGTTCCGTGGAAGAAGTAGAGCAGGTACGCAAGGCCCTCCACCTGGACAAAGGCAACTTCTACCTGCTGGGGCACTCCTGGGGCGGCATCCTGGCAGCACAATATGCGCTGAAATACCAGGACCGTCTCAAAGGCCTGATCATCTCCGATATGATGATGAGCTGCCCTGCCTATGACCAATATGCCAAAGAGGTACTGGCCAAACAACTGGACCCGAAAGTACTGGCCCGTATCCAAACACTCGAAGCACAAAAGAAATTTGACGACCCGGAATACATGGGCCTACTCCTCCCTCATTTCTACACCCAACATATCCTGCGTCGCCCCCTGAACCAGTGGCCGGAACCGGTGAACCGCTCCCTCTCTAAAGTGAATGCGGCCATGTACGTGACCATGCAAGGCCCCAGCGAGTTTGGCATCAGCGGCAAACTGGAAAAGTGGGACATTACCAAAGAACTGCCCAGCCTCACGGTGCCCACCCTGTTCATCGGCGCGCAGTTCGATACCATGGACCCCAGACACATGGAATGGGCTTCCACACAGGTAAAACACGGCAGCTACCTGTATTGCCCCAACGGCAGCCACCTTTGCATGTGGGACGATCAAACCACCTATATGACGGGTGTGATCAAATTCATTGACGGGATAAATGACGGGCAGCAGCAGGTGAAATTGTAAACTGCTTCAGGAGGATTTTTCACCATCCGTGATTGCGCCCTGCAAAAAAGAACGGGCCGCCAAAAAATGACGACCCGTTCCGGCAACAACACACACAAGTAATCACGCTATCATTACTTCCATCCTCCTCCCAGTGCGCGGTAAATGTTCACCATCGCATTCAACTGTTGCTGCCTGGTTTCTACCAATTCAAACTTTGATTCCAGTGCATCGCGCTGGGTCATCAGCACTTCCATATAATCTGCACGGGTAGCGCTGAAGAGCGTATTGGCAATGTCTACCGAATGCACCAGCGCCGCTACCTGGCGGGATTTCAGGGCATACCCTTTTTCAAGGTTGCTGATCCTGGACAGTTGGTTATACACTTCCATGTATCCCTTGAGCACCGTGCGTTCATAATTGTATACCGCCTGTAGTTGCCGTGCATTGGCGCTGCTGTAAGCAGCCCTGATCGCATTCCTGTTCACCAGGGGGGCTGCCAGGTCGCCGGCCAGGCCATACAGCAGGGATGCGGGCGTACGCAACAGGTAACCGGGGTCAAAGGCCTGGTAGCCCACGCTGGCAGTGATGCCCACAGCGGGATAGAACCGGGCCCTGGCCGCCTGCACATCCAGCCTGGCTGCCTGCAGGTCCAGCTCCGCCTGCCTGATGTCGGGGCGGTTGGCCAGTAGTTGGGAAGGCAGGCCGGCGCTGATCACGTGTGGCACCAGCGTATCAAAGCTATTGCTGCTGCGCCGGATGGGCTGGGGATAGCGGCCCAGCAGGTAATTGATCTTATTCTCGGTTTCCGTGATCTGCTGGCGGATGCCATATTGCAGGCTTTGTGTATGCAGCACTTGCGCTTCAAAGCGGCGCACGGCCAGCTCGGTCACTTGTGTAGCTTCTTTCTGCAGTTTCACTATGCGCAGCGCCTGCGTTTGGATGTCCACATTCCTGCTCACGATCTCCAGTTGATTGTCCAGGGCCAGTAATTCGTAATAAGCTTCCGCAATTTCTGCCACCAGGTTGGTCACGGCAAAATTCCGCCCTTCTATACTGGACAGGTAGCGGCTTAATGCTGCTTTCTTCGCGTTGTGCAGCTTATGCCAGATATCTGCTTCCCAACTGGCGTAGCCTGCCACCATAAAATCGGGCAAGGGGTCCGGCATAGCCTTACCAGGCTTGATCTCCGTGGCTTCTTCCATGGCGCCAATGTTCGTATAGCGCCCCACTTTATCCAGGCCGGCACCGGCTTTAATACCCGCAAAAGGCAGGTATTCGCCTTTCTTTTCGCGGATCTCGTTGTTGCGCACGGCTATTTCCTGTGCAAGGATGTTCAGTTCCTGGTTGTGTTCCAACGCAGTATCTATCAGTGCAATTAAATCCGGGTCTGTAAAATAGTCCCTCCATTTTACACCGGCAGGATTGGTAGTATCCTGCGTACTGTTGTATTGATCCGGCACCAGCCTGTTCTCCCTTCTCACCGTTTCTTTCGGCACGTTGCACGCTGTATACAACAGCAGCAGGCAAGCCATCCAGCGATAACGGCATCTTTTGTTATACATGATTCCCATTTTTGTCGTTCAGTGAATGTGCTGCGTTCCCGTTGTGCGTTAACAGCTTTTTCTTTTGCTTCTTCGTGTAGGTGATGTCTTCCGTGAGTGGCAGCTCTTCTTCGTCCCGGATTAGTTTGCGGCCGGCGGCCATCTTTGCAAAGGCATAGTACAGCCCCGGCACAAGAAGCACGCCCAGCACGGTACCCAGCAGCATGCCACCGGCAGAGGAAGCACCAATGGTACGGTTGCCAATGGCGCCTGGCCCGGTGGCAAAAAGCAGGGGAACGAGGCCTGCAATGAAAGCAAAGGAGGTCATGAGGATGGGGCGGAAACGCACGCGGGCCCCTTCTATCGCGGCTTCCAGGATAGTAGCGCCTTCCTGGTGCTTCTGCACGGCAAATTCCACGATAAGTACTGCATTCTTACCCAGCAGGCCTACCAGCATCACCAGGCCTACCTGTGCGTAAATGTCGTTGGAGAGGCCCATGCACTTGAGCAACACAAATGCGCCAAACACCCCAACGGGCAATGAGAGTACTACTGCCAGCGGCAGGATAAAACTTTCATATTGTGCAGCCAGCACCATATACACGAATGCCAGCACGATCAGGAAAATATACAGCGCTTCGTTACCGCGCCCGGCTTCATCCTTTGAAAGGCCCAGCCAGTCTATTCCATAGCCCCGGGGCAGTGTTTCCTTTGCTACTTCCTGTATGGCCTTAATGGCCTCCCCGCTGCTGTAACCCGCGGCCGGCGCACCATTGATAGCTGCTGCCGGGTACATATTATACCGCGTGATCTCATTGAGCCCCTGTGTTTTTTTAATGCTCATGAAAGCGGAATAAGGCACCATTTCCCCGCGATCGTTCTTCACATACAGCTTCAGCACATCTTCCGGCAGCGCGCGGTATTCCGGCGAAGCCTGTACAAACACTTTATAAAAAGTACCAAAGCGGATAAAGCCCAGTTCATACGTACTGCCAATGAGGATGGACAAGTTATCCATCGCCTTGCCAATGGAAACGCCTTTCTGCATAGCCGCTTTGTTATCGATCTGCAGCTCGTACTGCGGATAGTTGGCCGCAAAGAAAGTGAAGAGCCCCGTGAGCTCTTTCCGCTTGCGCAGCGCCGCCATAAATTCCTGGTTCACTTTTCCCAGGGCCGCATAATCGCCGGTATTGGTCTTATCCAGCAGGCGCAGGGAAAAGCCGCCGGCGGCGCCATAACCCGGTACGGCCGGGGGCTGGAAGAACTCAATGGTGGCACCGGGTATCACCTTCGCTTTCTCTTCCAGTTCTTCAATGATCTCGTTCACAGCATGCTTCCGGTCCGACCAGTTTTTCAGGTTGATCAGGCAGGTGCCGGCGTTGGAACCACGGCCTTCCGTAAGCACCTCATAACCTGCCAGTGCAGATACAGACTGCACGCCCTCCACCTTCTCCGCAATGCCCTGCAGCTGGCGGGCAATGTTGTTGGTCCTTTCCAGCGTGGAGCCGGGCGGCGTTTGAATGATGGCATAGATCATGCCCTGGTCTTCGTTCGGGATAAATCCTTCCGGCAGGGTGCGGGACGTAGCCCAGATGCCCACGCAGAAAATGCCCAGCAGACCAAAGGTGACCACCCGCCGGTTCACGATCAGGCCCAGGAAGGCGGCATAGCGCCCGGTCATCCGTTCAAACCAGCGGTTGAAGGCCCCGAGCACCCGGTCAATGGGCGAACGCTTTGCCGGCTGCCCGTGATGGTTCTTCAGGATCATGGCGCAAAGCACAGGCGTAAGCGTAAGCGCCACCAGCCCCGAGATAACAATGGCCGTGGCCATGGTGATGGAAAACTGCCGGTAAAAAATACCTACCGGCCCGCTCATGAAGGCCACCGGTACAAATACAGCCGTCATCAGCAGCGTAATAGCAATGATAGCGCCGCTGATCTCCTGCAATACCTTTTTAGTGGCCTTGTAGGGAGAGAGATCTTCTTCTGCCATTTTTGCGTGCACGGCCTCTACCACTACGATGGCATTGTCTACCACGATGCCGATAGCCAGCACCAAAGCAAACAGCGTGATAAGATTAATGGTAAGGCCCAGCAACTGCATGAAGATGAAGGCGCCGATGAGCGAAACCGGCACAGCCAGCGTGGGAATGAGCGTGGAACGCCAGTCGCCCAGGAAGAGGAACACCACGATGGCCACCAGTACAAAGGCCTCCGCCAGGGTATGCACCACCTTTTCAATGGAGGCATCCAGGAAGCTGGACACGTCATAGCTGATCTGGTACTCCATGCCCGGCGGGAAGGAATTGGCTTTGATCTCTTCCAGCTTGGCCTTCACCTCTTTGATCACATCACTGGCATTGCTACCATAAGTTTGCTTCAGGGTAATAGCAGCAGAAGGATGACCATCCATATTGGAATAAATATCATAGAACTCACTTCCCAGTTCCACATCCGCAATATCGCCCAGGTGCAGCAGTTGCCCGTCCGGGTTGGCGCGGATCACCACGTCCTTGTACTGTTCCGGCTTATTGTAACGGCCTGCGTAGGTGAGCACATATTCAAGGGATTGGGAGCGCTTGCCGGAGCTTTGGCCTATCCTGCCGGGAGAGCCGATGATGCTTTGTTCCGACAGGGCTGCCATCACTTCATCAGTAGAGATATTGTAAGCACGCATGCGGTCGGGCTTTAGCCATACCCGCATGGCAAAGTTGCGGCTACCCAGTATTTTGGCACTCCCCACCCCTTTCAGGCGGCTGATCTCCGGCAGGATATTCACTCCTGCAAAGTTGTAGAGGAACTTTTCATCCGCATGCTTATCCTTGCTGTAAAGATTTACATACATCAGCATGTTAGGGGAAGTATAATTTACCGTGATGCCTTCCCGCTGCACCAGCACCGGCAGGCGGTTGGTTACCTGCTCTATGCGGTTCTTTACATTTACCACCGCCTGGTTAGGATCTGTACCCAGGTCAAAGATCACCTGTATAGTGGCCTCACCGGCACTGGTGGCATCGGAAGTCATGTATTTCATGCCGGGGGCGCCATTGATGGCCTTCTCCATGGGAATGAGCGTAGATTCTACGAGTACCTTGGCACTGGCACCGGGATAGGCCACGCTCACCACCACCATAGGCGGCGCAATGGACGGGAACTGGGATACCGGCAATGTATTTATGGCCAGTATGCCCATGAAAATAATGACCAGCGACAGTACAATGGCCAGCACAGGTCTTTTTATGAATTTGTTGAACATCGTTATTGTTTTTAAGCTCCTGAATTATTCCGCCGGCAGTTTCAGTGCACCGATCACTTTTGCCGGGTCTACGAAATCATAGCTGATCTTATCATTATCCTTCACTTTGCGCAGCCCTTCCAGCAGCACCTTATCCTGCATTTCCAGGCCGTCCGTCACCACGTACAGGTCTTCCAGGCTGGCCCCAATGGTGATCTCCCGGGAGTGCACGCGCTGGTCATTACCCACCACGTACACATATTTCTTATCCAGGATCTCGAACGTAGCTTTCTGGGGGATAAGGAGTGCATCCTTTGCCGGCACTTCCATTTCTATATCACCGGTTTCACCATGCCGGAGCAGACCTTTGGGATTGGGGAAAGTGGCGCGGAAAGGGATGTTGCCGGTTTCATTGTTAAAGTCGCCTTCAATGGTTTCCACCACGCCGGGATAGGCAAACAATTCCTTATTGGCCATCTTCAGTTTTACTGCGGGCATCGCCGCATTGTTCTTGCTTTTGTAATCCAGGTATTCAGCTTCCGGCACGTTGAAGTACACCCACATCCTGCTGTTGTCTGCCAGGTTGGTGAGCAGGTCATCTTCATTTACAAGGCTGCCTTGCTTTACCATCAGGCGGTCCACGATGCCGTCAAACGGGGCACGCACCTCGGTGAACTGTAAGTGCACTTTGGAAAGGGCGGCTTCTGCCTGGGCCTTTGCCAGCCGTGCCCTGGCCATAGCCAGTTCGTTGGGGGCCACCACGTTACTGTCCGCCAGCTTTTGGGTGTTGCGCAACTCAATGTCTTCCAACTGTACTTCCGCTTCTGCTTTCTGCAACTCCGCCTGGTACAGGGCGGGCATGATCTGGAAAAGCAATTGACCTTGTTTTACATACTGGCCCTCATCCACGAAAACTTTCTGCAGGTAGCCTTTTTCCTGCGCACGCAGCTCTATGTGGCGGATCGCACGGATCTGCGCCACATATTCCTTGTTAATAGCGGTGTCTTTCCGCAGGGGACTGGTCACTTCCAGCCGGGTTTCCACTTCTTTTTCCTGTTGCTTCGGTTTACAGCCGGTATGGCACAATAAGCCAACCACGCCGGTGAGCATGAGCATCCTCTTCATATATGTTTTTGAAATTGGTTTTTTGTCTACGGTCAATGATGGCAGTGTACGGGCATAGCAGTCCCTGTTCCAGTGGTATACCACGGAATAACGTAAACGGCACTACGAAGAACGTAGCGGACATACGGCATGGAGGCCTGTACAGGTGGTAGTGCCTGTAAGACAGTCAGGTGCTAAACAAATGAGAACAGGGAAAGAAAGGGTATCAGACCCTCAGGCTGCAATGGAAAAGAAACAGGGTATGCAATGGTCCCACAGGCACCTGGAACGGCGACACAGCAGGATGATGGAAGATAGTGGCAATGCGGGTTTGGGTAATATAGCCGGGTAAGATGCAGGCGGCGGGGCTGCAGGATTTGTGCTCTGTATTTTCCGTATCCTCCAGGCTGGGCAAGAACGCACGGGACCTGGCCTGGTGTGGCTGCTGGAAAATACAATGATGCGGTGTGCTAAATACAAAAGGTCGGGCGCCACCGTTTACAGGTGCATCTTTTACAGCCCCGGCATGAAAGAGCTGGAAAAACAGCAGTAGTAAGGGAATAAGTGCAGCAGGCATAACGTCCGTTCGTTCGATAGTGTCTCAGTAATGAAACTGTTTGTAAAACATATCCGCACCAAAATTAGAAATTTTTCCAACAAACAATAGTGCCATGCTGAAAATAATTAAAGATTTAACGTCATGCCTCACGGCCTTCCACTACACACTGCATTGACACAACAATGCACATGGAAAGAACACTCCCCTAAAACTCCCGGTCCCCCGTTTCACTCACCGGCAGCTTTAGCTTACTGGCAAAGCGGTTCAGGCTAAAACTCACGTTCAACATCAACACATCCGTTTCTGAAATATAATTGGTAGTGGTAAAAAATGCCGGGCCATAAGTGGTGATCCGCTGCTTGTTAGCTCCCAGGATGCCCATGTTCATATTCTGCCACAGCAGGGCAATCTTCAAACGCCCGGCCATCAGGCTTTTCCGCACCGCACTGTTAGGCACGAGGAACGATCCGTCCTGCCCCTGTGCGGTGGGGCGCCTGGACAGGTAATTGGCATTCAGCTGCACGCTCCACGTTTTATCCAGCTGAAAAGTAGCATTACCATTGATGGAATAGGCCCAGTCGTTATTCGCGATTGTAACCGGCTTATCCAAGATGGAGATATTGCCCTGGATCTTATAATTGTACAGGTTAGCACCCAGGTACAGCGTCCACCATTTAACCGGCGTTATATTCACACCGGCTTCCAGGCCAAAGAGGCGTGCGCTGCCCGCGTTGGTGAACACGCGGTTCAGGATCGTATCGGCATACACACTGTTCAGGCGCTGGATAGGATTTTGAATATGCTGATAGTACAGCGTACCAAAGAAAGCGCCCTGCTTGAACGTACGGTCTATGCCCAGTTCTGCCAGGTCTACAAACTCCGGCAGCAGGTCCGGGTCTCCTTCTTCCAGCGTTTCAGAATGTTCCCGCTCCGGGATAGGGTTCAACTCCAGGTTACTGGTACGCTGTACCCGCCTGCTGTACCCGGCTTTCAGGCCCCATGCCTGTGTAAGGTGATAGCGTAGATTGGCCGATGGGAACAGGTTAGACAGGTTAAGGACATGCGGGCTTGGATCGTAAGACAAGCGCACCGTCCGGGTGGCATATTCATACCGCAGGCCACCGTTGTATTCCAGCGCACCGGCCTTGCCGGAGTACTGGCTGTACACGGAATAAATATCATTGACCGCGTGTGTGCTGCCTTTAAACTTATCGATGTCTGGCTGTGATGTAGGGGGTGTTACAAAATAATCAAACGTACCATCCTGGCTGTCGTGCCGGTACTGCAGGCCACTTTCAAGCTTGCCGGCGCCCAGGTTGATGCTGTGATCCAGCTTGCCGCGCACTGCACCAATGGGGCGCCGGTACGGGTTGTTTACGAACTGGATGGTGTCTTGCGTGTTGGGATATTGAAGATTGCGGTTCAGGGTACCGCCATAAAGATCATCATGCTCGTATTGCAGGCTGGCGGTGAGGCTGGACTTATTGGCAAAGATGTGGGTATAATCCAGGTTGCCCAGGTTGAAAGTACCTTCCTTCCGTTGCAGGTTTGAATTGAAATAAGTGGTGCTGCTAATCAGCGCATTGGTAGTAAGATCAGCTGTGGTGTTATGGTACAGGAGGTCTGCGAGCCTTGCCTGGTATCTTTTACCGCTGTAAAAGCCGGCGGAGATCACGTTATGCGCATCGGCCGCAAAACTTACGGATGCACGGCCCGCATAGTTATAACGGTCAAAACTGCGCTCACCAGTAGATGGGAAACGGGTGATGGTATTGCGCACAAAGTCCTTCGTATATACATTGCCTTCGCGGTAACCTTCATTATCATTCCGAGTATAGTTTCCTCCTACAGACACGTCCCATTTGCCCTGTTTAAAGCTTACCGTGGCATCGGCGCCATAGCGTTGGGGCTTTTCCAGGTTATTGTAATCCGTGGTGCTGGGCAGGCCGCCCTGCAGGTTTACCGTGAGCGTAACCCCGTCCGCGGCGCCTTTCTTAGTTACAATATTTACAATGCCTCCGCGGCCATCGGGATCATATTTGGCAGAAGGTGCGGTGATCAGTTCCACGTGGTCAATAGCATTGGCAGGCAGCTGGGAAAGTACGGTCTGCGCATCGGCCAGCACCGGCTTGCCATTCAGCAGCACCATAAAGCCGGTGGCCCCGCGCACGGTAATATCGCCTTGTGAATTTACAGCTACCGATGGCAGGTTCTTTAACACATCGATCGCGGAGCCGCCTTTGGCGGTTTCAAATTGCCCGGCGTCATAGCGTTGCTTATCGATCTTATTGAGAAGACCTGCTTTTTGTGCAGATACGCCCACTTCCCGGAGCATGCTACCGGAGGGCGACAGCGGGATGGTGCCCAGGTCCAGGGGCGCATTGCCCACCACTACATCGCTCAGCTCAAGGGTCTGGTAGCCCAGGAAAGTGATCTTTAACTGGTAATGTCCGGGTGCTGTTTTGCGGATCGTGAATGCGCCATTGGCAGCACTTACATTGCCCGCTACCGGGGCCGCCTCCCCTGCCCTGAACAGGGCCACACTGGCATATTCAATGGGGGCATGGCTTTGCGCGTCTACGACCTTGCCTTTTACGGCAACATTCTGGGCAGCAGCGATAGATAATCCTGAAAACCAGGTAAAGAAAAGAACAGAGCGAATGCGTTTCATATCTGAGCAATAGGTAGCCCAAAATTACCGGCTCTTATTTGTTATTTTATGGTACCCAGCTAAGAATTTATGGTAGTTTAACGCAGCTTCCCTGCGGCCAGCTCCCGGTACTGCCCGGGCGTAAGGTTGGTATACAGCTTAAAGAACTTTACAAAATTGGAGGCATCAGAAAAATCAAGCGCAGCGGTGATCTCTTTAATGGAAAGGCGGGTACTGGACAGCAGGGTCTTGGCTTCCAGCACAATGCGTTCATTCAGCAGCATGGACGGCGTTTTGCCGGATGCCGTTTTACAGGTCACATTCAGTTGAGCCGCGGGTATGTGCAGCATCTCCGCATAGGCTTCTATTTTCCGGACCTGGTGGAAATGTTCATTGACCAGCCTTTTAAACTGGAAGTATACCGGGCTGCTTACCCGGCCGCCCTGCCATTGCGCGGCCTGCGCCCCGGTTTTCAGCACGATCAGCTGCAAATAAGTATGCAACACTGCGGGCGTGGCGCCCGCGCGGTAATCCTGGCAAAAGTGCTTCATCAGCTCCAGCAGCGTCTCGCTGTCTTTCAGCGCCATATGCACCGGCAGGTTATAAACAATGTCCAGGCATTCCTGGTTCAGCAGCGTTTCCCGGAAAAGCACCACATACCCTTTGGGAATGCGGGAAAAATCCCAGCAATGGGTTTGGCCTGGTTTGAGGAAATAAACAACCGGTGGCAACACTTCGTAACGCTGGTCATCGATGGTATGGTAACCCCCACCCTGCTCCAGCAGGATGAGCTCAAAATAGTCGGCATGTTTGTGTGGAACGGTAGGCTTGATCACCTCTTTGAAAGGGCTGATCTTTAGCAGTTGGTCACTGTTGATCTTTGATTTAACCGGGATCGCTTGCATGGTGCCGTAAAGGTATCATAATCCTGTAAAATTCCGGTGCGGGGTAGCGGGCGCATGCCCCAGATGTTCTATCCCCAAGGGTGTTTACGCGCTGCTTCTTTTGATCCGCAGGTGCTGCTGGCAGACCACCCACCTGGGCTTCCTCCCCTTCTTCCGATGAATACAAGGTGATGGCCCTGGCATCGTACGGCAAACCCGAGGCCCGGCGTGTTTTGAAGACTTGATACGCATCGGCGGGCAGGGCCAGTATACCATTGACAAAACAGCCTTTAATGCCGTGCTGGCTCCAGACGCAAGGGGGGCGCGGGGGCCACATCGGGTGCCTGCTACTCCGCATAATCGCCTGCTGGCTGGCCACGGGCGCGCTGATGGCCTGGTTTGTGCTCATCCTGGCCTTCACTTTCCGGTGCCTAACCCATACAGTGCGCAACCGGGATGATGTAACAGAGATATTTGTCATGTCGCTTTTTATCCCTTTTTATCTGTTCGCCGGACATTGTGCGGTGCGTGGAAATACCGGGTATTCTTTTTGTGATACGGAGGACCATGCAACTTAAACAACTGAGGAAAATAGCGGTGTTCCGGGCACTTCAGCTCGGGGACATGCTCTGCGCCATCCCTGCTTTGCGCGCCCTGCGCCATACTTATCCCGATGCACACATTACCCTGGTAAGCCTGCCCTGGGCCACCTGGTTGCGGGAACGCTTTCCGCAATACATTGATGAACTGGTGGTATTCCCCGGCTATCCCGGCCTGCCGGAACAGGCGGTGGATGCAGACCTTTCCATCCATTTCCTGCGCTACATGTGGGGGCAGCACTACGACCTGGCGCTGCAGATGCAGGGCAACGGCTCCGTGGTAAACCCCATGGTGGAGCTTTGGAGTGCCCGCTACACAGCCGGTTTTTACCGGAGGGAAGACTACCAACCCGGGCCGCTTTTCCTGGAATATCCGGAAGGGCTGCATGAAATAGAAAGGCTCCTGGCCCTGGTGCAATACCTGGGTATAACGGAAACGGATACACGCCTTGAATTTCCCATCTCGCTAAAAGACCAAGCCAGCCTGCAGGCCCTCCAGCTGCCTGTTCCAGAACATTATGTATGCATACACCCCGGTAGCCGGGACGCTAAAAGACAATGGCCTGCAGCTTACTTTGCCCGTCTGGGGGACCAGTGTGCCCAGGCAGGGCTGCAGGTGCTGCTTACCGGCACGGCCGGCGAAGCCCCACTGACCAGGGCGGTCATGAATGCCATGACCTTCCCGGCCATAGACCTGGCAGGCCATACGGACCTGGGGCAAATGGGCGCCTTGCTGAAAAACGCTTTTGTACTCATTGCTAATTGCACGGGCGTATCACACATAGCAGCAGCGTTGGAAACCCCCAGCCTCATCATCAGCATGGGTGGAGAGCCCGGCCGGTGGGTGCCGCTTAACCGGCAGTTGCATACCACTATAGACTGGACCACCACGCCAGATTTTAACCTGGTGGAGCAAGCGCTGATGGAAATCTTACAAAAGGACAATTCATTCTAACAAACGGCGCGCAACGTGGAGGATGTGCTACGGGGTAACCGGAATATCTGCCATGCCTTCAAAATAGCGCTGCAACGGGATGAGCCGTACAGGCAAGTAAATTGAGCCTTGCGGGAAATACAGCACAACGCACAAACACCGAGCTTGGCCTACTCAAACATAAAATCATAGATCCAATGACAACGATCACCAAAATGCCCTTAGGCAAGAACGGTCCCCTGGTATCCAAGCTGGGATTAGGTTGTATGCGCATGTCCTCTGTGTGGGGCAGCCGCGCCAGTGACGAAAAAGAAAGTATAGCCACCATACAGCAGGCGCTGGACAACGGGATTAATTTCCTGAACACCGGCGATTTTTACGGCGCCGGCCACAATGAACTGCTGGTAGGCAAAGCCGTGAAAGGCAGGCGGGACGATGCTTTCATCAGCGTAAAATTTGGCGCCATCTTTCACGGCGGGCAGTGGCTGGGACTGGACCTGCGGCCCATTGCCATCAAAAATTTCATTAACTATTCGCTCGTGCGCCTGGGCATTGATACCATTGACCTGTACCAGCCCTGCCGGCTCGATAACAGCGTGCCTGTAGAAGATGTGATCGGCACCGTGGCAGACCTGATCAAAGAAGGCAAGGTGCGTTACCTGGGTGTGTCTGAGATCACAGCAGACCAGCTCCGCAAAGCGCACAGCGTGCATCCTGTAACCGCGCTGGAAATAGGCTACTCCCTGGCAGACCGCCAGATTGAAAGTGATCTGCTACCCACGGCAAAAGAACTGGGCATAGGCGTGGTGGCTTTTGCCAACACCGCGGAAGGCCTGCTCACCGGCAATATGACCGCGCCACTTCCTGCCGGCGATTATCAACTTCATTTTTCCCGCTTCCAGGGCGACAACCTGGTAAAGAACCTGGAAAAAGTGGACGTGCTGAAGCAAATGGCCAAAGACAAAGGCGCCACGCCTACCCAACTGGCCATTGCCTGGGTAAATGCGCAGGGAGATGATATCATGCCGCTGGTAAGCATGAGCCGCAGATCACGGCTGCCGGAAAACATGCAGGCCATGGACATCGTGTTTACACCGGAAGAAATGCAGGCGCTGAACACCACCTTTGCTCCCGGCGCCATCCTGGGCGGCACTTACCTGCAACGCTAACAGGCCAGGCTTTTTGTAACTTTATGCCATGACAAATCCAACCGAGATCCTGCCCGGCGTTATCTTTTTCTCCTACCTCTCCGCCATGCGCAAAGAGCATGTGGCTTTCATGGCGCACAACACGCTGGTGCTGCAGGTAGCAGGACAGCTTACGCTGGAAACAACCAGCCAGCAGATCTCCACGCGAAAGGGAGAGATGCTGCTGATCAGCAAAAACCAGGTGGGGCTGCTCACCAAAGTACCACTGCCGGGAGAAGGCTATGAAACGATCGTGATCTGCCTGCATGAAGACCTGCTTCGCAGCATTGCCCTGGAGGAACAACTGGAGGCCAGGCAAAAATATGCCGGGCCGCCCAACCAGATCATCCCACCCAATCATTACCTCCAGGGCTTCTTTCAATCCGTGATCCCCTACGTGCATCACCCATCAGAACCGCTCACAGCTTCTATGGGCCTCCTGAAAGTGAAAGAGGGAGTGAAACTGCTGCTGCATGCCATGCCCCAGCTGAGTGACCTGCTGTTTGATTTTTCCGAACCATACAAGATAGACCTGGAAAAATTCATGCGCACCCATTACCGCTTCAATGTGCCGGTGGAGAAGTTTGCCCAGCTCACCGGCAGGAGCCTGGCGGGTTTCAAACGCGATTTCAATAAAGTATTTGGCACCTCCCCACGCCATTGGCTACACGAAACACGGCTCACGGAAGCACGCCATCTCATAGAAAAAAAACACAAAAGGCCTTCTGATATTTACCTGGACCTGGGCTTTGAAAGCCTCCCCCATTTCTCCCGCTCCTTTAAAAAGATGTTTGGGAAAACACCCTCTGAATGGGCTTTGTAGGCGGTACAGATGCTATCCTGATTTTTTCGCCATGTACCCGCTCCATAATACGCCTCATACCGCGGCATATTCCTGCTTTCACTAAAAGAAAAAAGCCTCCCTGAATGATTATCTTTAACCTTACTGCTGACAAGGCTATTGATACAAGGCGCTATGGGAAACAATGAAGCATCACAAGCACAAAGGCTGAAAGAAGTAGCCTTTTCAACTTTTAAACTGGGCTGTATCGGGTTTGGCGGCATTGCCGGCATGGTGGCCACGATTGAAAATGAAATGGTGGTAAAGCGGAAGTGGATAGACCACCAGCATTTCATGGATGTACTTGCCACGTCTTACATCATTCCCGGCCCCAATGCCGTGGAGGTGATCATGCACTGTGGTAAGGAGCGGGCGGGACGCCTGGGGCTCATTGTGGCCGGCGCGCGGAAAAGCAACCGCCTGCGTATTTTCCTGGACGGGCTCAGTGCCGCATCGGTATCCATCATCGCAGTAGTGGGCCTGCACCTGGCCGTATCTGCGGGGAAAACTGGAGAACCGCGGTCATCCTGGGCGCCTGCCTGGCTATTACTTTTACGTGGAAAAAGCTGAGCACCGTGTATGTGATCCTTTTAGGGAGCATTGGCGGCTTCCTGTTGCAACTGCTATAATGCGTGTACAACGGTAACGTACATACGATCATGCGGGTATATCCCTCAGTTAAATTGTATAGTTTTACAGTACAGGTCACAAAATCCGTAAAACTTAGCAATACAGTTGTGAAGACATATAAATTTGAAATATTTACCGCCACCATAGAGAAAAATATCCGGGAAGGCATCTTCAAACCAGGGCACAAACTGCCTTCTGTGCGGGAGTTAAAAGCACAATATAAAACCAGCATCAGCACTATACAAAATGGTTATGAGCACCTGGTCATCCTGGGATTGGTGGAAAGCGTGCCCAAGTCCGGCTACTACGTAAGCAACCGGCCGGAGGTGGTGAAACAAGCACCCAAGCCCCGTCTCCGGCCCGTGGTGAGGGATGCTATTTTCAAACACCATCTTGGCCTTACCACCTCGTTGCGGGCCGGGCGTAAACTCTCGGAATTTAATGTAGCCGCCCCCGGCGACCTGCTCATGCCGCAAAAGCTGCTGCTGCGCACCATGCAGCAAGTGATCAGGGAGCAAGGCGCCGGCTTATTGCATTACTATCCTTCAAATGGGGGTGCCACGCTAAAGGCCAGTATCGTGAAACGGGCGGCTGCGCATCAAAGCATTCTCCACCCGGATGAACTGGTGGTCACGGATGGCGCGCTCCAGGCGCTATACATAGCACTGACCGCGGTATGCAATGCCGGCGACGTGGTAGCCGTGGAAAGCCCCTGCGTATTTTCTGCCCTGGAAGTGATCCGGGTACTGCAGCTGAAAGTAATAGAGATCCCGGTAGACCCGCTGACCGGTTTTGACGTGGATTTCCTGAAGAAAGCCTGCCATAACACGCCGGTAAAAGCGGTGATCATAACGCCTAACTTCCACAACCCCACCGGGCTGTCGCTCACGCAGGAACAGCAACTGGCATTGTTATCCATCGCTCAGCAGCACCACATTGCGGTGATAGAAAACGATATTTATGGAGACCTGCACTTCCATGGCCCCCGGCCGTCCACCATCAGGAGGTTTGACGACAGTGGCCTGGTGCTCACCTACGCATCCTATGCTAAAACCCTGGCCCCTGGCATACGACTGGGCTGGCTGTCCGCGGGAAAATTCATGCAACGCGCGGAGCAGGTTAAGTTTGCGCTGGGCAGCACCGTGTCTCCCTTGTACCAGGAAACCGTAAACAAACTGCTGGCTGGCAGCAGCTACGACCGGCACGTGCGGGCCTTCCGCATGCAACTGGCCAGGAACGCCCATTTTGCCATCCATTTATTATCAGCGCACTTTCCTAAAAAAACGGCGATCATCACGCCCGCCGGCGGCTATAACCTCTGGGTGAAATTGCCTGAACACGTAGATATGACGCACTTCTACGCGCAATGTGAAAAGATAGGGATACGGTTTACCCCAGGATCCACGTTTTCCTTTTCCGGCACCTTTGACAAGCATTTCAGGCTGGTATTTGCCGATAAATTCTTTCCCAAAAAGATAGAAGCCATTAAGCTGCTGGGCAAGCGCTTGCGGTAAAAACTGTACTGGCACTATTTTCAAAATGTGTACTGTGTATGCTACCGGGCAGCCCCCTAATTTTGTGCCCATACATACAACAGGTCATGAACATTATCACCAAATTTACACTAAGCTCTCAACCGGGATTGGATGTGCTCCACCTGCTGACCCAGGCACTGGCCCGGGAAAAATTTGCCGCGCTCCTCCCCCGGAGAACACTGGATGAGTACATTGCCCGTTGCTTCAGCAAAGCGGCGCTGATAGCAGAAACCAACAGCATGTCCAATCAATGGCTGGTGGTATATGCGGACGATAACCCGGCAGGTTATGCGCGCATCACTTCCAAAGGTAAAAGGCCGCAGGTGCTGGAAGGAAAACAGGCCGTGCGCATTGCGGATTTCGGAATACTGTCATCCTATACAGACCTGGCCGTGAGCAACTCCCTGTTTGAAAAATGCATGGCCGTGTGCCAGCCTTATGAAGGTATCTGGATCAATGAGTATACGGCTAATCCTTTGATCAATTTTTTTGAAAGTAAAGGCTTCATCCGGCAGCCGGATGTGCTACCGCTGGGCGAATTACCCCTTGCATCCGTGTGCCTTACCGCGTAGTGCATTCCGCGTGCGTTTCAAAAAATCAAAAAAAGGAAGATCATGATTGCCGATACCAACACATTACCATACCCCGTTCCATCTTCACCCCGTACCAGGGCTACAAAGGCCGAAGTAGTGATCGTTTCACTGGCCACCTTTATCGTTTTCTTCCAGGCGTTCATGGTAGCGCCCTTATTGCCGGAGCTGGCCCATTACTTTAGCAGCACTGTGCGGAAGATCAGTTTTATAGAACCGGTGTACCTGTTAGGCTATGGCGCATGCACGCTGGTGTACGCCCCGCTGAGCGACCGCTATGGCCGGTTCCCGGTCATCTTTTTGTCCCTGGCCCTTTTCATGATCTTCTCCGCCGGTACGGCCTGGGTAGTGAATGCAAACCAGCTCATCCTGCTACGGCTGCTCACCGGCATCAGTGCAGCGGGTGTGGCCCCCACCACCATCAGCTGGATCAGTGACCGTTTTCCTTATACGGAGCGGGGCTATGCATTGGGCATTTTCTTTGGCTGCATGGCAGGCGGCATGGCCCTGGGATCCAGCACGGGCGCGCTATTGGCGGGTATCATTGGTTGGCAGATGTTATTTGTTATAGTGGCTTGTTCAGGCGCAGCGGTGTTGCTGCTGCAGGTCTGCAAGCGGGGCAGCCTGTTCCCCGATGCACCGCTTTCTCCCGCACAGGCGGGCGTGCTAAAGACTTTCCGGGCCATCCTGCAAACACCGAGGGCAAAAGGTACCTATTGTTTTGTTTTTGAAAACGGCTTGTTTCATAGCGGGGTATTTTCCTGGCTGGGCGTTTATTTCTATAACACTTATCACTTAACGGAGCGGGGCATTGGCCTGGCATTGCTGGGGTATGGCATACCGGGGCTGCTGCTGGGCTCCCGGCTGGGGCGGATGGCTGACCGGGTGGGCAGGCGTAAGATCATCCCACTGGGCATCGCCCTGGGGGGCGTCACCGTGCTGCTGCTAAGCTGCGTGCCCCCGCTGTATATGGCGTGCATCCTGGTTGCCATTTTATCCCTGAGCTTTGATCTGACCCATCCCTCACTGGCTACGATCATCACGTCGTTTAACAGTAAAAACGCAGGTGGTTCCACCGGCCTGTTCGCCTTTTTTCTCTTTATGGGCTATGGTTTTGGCAGCCTGCTATTTAGCCTGCTGGCCTCGCTGGGGTTGTTGGAAACACTGCGCATCTTTGGTTTGATAGCAATGACAGCCGCTGTTGTAGCAGGAAAATTTTTCCGGCGGGAACACTAGCACCAGCCCTACTCATTTTCTGCCGCTAACATGTCGCATTTACAATGCGGCGGCCGCTGGATTCACAATTGACAGAACATATGGCGAACACCAAAGGCGTTATCCCGGCCAATTACCGGCGTGCGGGCGCAGTAAAGACCGGTACCATCGGCGTCTGAAAACCTGTTCCGGTTTACGCGATAAATACATTCGATAAACAACACTTACTTGTTTAGCTGTAAACAAAAAGGAGCAGGCCACCCAGGTGATCCGCTCCTTTTTGATATTTGCTTAAAAATGTGTAATTTAGAAATATTCATTATCCCCTATGCCATCATTCCGGCCTGCATTTTGACATAATTGCAAAGGCCAGCAACAAAATCAGACGCACATGAATTCCTTTACAATGCACATTAACCATGAAGGCAAACAATACAATTGTTACGTCCAATGCCTGAAAGCTTCTGCTGAAGAGCAATTATACCTCGTAAACTTCTGCGATACCTACCTCATTAACAATTTTGGCGGTAAGCAGGTAGCCTTTTCCCTGGACCGCAGATCACAGGTGCTTTCCCGGCTGAATGACGCCGGAAATGCCTTCATGGACGCGGATCTCAAAGAAAACCTGTGGCGCAGGATCAAAGGGCTTGCGGCGTAAATGAATATCAGTGCTCGTTATTCACGTCAGCACATCGCGTTAATATGCCATGTAACCTGGCGGCTTTAAACCCTGGGCGTAAACTGTGCCAGTTCAAATATGCCCAGCTGCTGCTCTATCCGGGATACTTTATCTACAAACGTTTCAAAACCATTTTCGCCAAAAAGCTGGTGCTCCCGCTTTTCAAAATCTTCGCCCAGGCTGTCAAATTCGTGTTTGCTCACGATCTTGCGCAAGGCCGGAAAAAGCACGGTGTCTTCCCGGGCCTCGTGCGGGCGGTACATGCGGTTAAAGGAAGATAACAACCCCTGTAATTTACGCCGGTCATCTTCGCTGCTGATCTGCGGCTGTTTTCCCAACAACATGATCTGCGCGGTAATAGTGCGCCCCGCCTGGTGCTGCTGGCGCAAGACCGTTACCAGGTCTGTGAGCTGGTGCGCCTTTTCAAAACGGGGAAACAGGTAATCTTCCTCCTGCTTTTCATGGTAATCTTCAATAAAGGAACGGATAATGCCAGCGGCAGCGGAAAGTAGCCCGGGGTCCATGCTTTGCCCGGATGACAGCATGGAGAGGAAATGATCATAGACCAGCAGTACCCGGTTTAGCACGCCGTGTTCCCGCATCAGGTCTTCCGGGGGAGTTACGTCTTCTTCGTCCTCTTTGTTATTACAACTGGCGCTGAGGCCTATACCAACAACAGCCGGAACGATGGCGGCTTTAAAGCCCCATTCAAGGAAGACCCTCCGGCTCTGCCCCTGCCGGCTGCTTCCTGCAAGCTCATTATTAGATCCCATAATGCGTTTGTTTGCAGGTAACCCCGCTAATGTCATGCCGCATACTGGCGGGGCCGGCCTTATACGGGCTGTTGATGAAGCGGCCTTCACCACCTCGTTTAAGTCAAAGCTTTATTTACCGGGAATTTGATCCGGCTTTTCAAAACGGCCGGTCCTCTCCTCGATGCGGATGCGGTACACAATGGGGCGCAGTACATCCGGCCGCTGGTCATGGGTAAGGTCATCACCGGCTTCGTGTGGCAGGCGGGCTGTTTCGCTCACCTGCAAATGGAGCAGGCGGCTTACCAGGAATTTCATGGCGTAGTAACGTTCCCTTTCATCCGTCACTTCTTCGTACTGGCCCCAGGCAATAACGCTGCGCCAGTTTGCCAGGTCCTGCATTTCGTCCACTTCAAAACACACCCGTGGGTGCTTCCGCATGATGTCTATCTTCAATCCCTCGCGGGAATGGGCGATCACATATTTATTGTTGTAAACATAGCTGACGGGCACTACATACGTGCGCTGGCCGTCGTTGCAGCCAATACGCCCGGTAACATTGCGCAGCAGCACGTCTTCTATTTCTTGATCTGTTAATATGCCCAGCATAGTTTGTAGTTTTCAATACAAATAGACCTGTTTCGCCGCACCTGTGAAATGATGGGCATCAAACGGGCGAATGATGGGGGTCATGTGCCTGGGTTAATTCATCATACGCTCCAGCCGGGGCACGTCTGTGAGAAAAATACATCCTTCCTTGATGGTCACCAGTTGTTCATCCCGGAAATCGCCCAGGGTGCGGATGAGGGATTCCTTTGCCACGCCGGCCACTGCCGCCAGGTTATCGCGGCTCACATCCAGGCTGAAGGTGGCCTGGTTACTGGGGTTGTATTTTTTATACAGGGTGAGCAGCGCATCCGCTACCTTCTTCCGCAAAGAGTTGTAGGCGATGCCCAGCAGTTGCTCTTCCTTATCCATGATGTTGCGGGTGAGGATACGGATCAGTTTCTGCATCACTTCGGGGTTATGCAGGGCCAGTGCTTCAAAATCACTGCGGGGAATGATGGCCAGCTCTGTATCATCCATGGCTTCTGCCTGGTCGCGGTACACGCTGCCCTCCAGCATGGGCACGTAGCCCAGGAACTCTCCTTCGCCAAAAAGCCCGGTGATCAACTCCTTGCCATCATCATTGCGCCGGTAGGTTTTCACCTTACCCTTCATCACGTAAAAAAGGTTGGAAGGGTGATTGCCTTCCGTATACACGATCTGTTTTTTCTTATAGCGGTTCACGTTACGGTCTTCCCGCAGCGCCTCCAGCAGGTCCTTGCCGGACACGGTAGCCATCAGGTCACTGAGGCCATTGATGCCAGGGGCGCTCTCCTGTTTCAGCCGGGCCGATTTTTTCAGCCGGCCTTCAATCGCGTTCAGCAGCTCTGTGGCGTCAAAGGGTTTGGTGATGTAATCATCCGCTCCCAGGTCCATTCCCCGGCGCATATCAGTTCGTTCAGCCCTGGCCGTTAGAAAGATGAAAGGCATGTTCTGCATGGTTTCATTTTTATGCAGCAGGTGCAGTACCCCATAGCCATCCAGCACCGGCATGGTAATGTCGCAGATCACCAGGTCTGGCTTGTGTTCCAGCGCCAGTTGCACTCCGGTCTTGCCATTTTCCGCCGTGAACACTTTGTAGTTGGCCATTTGCAGTATTTCTGCGGTATTCTCGCGGATATCGTCGTTGTCTTCAATAAGTAAGATGGTTGCCATGGTAAAAACAGGATTATGCGTGGTGATGATTTAAGACAGTGACGGTAAAGGTAGTTCCCTGGCCCAGCGTGCTCTCACAGGTGACGTTACCGTCCAGCAGCTCCGCATAGCGTGCTACGATGTGCAGGCCAAGCCCGGTACCTTGTATATTGGAGACATTGCCTCCCCGGAAGAAGCGCTCAAACAGGTGCTGCTGGTCTTCCGGCGCAATGCCGATCCCCTGGTCGCGCACCGCCAGTGTAAAGTGCGATGGGGTGAGCGTGGTACTTACCCGGATGGTACTGCCTTCCGGAGAGAACTTGATAGCATTGGACACCAGGTTCATGACGATGTGCTTGAGCAATGCCGGGTCCAGCACCATGATCTCCGGTCCGCTGTGCGAAACGGCCACGCGCTGTTGCTTTTTCACCAGGCCATGCATCTCCGCCAGGATATTGCTTACATGCTCTTTCACATTGAACTGGGCATGTCTTACCTGGATCTTTCCCTCCTCTATTTTGCCCACGGACAGGAAATCATTCAGGATATCCGTGAGCATGTTAACGGAAGAAACGATGCGCTGCAGGTGTTTTTCGCGCTGGGGCTGTTCCTCCCCTTTTTCATACTTGGAAATAAGGTAGGCGGAAGACAATACAGTGCTCAGGGGCGTGCGGAACTCGTGGGAGGCCAGGGACACAAAGCGCGATTTCAACTCATTGAGCTCTTTTTCTTTTTCCAGGGCAAGGCGCAGGTCACTTTCTGCGCGCTTGCGCCCTGTAATATCCGTGCCCACCGCCAGGAAACCTGTCAGCTGGCCTTCCGCATCACGGATGGCAGACACGCTGAGCTGCATGGGAAAATGGCTGCCGTCTTTGCGGACGTATTGCCATTCGTATTCGTTGGGCAGGTTAAGCCGGGCTTTTGCCACCAGGGTATCAAAGTCCGAGGTAATGGGCTGTTGCAGTTCTGCGGCAAATTGCTGGCGTCTTACCGCCAGTTCCGCCGGATCCAGCATGACCACGGGGGTGAGTTTGCCCACCGCTTCTTCCTCACTGTAACCCAGCATGCGCGCTGCCGCCGGGTTAAAAAGCTGGATAAGCCCTTGTTCATTGGTAGCAATAATGACGGCACCGGCAAAATTCCAGATGCTGCGCAGGTAGCTGTGGGTCCGCTGCAGTTCCACGTCTTTGGCCTGCACTTCCTGCATTTGCTCCGTGAGCGACTGCGTACGCTCCTCTACCTTCTTTTCCAGGTCTGCGTTCAACTGGCGCAGGGCTTCTTCGGAACGCCTGCGGGAGGAAATGTCACTCACAAAGGCGATCACAAACTGGCCTTCCTCGTTGCCATACGCGCCCAGGCTCACTTCCACCGGGAATTCAGACCCATCGTTGCGCATGGCAAATAGTTCCATGCTGGCGCCCATGGGCCGGCTTTTGGGATGTTCCTGGAATTTTTCGCGGTGGCCGGTGTGGCGGTGGTGAAAGCGGTGGGGGATCAGCTTTTCTATAGGCTGCCCCACGATATCCGGGGCAGTGTAGCCAAACTGGTTCAGCAGGTAGGGGTTGGCCACAACTATCCGCCCCTGCCCATCCGTGACAATAATGCCGATGGTAGCGTGGTTAAATAACACGTCGAAGTTTGTTTTGTGATACTGGTAGGTTTCGCTCATAGCCGCGTTATAAATGGTTACCCGGATTGCACACGTGCCAACGGGCCCTTAAAGCTATGAATTTCATTTAACATTCCCGGTGCCGGAGGGCATGAGTTTGCCGGAACGAAGCTAGTTCCGGCCTGTTTTTAAAAAAGTGACCAGAATCACCCCCTCCCCTGATCCCGATCAGTGGAGGTCGCAAGGTCCCGTGTTAGTTTTGACTATGGGTATTAGTATTAATCCCCGGACAGGCCCCGGCCTGTAAATTGAGATAGACATGAAGCAGCCAACCAAGGGCGCCGCTTCCGCGCAGTGGATAGGCGCCAGCGATATAAAACTCCTGGAAGAGCAGAACATAGCCTGCAAACATATGCTGGCAGAGGTGTTGAAAAAAGACACCCACAATGCGCAACTGGATTATTTTGAATATTACCAGAACCGCTTCCTGGAGCTGGATGAAAAAGTGCGCCGCCTCAAAGCGGACCTGCAGCGTTTTGAAACACCCGCCGCCTACCACCTGCACCAGCAGCAGCACATCACCGCCGCGCCAGACGGGCTGGCCATGAGCATTAAGGCCCGCTATGATGAACTGTGCAGGGATATGGCGGTACTGGACAATGCATTCCATACGTACCTCAGTGACAAATTACCAGGCTGATTCCCAAGACTACTATATGCCACAACGTTAGAGCCGGGGCTGTATCCAAACAGGTGCAGCCCCTTTTTGTGCCGCAGCAGGGATGCATCCGCTCAACTACCGATTAGCTCCCCGCATTTAAGTCTTCCCGGGAAAATGCCCTGTCCTTAATATAAGATTAAGCCTGTTCATTAACCTACTTCATGGGCCTTCGCGGAGATTGCGGCGTTTATCAGGTCGTAGAGTTGTGCCCCGGTAATATTACGGTCCAGGCAACGGGGCGGAGGCAAGCCAAAAGTTGGCTATTAAGCACTTGAAAATGCATAACTTTATAACTACTTAATCGATATTCCCCTTGCGTTTAAAATATGCGACCCTTGTATTCCTGCTTGTTGTCATCAGCCTGGCTGCCTGGTTCCTTTTGAGAGACCCCTATCCCGCCAGATCTGCGGATCCTTCAAAACGATCGGTTTGCATCCGGTACGAGGATGGGAAATATACATTATACCGGTTTGGCAAACCTTTCCTGGTAAAAGGGGGCGCAGGCACCACCCACCTGAAAGAGTTGAAAGCCGCCGGCGGCAACACCCTTCGCACCTGGGACACCACGGGGCTGGACAGCATACTGGCTGATGCAGACCGCAACCAACTAGCGGTGATCGTAGGCCTGATCATGCCTTACAATGATGACATGGATGCCTTTTACAACGATGACGCAAAGGTAGACTCCCAGTTTGCCGCTTACCGGCAACTCGTCAGGAAATACCGGGGCAGCAACGCCGTTCTATGCTGGTGCCTGGGCAATGAACTAACTTACCCGCTGAAGCCCAGGTATTTTAAATTCTACAAAGCCTTTAACCGGCTGGTAGATATGATCCACCAGGAAGACCCTGATCATCCCGTTACCACCACGCTGATCAATTTTGAACAGAAGTATCTCATCAACCTGAAGTTGTGGACGCATATTGATTTTATCTCGTTCAATATCTTTGGCGACCTGCGGCACCTGGGCAGGGATCTGGGCCGGTTCCGCCGGTGGTGGAATGGTCCTTTCCTAATCACGGAATGGGGAATAGACGGCCCCTGGACCACGCACGAGCACACGGCATGGAACGCTTTCATTGAGCCCGGCAGTGATCAAAAAGCAGCACAGACCCTTGAACTATACCAGCAACATATGCCTTTCAAGAGCCCCCGGTTCTTAGGTGAGATGATCTTTTATTGGGGCAATAAGCAGGAAACAACTCCCACGTGGTTCAGTCTTTTTGATAAGCACGGCAACAAATCGGCCACCGTGGATGTGATGCAATACCTCTGGACCGGCCACTGGCCTGCACAAAAAGCACCTGGTGTCAACTACATGCTTGTAGACAACAAAAGCGCCAGGGATAACCTCCTCTATAATCCCGGCGATACTATCCACGCCCGTGCATTTTTAAAAGACACGACGCTTGCAGGTGCCTGTCATTTTGAATGGTCCGTGCAGCGGGAAGACTGGTTCAGGTCTGCGCATGATTATAATCAACAAGCGCTGCAGTCATTGAATGGGCTGAACATCAGCCAGGCAGCAGACCGCTTTGTATTCCGGGCGCCCACGCAGGAAGGCCCCTACCGTGTTTACGCTAACATTTATAATGATAACGGCTATTTTGCCACTTGCAATACACCTTTTTACGTAATAGGCGCCCAATAATTACCCATCAGCAATGATAGCCGCACCTAATAAAAAACAACGGTTCATCCTCAGGTTAATGATCCTGATCGGTATCTGTTGCATGGCCTTCTTCACATACCAGCTGCTTGCCCCTGCACTGCGGGGTTACAGGCCGCTTTATGACCTGCTGATCATCACCTTTGCATTTACGGCCGCCAGGATCTTATACGAGTGGTATCACTACTGGTCCATCAAAATAGACAGTAACCCGCTGCCGGAAAAGGTATTCACTGTAGATATTTTCACCACGTTCTGTGCCGGCGAGCCTTATGAAATGATCATTGAAACGCTGCACGCCATACAGGCCATCACCTACCCGCACCAGGCCTACCTGTGTGATGAAGCAGACGATCCTTACCTGAAAGAAGTTTGCCGCCGCCTGGGCATACATCATGTAACCCGCACCGATAAAACAGATGCCAAGGCAGGCAACATCAATAACGCCCTGAAACAATCAAACGGGGAGCTGTGCGTGATACTCGACCCGGACCATGTGCCCTTTTCCGGGTTCCTGGATCCCATTGTTGGCCATTTCAATGATCCGCAAATAGGTTATGTACAGATAGTCCAGGCCTATTACAACCAGCACGAAGGATGGATAGCCAAGGGCGCAGCGCAGCAAACTTACCAGTACTATGGCCCGATGATGATGACGATGAATGCCTATGGCACGGTGCAGGCCATTGGCGCCAACTGTACATTCAGGCGCACGGCGCTGGCATCCATCGGGGGCCACGCCCCGGGCCTGGCAGAGGACATGCACACGGCCATGCGGCTGCATGCACAGGGCTGGAAATCAGTGTATGTACCGGCAGTGTTATCGCGCGGGCTGGTGCCGGCCACGCTTTCAGCATACTACAAGCAGCAGCTCAAATGGGCAAGGGGCGTGTTTGAACTTTTTGTCACGGCTTACTTTGAACTGTTCGGTAAATTTACCTGGCGGCAAAAATTGCACTATGGGTTGGTGCCGATGTTCTACCTGTCCGGCTTTGTATACCTGCTTAATTTCCTGATACCGGTGGTGTCCCTTCTTACAGACGTGTACCCGCTCCGGATGGACTTCTCCACGTTCGCGGTGATCGGCTTACCGTTTGTTACTGCGGTGGTGCTCATCCGGCATTACGTGCAGCGCTGGGTGATGGAAGACCAGGAACGTGGTTTCCATGTTATTGGCGGATTACTGCTCATTGGTACGTGGTGGATATTTATTACCGGTTTTATTTACACCATTTTCCGGAAAAAAGTGCCGTACATCCCTACACCCAAAACCATTGCCGAAGAGCGGAACCTGGGCATCAATACTCCCAATATTATAGTGCTGGTGCTGTCAGTAGCCGCTATTGCTTATGGTTTGTATAACAGCTGGACCCCCTACACATTTACCATGGCGGGCATCGCCGGCATTAATTGCTTTTTTATGCTCTTCATGCTGGTAGCCAGCCAGCAGCATAAGATCCAATCTTACCAGCAACAACACCAGCGCTTGTCCGCGTTGACGAGTTATGTCCATGTGCTGAAGCGCAGGTTCTGGTTGTCCCGGCGTAAACTATATTCCGGCATCCGGAGCGTAAGCCTGCTTCTCATTGTGCTGGCCATCAGTGCCTCCGTGTACATGGTGAACCGGCCGCAGAAGGCGGATGTATTGCCGGCAGGCCCCGACCATAAAGCAATATTGCTTACTGGTATTTTTAATCCCCCGGCAGCAGGCAATGGCCTTACCAATATGGCCAACGTAACATCCCTGCAACAACAACAAAGCATACACTTTGACCTGGTATCAGTTTACCTCGCCTGGGGCGACCAGCCACAGAATTTGGTGCCGGCAAATGTGATGGACAGTATCTACCGCAATCACTCCACGCCCATGATCACCTGGGAGCCCTGGCAGTCGCTTTTCCACCGCGCTGCCGGTCAGCAGGATGAGCACGTGTTTGCCAATATTGTGGCGGGGCAGTATGATGCTTACATCACGCGCGTGGCCTCACAATTGCGTATGCTGAACCGGCCCGTGTTCCTTCGTTTTGCGCATGAAGCAGACAATCCCTCCTACCCCTGGTCCGCCAGCGGTGGCAACACGGCGGAGGATTTTAAAGCCGCCTGGAGATATATTCATCAGCAGTTCATCGCACAGGGAGCCTGGAATGTGATCTGGGTATGGAATCCCTGGAAACCAGCAACCATGGCTGATTATTTCCCCGGGAAAGCTTACGTAGACTGGATGGGCATCACCGGCTTAAATTATGGACGCTACAACCCAGGTGGCCAGTCATATTCCTTTAGCCAGCTGTATGCACCATTCCACCAGTTTGCGCTTAGCCAGGACATGCCGGTGATGATCAGCGAAATGGGCGCCACAAAAGACGGGCACCAACAAACCGCCTGGCTGCGGGCAGGTATCAACAGTATCAAAGCCCACTTCCCCGAAGTGAAGGCCATCGTATTATTCAATTCTGCTTTTGACAAAAATGTGCCGGATCATTCTACCGCGATGATCAACTGGCAGCAGGATAGCCTGGGAAGCATTGCTGCGCTCACCGTAACACATCACTTGCCCATAGCGCCGATGGCAGCAGATCCCCGTACGGCTGATCCAAACACTACAAAGACCTTTACGCTTGCCGCGCGTGGTGTAACATATCAAAAAGGTCAAAACTGGTATGGCAACGATTACCCCGTGACCCGGCAGATTATTTCAGGTGATTTCAAGGCCATGCGAAAGGCAGGTATTAATACGGTAAAAATTTATGGCCCGGGTGTTTATGACCGCATCACCTTCCAGGCCGCACGGGAAACAGGCCTGTCCGTTTTTTACAGTTTCTGGGTGCCCGATGCTGCGGCGCAGGTGGCAGACAGCGATGTGCTGCCGCGGCTTGCACGCCAAATATTGGCCACCGTGGCCCGTCTGAAAGGCAATGGCTCTATACAATGCTGGAATATTGGCAACTGTACCCTGCAGCAAATGAACGACCGCTATTTGCAACCGGAGTTATTTTACCGCAGGCAGGCATACATGGAGTGGCTGAAGACGCTGATAGCGCAGATCAAAAAAACAGATCCTTCCAGGCCGGTAACAGTTGATGTAAATGTAGCGCACGACTTGCAAAACATAGTGGCCACCCTGCGGGACCAGGTGCCCGGGATTGATGCTTATGGTCTCGTATTAAAGGACAACCTGGAAGACACTGCCGAAATTCATCATTTACCGGTTCCCTATTATTTCAGCAGCGTAGACCCGTTGCTGTATTTTAAGTTGCACGATCCAGCTGCAACTGCCGTTATGGAAAACTGGCAGGACCAGCAAACAAATGCCGGTGTAACCTTTAACGGTTTAAAAGACATCTGGGGCAGGAACAAACCCGGCTTTTATGCCATTACCCACAACTGGATGAATGATACCACGCGCTATCATTTGCCGGACATTAAAATACTGCGCCCGGCGCTTACTACAATGCCAGGTAATGTACTGCCCTATCATGCATTGGTATACCAGGATGGCAGGTGGCGGCTGGCAACGACGCCCTCCACAGGATTGCAGTTTGAATGGTACCAGGTGCGGACAGACGCCTGGGGCACGCCCTTGGAAATAAAGCGGTTGAGCAAAGGACCCTCGCTTGATTATACCGTGCCTGAAAAACCGCAGCAGTACCGGCTATACCTGGTGGGCGTGAAAGGCAATGCCATTACAAGCGCTACTTCCATTTTGAATATTCCACTGGATACTGCTGCGCTTCCCGATAGGCCAGCAGCTGCGGTACGTTAAAATAAAAACAACGGTGCAGGTAATTCCTTCAACGGGATTGCCATCCGGATCCCGGAAATATGCGGGGCGGATGGATCTCAGGGCACCAGTGTCAAATGAGCCATGCGGGCCTTTTCCAGGATGTTAAAAAGGAGCACCCGGGCCGGCCGGCTACCCGTTATAGGATGGGTCAAATTCCACGATCCATTCAATGCCATATTTATCTCTAAACATTCCTGCGTAGGTACCCCAGGGACTGTCACCAATGGGCCCTTCAACATCTCCACCTGCAGACAGTCCGTTAAATAACCTGTCCGCTTCCTCCCGGCTTTCAGCACTCACCAATATTTTAGACCTGTTTTCATGCTCGTTAACGCGTCCCATTATTTCGGGAACGTCGTTCGCCAACAGAACGTTGTGCTTGCCAAGCGGAAGCGCAATGTGCATGATCTTATTGGCTTCGTGTTCCGGTACCTGGAACGCCTCGCCTGCCAGCTCCTTGAAACGAACGATCCTGGTGAATTCCCCACCAAAAACCGATTTGTAAAAGTTAAATGCTTCTTCGGCATTGCCATTAAAATTGATCCAGGGGTTGATTGTTCTCATAACTTGAATTTTTAAATTGTTAATTCCGGGAGCGGAAAGATCATCGGCCCAGCCACGATCCGGTGTTTCAGCGAAACCTTGCGAGGCGTTGGCCGCAGGCGGCCGGACGGATCCGGCGCATTCGAATATAAACAAACGCAGCAATCTAACCTAAGGATTGCCGTAACATATTCCCGGTCCATAAAGCAGGGCCTATGTCCTGTTTACGCTTAAATAATCCCCGACCACCATAATTCTTTGCCACCTGCGGCCGGTATGCCGGCAATTGTCTATTTTGCAGATCATACACCGCCAACGTTTTTTCTATGCCAACAGTGAAACACTAAATATCATCAAGTATATGCGCTACATCGTTCTTATTGCTCTTTTTACAACATTGGGTCTGGCCGGCCGTGCGCAGACGAAAATTGCTGCCAGCGAGGCAAAAAAGCATATTGGTGATTCCGTTACCGTTTGTGCGAAGGTGATGGGTGCCAAGTATGTCACTGGCGGTAAAAACGCTCCTACCCTCCTGGACCTGGACGGGAAATTTCCGAACCAGCCTTTAACGCTGGTGATCTTCAAACCCGCGCGGGATGGATTCTCTTATGCACCGGATGAGAAACTGCTGGACAAGCAGATCTGTGTAACGGGGCGGATTACGGAGTTTAAAGGAAAGCCGCAGATCAATGTGACGAGTGAAAGCCAGATAAAGATTGCCCAGTAAAGGCGTCGAATTTTCAAATTAAAAATGCCTTCAGGCCAGTGGCCTGAAGGCATTTTTACGGGTAGTCATTGCGTCAGGTCCAATGAAGGCAATGCAATTCACGGCGGCCCCTCATTGCCGGATCTCCCCCAGGAATGCCTCCAGGCGCTTAACGCCCTCTCCTTTTACTTGCAGCAGCATCATGGTCCGCTTTACCGCATCCAGTATTTCCGTAAGCCTTTTCATATTGTAATGCCGAGCCTCCGGCAACAGGGGAAGAATTTGCCGGTATACAACAAGCGCCTCCCGGATGGCATGATCGTAGTCTCCCGGCATGCTGCAATCCATGATCAATGAGCCTTTCAGCTCCAATAGTACACACTTGTCATCCACATTGAAAGATTCTTCCAAACGGCTGTCCAGGTAATCCATTATATTCTTTTTCCAAAATTCAATTACCGGGCTTTCTATGTTGATCTGCCCCGCAGATTGCGCATTGATGACCAGGGAGAGCAACGCAATATCTTCTTCCATCTCAATGTCCCTGGTGGGCTGCAGGGCGTTGTCAAAATAATAGTTGATCCCATCCTCCATACCGGCCAGGGTGCCGCCCGGCAAAAAGGAATCCGGATCGGTGGCGGTGATCAGGAAGAGATATTCATAAATGGCTTTGCGCAGGAAATAGATACCAATGTCTTCCAGGTGGATATATAGATGTAACAGATCCTGCCATTGTTCGTGCTCGCCCGAGGCACGCAAGGAGCGGAAACGGCAATACCTGGCGGCTGTTATAACTTCATAAAATTCCTCCGGGTTGAAATGGGTGATCGCAGGGGCGCTTTTCCAAACCTCCAATGCATTACGATACCACTTACGCTCTTCCCCATCCGCTTGCAGGACCACGCTATCCAACAACTCACCGGTGAGCCGCTGCTGACCGACGGCAGCTTTTCCTATGCCTGCTGCTATTTCGTAATAGAGCGCTGCACGCAACAATGCCGGCTGGCTCTTCACGCCCTCCAGTGGTAAATGCCGGATCAGGTCATCGATGTCTTCTACCAACAGGGCCATACCCTCATCCAGGGCAATGCTGTCAGCCTGCCAGCTAACCGCCTTTACGAATGCTTCCCAGCTATCAGGTTCCAGGGGATCAGATCCATCCTGACCAATGATTTCCTGGACGTAGGTTACTATGCGGCCAAGCAAGTCCCCGTTGAGCTGGTCCTGCTGTGTCACCCATTCTTCCAGGAGCGCCCCATCATTCCCGTCATACGCAGGTTCAACAGGGATTTCTGCATCCTCCGCAGCCGTAACTGCATTTGCCTCAAATACAAAAGTGATCCCACCAGGTTTATATTCCCCCTTCCGCCATAACACAAAAAATCTTCTAATGGCGCTACTTACTTCATCACCATTGAATGCCGGACTGGATGCGTAATATTTCACCGCTGCAAATCCGTGCTGTTGGCCGGGTACCCTCAGGAAAACACCGTCTTCATTATCGTAAAAGAACACGTCATCCGTAGCCTCAAGACGGCTTAGCAGCCAATCCCGGAGGGCTTTGAGCTGCTGGTAGCGGAAACCTGTTGTAGCCGGACCTTTAGTGAATATGAGGAGTTTAGGTAGTCCCATGGTCATTGTGAATATCCTGCAATATTAAGCGATACCGGAAAAACCACCTACATTTCGGCAGTCGCTGGTTAATATTTACTTTAAGTAAAGGCGGCGTCCATTAATTCCCTCCGCCAAGTTATGGTGGTACGATATGAAAGCCCATGGGTATCGTCTTGCGGGCGTGGCGGGGAAAAGGTAGTGGCCCTATCATAGATGCCATGCAGCAGGTTATGGCGGAACGTGATGGAATGATATTTGATATTACCACCTCCGGGTAAAATTTATATGTATAGCGTCGGAAACTTTACCCGCGATCTTTTGCTGGGCTTGTTGCAAGCCTGATACCATCCTATTACAAAAACGTCCATATCCTACTTCCAATCTATCATGCTCAACTAAATTAACCAATGAGACAGATCACTAACGCGGTACTTGCCGCACTCCTGCTGCTCACAGCTATAAGCTGTTCCAAACAGGGTAATACCAAACCCGGAGTACCCGGTAGCCCCGATTCCGGCGGGAAAAAATACGCGGTGAAATTCAATGTGGGGGGCGACTTCACCTCAGAGATCAGCAAGCTTCGCCAGCAAAATGCGAACGGGCGCACGAATGCAGATACCACCGTGTACACGCTCTATTATTTTATCGGGTACGGGTCCCAACCCCGCATCATTCAAAAATCCACCGATCCCAATTTTGGGGTTATTGTTGATTCGCTACCCGGTGGGGACTATGAGGCGGCTGTTTTCGTAACGAATGCAAACGTGGACAGTTCACTCAGATTCACCACCCTTATGTCCGGGATTGTAACTGACGTAGGCATGGTATTGCCCGGAGGTGATTTCTTTTCTAAAGCACTCAACTTTACTGTGGTTGGGGTTTTAAACCAGGGCCTTATTTTGGATCGTGTGGTAAGCCGCGTACACCTGACGGTACTGGACACACTCCCTTTTAACGCCAGCCGCATGGAAATTAAAAGCTACCAAGCTAGTTCGCCACCATATGACAGTATCAACCAGGGCACCGAGTTCGGTTGGGCCAATCACTATGATTACTTTAATAGTAAAGTATTGGGAGACGCCCTCGTGGGGCAGCCAGATAAAAGCACCTTTGGCTTGTCAGCTGATCAACTGGGAAAGACGGGCTGGAATACCTACCTGTACTTTTTTGGCGCCCCGGGTACTAAGCTGAACCTGGTATTCACCGTATATAGCAGCACCAACGCCGTCCTAACCAACAAGACCATTTATGGCGTTGACATCACAACTGGTAATAACACGAACCTCACCGGCAACCTATTCCCTGGGGTGTCGAGTGGAGCAGGCCTTCACATAGCGTTGCCTGCGGATACAAGCTGGCATGATAATACTCCTAAATACTTCTAGTGCAGAGCTACAATGTATTGTTCATCAAAAAAGCCTTTAGGCAAAGGACGCAAAGGCTTTTTTGATGTGATAAATTTCGTCCGCGCCCAGATACGGTAGTGCCGGTACGGCGCACCGTTACAATGAACCTTCGTCATGGCCGTTCTCCGCGTAGCGTCCGTCAAAGTTGCGCCCCTACATAATCATCCGGATCATTCGGAATATACTAATGAATAGCCGGGCAATGCCTGGTTCAGTATGGGCATTCCAGGCATCATTGCCCCGGAAAGGGAATTTGCTTAAGCAGGACCTAGTAAAAATCCTTACGATAGATAAATGGGGTTTTGCCGGTAACGGCTTTGAATTGCCGGTTAAAATAGGACAGATTGGTAAATCCGCATTCGAAACAAACTTTTGATATACTCATGTCCTCTTCTGCAAGCAGGTGCATAGCATGCGCAACACGCACCTGGGATACAAATTGCGAAAGGGTTTTCTTGGTATGGCGTTTAAAATACCTGCAAAATGCGGATTCATTCATGCATGCAAGCGCCGCCGCCTTTTGATTCGTGATATGTTCCTTAAAATTCTCCAACACATACCTGTAAACATCGTCTAACTTTTGCTCTTTCTTTTGCGCTACCAGCGAGTTCTCGAATAAATCGGTGCTGATAGTGATCTTCCCGTCGTCATTTGAGCTTGCTATGATATCTAATATGCCAAGTAAGTTGATTAATCCCTTTAATCCTGAGCTTTGGGGAGCATCCAGCATCATCTTTTTCAATTGAGCATTGGGACTTACCACTTTAATTCCCCTATGCGCATTTTTAAGCAGGGCCTTTACTTTCGTAAATTCAGGTTGGAGATAAAAGCCGCCATCCAAAAAATCATCGCCAAACTGGATAGTAATAGAATGCGCAAGCACTCCCGATCCAATAAATGACTTATCATTGATAAAATAATGAGGAAAGCCTATCCCAAAAAGATACAGTTCACCACCTGTAAAATTCAATATGCTATCACCACCGTAAAACTTCCCATGCCCTTTAACGATATAGGTAAGCTCATAGCCTTTGTGAAAATGAAATGGCGCCGCGAACTGTGCCGCGATTTCCTCTTTAACAATATAGCTTGCATTTTCTGGCTTGCTAAGTTCGTGAAAGACCTTTTTCATCTGTCATTTATGGCAATAAGTGATAAATGTAAATATTGTATCAGAAAATAGCAAATGGTGTATTTTTTTTGATTTATACCCTGTGCTATATTCGAATAATTGATCCTGCATGTAAACCTGAAAGGATTGGCGATTCAGTATAAAATGCATGCTGGTCTTAAATTATGGAAAATAAAAAATTAAGAAGCAGTAACTGGTTTGGCCGCCAGGGTAAGGATGGGTTTATATACCGGGCCTGGATGAAAAATCAAGGCATACCCGGATATGAATTTAACAATAAACCAATTATTGGCATTTGCAACACCTGGAGTGAGCTAACCCCTTGCAATGCACATTTCAGAGATTTGGCGGAATCAGTTAAAAGAGGTGTTCTGGAAGCCGGGGGATTTCCGGTTGAGTTCCCGGTGATGTCGTTGGGAGAAACGTTGATGAAGCCCACGGCCATGCTTTACCGCAACCTTGCCAGTATGGATGTTGAAGAAAGCATCAGAGCCAATCCACTGGATGGCGTTGTGTTATTATGTGGCTGTGATAAAACCACGCCTGCCCTGGTAATGGGCGCCTGCAGCGTGGATATACCTGCTATTGTGGTATCGGGTGGGCCGATGTTAACCGGGCGGTATAAAGGCAATAGTATCGGCACAAGCGATATATGGCGCTTTTTTTCAGATCTGAGGGGCGATCTTATTAAAGAAGAAGAACTCTTAAGTATTGAGGCCTCCATGTGCAGAAGCCCGGGACATTGTGCTGTAATGGGCACTGCGTCATCCATGGCTTGTATGGTTGAATCCCTGGGGCTTTCATTGCCAAACAATGCCTCGATCCCCGCCGCAGATTCGAGGCGGAAAGTGCTCGCCCAGCTCTCCGGCCTCAGGATAGTAGATATGGTAAAAGAAGATCTTAAACCATCAGATATACTTACCAGGCAAGCCTTTGAAAACGCGATCAGGGTGAACGCAGCGATCGGTGGCTCCACAAATTTTGTTATCCATCTTTTAGCCATTGCCGGCCGCGTAGGTGTACCTTTAAACTTAAATGACTTCGATCGTTTGTCATCAGGAATTCCGCTCATTGCCAATTTGCAGCCATCGGGGCAATATTTTATGGAGGACTTTTATTATGCAGGCGGACTACAGGTTGTAATCAAACACCTTGAGCAGCTATTGCATAAAGCGTGCATTACGGTCAACGGGAAAACCATTCAGCAAAACTATGCAGATGCCACCTGTTATAATACAGACGTTATTACAACAACCGGAAATCCGTTCAATGATCTAACCGGCCTGGCCATCCTTTCCGGCAACCTCTGCGAAAATGGTGCAGTGATCAAGCCTTCTGCCGCAAGCCCCCATTTGATGCAGCATACTGGCAAAGCCGTTGTGTTTGACAGTATCGAAGATTATCATGCAAGGATCGACAGTGATGACCTGGAAGTAGACGAATCATCTATACTGGTTTTAAAAAATGTTGGCCCGAAAGGATATCCGGGAATGCCGGAAGTTGGCAATATGAGCTTGCCCAAAAAGCTAATTCAGAAGGGAGTGAAAGATATGGTGCGGATATCTGACGGCCGGATGAGTGGAACAGGGTTCGGCACGGTTGTTCTCCATGTATCACCAGAGGCTGCAACCGGTAATAATTTTGCCGTGATCAGGACAGGGGACCTTATAACACTGGATGTTCCAAACCGGCTTATCAATGTTGCCCTTTCAGATGAGGAACTGGCAGACCGGAAATCTAAATTTATTCCACCCGAACCACCAGTTAGCAGGGGGTATGCAAGTCTCTATGCAGATCATGTTCAACAGGCCCACTTAGGAGCTGATATGGACTTTTTGAGGGGAAGATCAGGCAATAAAGTGACGCGCGATTCACATTAAACATGGTCCAGGTTTTAATATTTACTGAGCAAGCAGAATATCTACCATATGTTATTTAAAAATAAAGTAGCAATCGTAACCGGGGCAGGCCGGGGAATTGGTTTTGAAATATGCAAGCAACTCGCCATGGAGGGCGCAACTATCCTCTTAAATGACCTTGATCATGCGCTAACCAGCTCGGCTACCGCCGCGATCAACATGTTAAGAAAGGACAGCTGCACCGGTATGGAAGGCGATGCAGGTGATATATCCTTTACCCGGGAGATAGTAGCTTTCGCGGTGGAAAAGTTTGGCCACGTTGATATCGTTATCGCTAATGCAGGAATTACTTTGTTCGGAGACTTTTTTACCTACCCCCCGGAATCATTTATAAAGACCATGCAGGTTAATCTTGCCGGAACATTTTTCCTGGCTCAATCAGCCGCTTGCCAGATGAAACTTCAGCAATCAGGCGGTTCTATCCTGTTTACATCTTCCGTAACAGGCCACCAGGCCCACAAAAATCTTGCGGCTTACGGAATGAGCAAGGCTGCGTTAGAAATGCTGGCAAAAAGCCTTGTGATTGAACTTTCCCAGTACGGGATAAATGTAAACACCATCGCTCCCGGTGCAACTTTGACAGAACGGACAATGGAGGACCCGGATTACCGGGAAACATGGTCGCGGATCACACCTATGGGCAGGCCTGCATTTGTATCAGATATCGCCAATGCGGCTTTATTTTTGGTTTCAGATAAAGCGAAACACATCACCGGGCAAAACCTGATCATCGACGGTGGATGGACTTCTGTAAGTGTTTCTCCTGAATAACCAGGATCGGCTATCGCCTGTCGTTGATCAGCGAACTGAAATTGGAAAATGCCTGATCTAACAAATACAATAGTCTTGGTAAAACACGGCTGCTTTTATAACAGGGAGCCATTACCCGATCGACAGCGGTCTTATAAAATTGAACAGTAAAAAAATGCCAATGATAAAGATCGTGTCGGAACAAAAATGCCTCTTGGGCGAAGGCCCTGTTTGGGACGCCAGCAATCATTTGATTTGCTGGATCGATATTTTGAAAGGTATGATCTATGCGCTCGATCCTGATAGCGGTTTTTTAAAAACGATCACAACCAACCGTGTTCTAGGGGCTGTCTGCATTTGTGAAGACGGAAATTTTTTAGGCGCCTTTCAGGATGGATTTGGATTTATTGACAGGAATACCGGTGCCGTAAACATCGTATCAGATCCCGAGCGTCACCTGCCCGGAAACCGGTTCAATGACGGAAAATGCGATCCATCCGGCAGGTTTTGGGCGGGTACAATGTCTTTAACAGAGGCTCCAGCCGCCGGCACCGTCTATATGTTAGGACAAGCACTATCGATATCGCGAAAGATCGAAGGCACGACCATCTCAAACGGGATGACATGGAGCCCTGACCAGCGATTTTTCTATTTTATTGACTCAACAACCGGCAGCGTGGTGCGCTATCACTATGATCAAAGCGGTGAAATCTCCGGGATAAAAACTGTGGTCGAATTTGTACCAGAAGATGGCATTCCCGATGGAATGACGGTAGATACGGAAGGGATGCTGTGGATAGCACATTGGAACGGCTGGCAGGTTAGCCGCTGGGACCCGGCAACAGGGAAAAAGCTCCTTTCGATTCCTTTACCGGTGGCGAACGTCACTTCCTGCACTTTTGGGGGAGAAAAACTGCAGGATTTGTATATCACAACTGCACGCAAAGGCCTTACTGCAGCGGAATTAAATGAACAACACTTAGCAGGTTCATTATTTGTATGGGAAAACACCGGGTATACAGGGATACCTGCATTTGAATATAAGAAATAGGTTATTTACTTTACTCCCATAAATACCCCATCAATATGAAAATGCGCTACCCGCTACTGTTGTCTTTATTACTTATTACACAAGTTGGCCTGGCCCAGGTTGCGCTGAAAAAATACGCGCTGACCGGCCTGACTATCATTGATGCTAACCACCGGACCCCGCTTTCCGGGCAAACCGTGATCATAGAAAATGACCTGATCCGCGAAGTGTTTCCCGATAACAGCAAGCCCCTGCCCGACTCCCTGGTGAACATCAACCTGAAAGGCAAATTCCTGCTTCCTGGATTGATAGACACCCATGTGCATTTGGCCACAGATCCATCCGGCACAGATAACCGCAGCCACACCTTGGAGGTGCTGCAACGTATGCTGTACAGCGGCGTTACCACGGTACGGGATATGGCAGGCGATGCCCGTACGCTGGCCGGCCTTTCGCGGGACGCGCTGACCGGCGACATCGTATCGCCAGACATCTATTACGCTGCGCTCATGGCTGGCCCGGTATTCTTTGCAGACCCACGCACCGGCACCTCCACCAGAGGCGCTACGCCGGGCAAGATGCCGTACATGCTCGCAGTAACAGACAGTACTAACCTGCCATTGGCTATTGCTGCCGCTAAGGGCACGGGCGCTTCTGGCATAAAGTTGTATGCCAACCTGGAACCGGGACTGGTAAAGAAAATTGTACAGGAAGCCCGCCGGCAAAACATGCCCGTATGGGGCCATGCCTGGTTGCAGGCCGCTATTCCATCAGATCTCGTGGACGCAGGGGTAAGCCCACTTTCCCACGCGCCGTTACTCGTACATGAGGCTTACAAGGATGTACCGGCATCCTGGAAGGCAACCCTGCATTCGCAACAATTCTGGAACGATTCTACGCCAGACCTCACCCAGCTTTTTAAACGCATGCAAAAACAAGGCATCATCCTGGATGCCACGCTGCTAACGTATCAAAAGTGGGCACAGTCTGACAGTACCATGTGGTACGATTATGAGTTGGGTAAACGCTTTGTCACCGCGGCTTGTAAGGCGGGCGTTACCATTTGTACCGGTACCGATGATGACCAGGAAGCGTTTGTACAGGAAGAGATAAAACTGCTGGTCCGTGAGGCGGGACTAACACCTGCAGATGCCATCATCGCCGCTACCCTCCATGGCGCACAGGCACTCCACATTGAGCATACCCACGGCACCATTGCCCCGGGAAAAGCAGCTGATCTGCTGATCCTCGACAAGGACCCGCTGGTTAAGATCGATAACCTCGACGCGGTGTACCTGGTGATAAAAAAGGGAGCGTTTTACAAAAAATGAACGGGTTTATTGCAAATGGGTCGCAAAATATGCCTATGTTATTAAACGCTGGCGGGGCAGCTGAGAGGAATTTGATTATATTTTTGATTTTCCCCTGGAAATCCCCCAGGTCATCTATACTACGAACCTAATTGAAAATTTAAATGGTAAAATCAGGAAGTATACTAAAAACAAACTTTTCTTCCCAACATCGATGTGGTTTAAAAGTCAGTGTAGTATGCAGAAATCAGAAAGATCAATAAAAAAAAGTGCATCAAAAATATTGGTTACTAAAAAAGCAATTAAAGATTGTCATTGGTACCGATCCGGGTCCTTCCATTCCCAAAATCCTCCCTACTCCATCAAATTGAACGTTATCAACAGGAGCATCTCTCACCGCTGTTGGTAATCTCTCAATGCCAGGGAAGTAAACAGGAATTTTGGCTTCAATTAATTTTGCAATTTCCACATTTTCAGGTGTACCTATTTCCGATATGTAACTTCGCTCGTGGAAGTCAGTGATTGTAAACCCCGCAAACCTGTCTACGGATTCATACAACACATAAAATGGAATTGCAAAGCTAATGTAAAGCACTAAAATCCTTACTGCGACTGGCTTATCACGCCATAAGCGCGCCTTAACGCACATGTCATGATAATAAAGCCCACTTATATCTTCACATCTAATTCGGGTATTTGCCGTAATACCAGACAACAAATCCGAAAACCCTCTTTCGTATTTCTCTTTAAACTCATCTAGGCGAGCGTTATGAAGTTTAAACTGTTCTGTTAGAAAGTATGCATCTTCTGTATCAGATATTCCCAAGGGATAATACCTGTAAGCTAAATTGGTAAGTTCGTCGATTAAGTATTGCTCTTTAGAGTTCATTTTTTAAATAATGGCATTTATTCTCCAGGGACGTTCCAAACTGCAAGTGTTACTATAATACTCTTTTTAGATAGATAATTACTCATTGTTGGTAGTCCTCAATCTCCTCAGCCAAGTACGCAATTACAAGTTTTTTAAATTCTCGTTCGAGAAGGGCTTGAATTGCGCAGAGTACCGGGCGAGCATTCCAACTCAGGGCAAAATTAACGGCAATGGTTGTAGCTGCGGATTGAAAACCCTTCGAGGCAACTTCAGAGCTTTAGGGAGCTTTCACGATAATCTCATTCATATCACATCATTAAAATATTTAACAATATGTTCTGTGAATTCGACATGCTCTGCAATTATATATAGCTTTAATTCATCTTCATTCATAAGCTGAAAGATTGAATAGCCAACTTCGACTCCATACTTTACATTCAAATCATATGCTTCTGTGAAATCAAGAACTTTAATTACGTCTTTCTGTGTATCCACACTCCAAAGCGTATTGCATATTACAGAAAAAACATTCTTAAATCTTATTTCAAACAGATGATAATAAGTAAAATCACTGCTAATCGCTATGACAAATTCATTATGATGATATTCAAAAATTGAGAAATTCAAGAATGTGAACTCTTTTACTTTTTGATTTATTAATGTAATTGTATTTTCATTCATAAAATCAATTATTTAACTATTTACTATGACAACATCGACAATAGGAGTTTTCTTGGGATGGGTGCATTGGACCTATTTGCTGTAAGTATTAAGAGATAAGTGCTTTTTCCCCGTTTGCAAAATAAAATATCCATCGGGATTGGGAATGTTGTAAAGCCAATCTGGCGCCCTTCCATAAAAATATCAACAACTTCATTATATCCATAACTAACGGATATATTATCACACAAGCCGGAAAAGCCAATTAAACTGTCGCTTCTCAGAGTTTGCTGCACGGAATCCCCTTTCATTGTTAAAAGCACAAAAGAAGCATCTCCGACACTTTCAGACCTATACTGAAACTCATAGGGCCCTAGATCAAGGACATCGTAAACTATCCCGGTTGTCCGATCCGCACCTATATATTTCACAGTAAAGGAGTCTTTAAATGACAACAATCCCAGACTATCCAATTTACATATAAAAAGTGAGTATCTATTATCAACAAGAAACTGAGACATCGGCCGTCGAACCCGGTTATTGCGAACTTGAACAACCTTAATTCTTTTTAAATATTCGTTCTGAATTAATGCCGAATCTTCTGGCAGCATTTTAAATGTCGTCGGCAAGTCCTCAGCAAACAAGTCTTGATTCGACTTAAACCCTTTTAAACCTTTAAGGCATACATAGCCAATGCCACCAAATACCATAAGCAAACCAAGCAGTGCAAGGCCTTTCCTAATCGATCTGTTTTCCATATTTATACAATTCTAGAATGCCAAAGCTGGAAGGGCTGTCGTAATAATAACAGCAGCAAGAACGGTTACAGCACCTGGTCGGACCGTAATATCTCCTCCCGTAACATTGTTGTTAGCGTCAGTATGGCTATTTCCAACCGATACTTGTCCCAGCCCCACTCCAATTCCGACGCTAGCATGACCCTCATATCCCATTACACCAAGTCCAACAGAAATTGAAAGGTCAGTAGAATACCCAAGCGTCAATACATTCAACGATCTTGACTGGTCTTCCAATCCAAACATCATCATAAAACTTTTATAAGAGCCACCCCTTATTCTTGCCAACAAAGTGAATCGCCGCTTCACGAACAGCGTAAGGCATTAATCTACTTTCTCCATATTCAATTTTGTCCAAATAAACTGTACCCCCCTCCGGTCGATGATCAGCTATCTTCAGTCCATCGTTATGCTCGACCTCATCCCAAGAACATAAAAGTGATACTTATGGTTTTACTATTATTAATGTAGAACCATTGGTTGCAAATGTAACACAAACGCTGTTCAGCTTCATGATGCATTCAAGCAGGAATTGGACCGGCTAAAGGTAGCACCGGAGTTTATGCCCGCTATTCTGGAAAAACTAGCTTTCGGAAGTCTAGGGAAAGATTGATAAGATAGGGGAAAAGTTCTTCATACAGGAGCGTATGAGCAAAGAGCCCTTTGATAAATTCCATCAGCGACTCACTGCCGAGAACGCCAATATTTCCAAACAGCTATCGCAATGTCAAAATTCCATTTCGAACCTCGATTTTATGCTTGAAGAAGCAATAAATATTTGCTCAAAACTCGCTACAGTATGGAGTTCCGGAGGAATCAAAGTGAAAGAGCAACTGCAAAAAGTCGTTTTTCCGGAGGGAATTGTCTATGATCAGAAAATTGGGGCATTTCGAACTCCAAAAATTAATTCCGTATTCCTAGAAATCGCGCTATCAGCACGGTTTCTAGCGCAAAACGAAAAAGGGACAAATCATGCTAGTGATGATGAAAGCTTCCCTGTAAACGGTAGCACATAAAAATATAAAAGTGCTACCTTTAAAAGGGAAGAATTATGAAAAAGAGCAAATTCACGGAGAGCCAGATTATAGGCATTCTCAAGTCGCAGGAAAGCG